>NZ_JBPVTR010000015.1:0-84884 GCF_051851455.1 Pseudochrobactrum albidum
CGACCGCTGATCATGCTGCTCAGCGAAGGGCAGATGAATGATTGCAAGGGCGCAGCGCTGATGATCGAGGCTTTCCCCAAAGCCAGAACGCTGCTGGCTGACAGGGGCTATGACGCCGACTGGTTCCGAGCCGCGCTGGCCAAACGCGGAATTGCCACCTGCATCCCCTCAAAAATCAACCGCAAGGTGCCAAGGCGGTTAGTGCCAGATCGGGCGTGTCGGTGACATCCTCGACCTTCATGGTGGTGCAGAGCTTCCAGGCGATGATATAGCGGGAATAGTCGTCCAGAATGGCCGACAGATAAAACCATCCCCAGCCGATGACCTTCAAATATGTAAAGTCGGTTTGCCACATCTCATTTGGTCGCGAGGTCTTGTCCCTGAACGCGTCATTGGCCTTGATGACGATAAACTGAAGCTTCTGATACAAAATAACTTTCCTTATCGGTGAACTTCACCGCCAGTTCGCGCGGCGACAGGTCGGCATGATCGAGCGCCAGTGCGATGATATGATCCCGGATGTCGTCAGGAATGCGGTTCCACACCCGCAATGGTGGGGACTCTAGTCCTTCAACACCGTGGGTAAGGAACCGATTATACCATCGATAGAAGGTCGGTCTTGGAATACCCAGCTTGTCGAGGGTTTGTCTGGCTGACAAATGCGACTGCTCCACAAGTCGGATGATCTCAAGCTTTTCGGTGGCGGGATATCCCATTCGTCGTCGCCCCCCCATCCCCGATCATGCTTTTTTTGAACAGACGGTTTTCCAGCGTGACGTCGGCCAATGCCTCCTTCAGGTCACGGCTCTCACGACGCAGTGCCTTAACCTCGTTACTGGTCACCGAATGGGCAGTATCGCCAGCAAGGCGCTTCTTGCCCGCTTAGAAAAATTCCTTCGATCAGCTATCACAAAGGCTTTCGGTGATCCTTTCGCGGCAGCACAGTGCAGCAATGCTGTCTTCGCCGCGAAGACCGTCCAGAACAATGCGGATTTTATCCTCTACCGAATAATGCTTGCCCGTTGCGCGCCGTATATCCTTGATCGTCTTATCTGTGGTAGATGTACCGTTGGATCTCTGTAACCGGAACGCAGCCACACATTTTTCCGGTTTAGTTCTTTGAGTAAAACCTATAATAGCACATGCATAAGGCGGGAGTTGCAAAAGATCTCGCCATCAGTAGCCTGATTAAGCCGGCATCGCGCTAAGCCGCCAGCATCCAGCCGTCATTCGCAGCCCGTTTTAACAGCGGCGTTGTAAAACATTCGCGCACTATATCTGCATAATCTGCGCCAGCTTGTTCAAGCGCAATGCGCCAGCGCTCAGTTTGCAGCATGGCGGCGCCGATAACAACAGGCTTGAGTGCACGGGCGTTTAACAGGTTGAGTGCAGCCACAATCGATTTACCGCTGGAGATGACATCATCCACCAGAGCAATGCGGCGGCCATCAAGCAGGGGCAGCATACGCGGATCAATATAAAGCCGCTTAATCTGATCCGGCGTGGTAACGGAAGATAGCGGAACCGACAGTTTTTCCTCATACCAGAATTTACGTGAAGTGCCCAAAGGCACATAACGGCTATGTCCAAGTTTGCGCGCCACCTCACTGGCAAGGGTGAGCCCCAGTGTCGGCAGGCCGACAATCACATCCGGTTCAAAGACCTTCAGCTTGGCGGCCAGATCATCAGACAAGGCATCAACCACCTCAAAAGCGGCCTGATTGACAATCAGTGATGCCAGCGCATGCTGTTTGTCGGAAAGCTGGCGGATTGGCAATTGTAACTGGCGTCCATCATCCAGCGTGGCGGGAAAAAAGGTTTCAAACACGCCTTTGCTGACAAATGTTTCAGGCGCGTAGAGTTTTTGCCAGAATTCATGCGGTTGCATCATGGTCTCCTGACAATTCCTGGCTCACAAGGCGGATCCAGAAGCGCACGCCATGTTCAATCGCCTCATCGTTAAAATCATAGGCGGTATTGTGATGCAACGCACCATCTACCGCAGGGCCGTTGCCAAGCCACACATAGCAGCCCGGCGCTTCCCCGGCGAAAAAGGCAAAATCGTCCCCCGCTGTGGAAGGCGGAAAACTGGTGCGCACCTTGTTACCAAACACATCCTGTGCGGCACGTAACGCGCGCGCTGTGGCATCCGCGTGATTGACAACCGGTGGGATGCGGCGGATAAATTCATAATCGGCAGCAATGCCATACATCATGGCCGTGCCATGCGCGAGACGGCCGATCTCCTGTTCCAGCTGATCGCGCACATGGGGAGTATATGCCCGCGCTGTGCCGCCGATTTCAACAATATCCGGAATAACATTGAGTGCCTTCGGATCTCCGGCCTGTAAAGAACACGCGCTGACAACAGCCGGCTGCAGCGGATCCACCACACGGCCGATTATGGTCTGCAGGGAGGCGATAAAAGTGGCGACGGCGGTTATTGGATCCTTGCCAAGATGTGGTTTGGCGCCATGGGTGCCGGTGCCGCGAAAGGTGACGCGCCAGCTATCGGAAGAGGCAAGCTGAGGCCCTTCAACCACGGCGATTTCATCCGTATCAAGGCCCGGCATATTATGCAGACCATAAACAGCATCGCAGGGAAATAAGCGGAAAAGCCCTTCCTCCACCATGCGTTTGGCACCGCCGCGGCCTTCTTCCGCAGGCTGGAAGATGAAATGCACAGTGCCGGAGAAATTGCGGCTTTTTGCCAGGGCGCGCGCGGCTCCAAGCAGCATGGTTGTATGGCCGTCATGGCCGCAGGCATGCATTTTGCCGGCAAATTTGGATTTATAGGGGCGCTCTGCCAGCTCAGGCATTGCCAGTGCATCCATATCCGCACGCAGGCCAATAGTGCGGGTGCCGTTGCCGATCTGCAATGTGCCGACCACACCGGTGCCGCCAAGGCCGCGGTGGATAGAAATACCAGCCTCTTCCAGAAGTCTGGCAACAATAGCCGATGTGCGGGTCTCTTCAAAGCCAAGCTCAGGATGCGCATGGAGATCACGGCGCAGCTCCGTCAAAAAAGCAATATCGTCAAGAACAGGATCAGTCATAAAAATTACTCGATTGATTGCAGAACAGGGCAGGGCAGCACTTGACCGGTTTTGACATCGGCAATGCCCTGATCTGTCTGATGCGGGCCTGCATTACAGGCCAGGGTTGCTCCAAAACAGGCTTTGAAAATGAGATAGGGCGGCTGCCAGTCAACCACATCATCCATGGCTGTGCGCAGGCTTGCAAATTGCGTGGCAACATCCTCAAGCGGCGCTTCTGAAACGAGGCCGGAAACCGGCAATGGCAGCAAAGCGGTGATTTTGCCGCCAAGAGCAACCGCCATGCCGCCGCCGGCGGCAATCACCGCATTGGCCGCAAGCGCCATATCTTCTTCATTACCGCCAAAAACCGTGAGATTGTGGCTGTCATGGGAGATTGTGGTGGCAAAAGCGCCGCGCCAACTGCCCCATTCCCGCAGAAAACCGACGCGCGGTTTTGCTTCAGCCCGGCCATGGCGGTGGGCAACGGCGATGATGGTTGCGCCTTGCGGCGGCACTACAAAACCATTCTCTACGTTTGTTTCTGCTTGCCCCCATTGGGTAAAACGCGGTCGGTCAATGGTGGCCACAACAACGCGGCCGGCCTTGGAGGAAACACGAAAATCATCGGCACACAGAGCGCCAATCTTCATGGATTGCAGGAATGCACCGGCATTTGTGTCTGTGCATGGTTGCAATAATGTGCTGTTTTCTGCGGTGACCCTGCCATTGACAAGCACGGTCTGTGCTGTGAACGCAGACAAGTTATTGAAAATCACAATATCCGCACGGCGGCCTGCCGCAATCAAGCCCAGATCATCACGGCCAAAGCGGCGCGCTGCATTGAGCGTTGCTGCCTGCAAGGCCCATTCCGGTTTCATGCCATAGCGCACCAGACGGCGCACCACATCATCAAGGCCGCCGGCATTGAGCAGATCATCGGGAAAAACATCATCCGTGCAAAGGGTGACCGTTTGTGGCAGATGGCCGAGGCGGTTCAGCTCCTGCACAAATTCCGGCAGCAGATGGTCGTGTGAACCGCGCATCTCGATAGTGAGACCGGCGTGCAGTTTTTCCATCAGGTCTTGGCCGGAAACCAGTTCATGATCGGAGGTCACACCGGCAGCCATAAAAGCGGCGAGGTCAGAGCCGGTTAGGCTGCGTGCGTGACCGCAAACCGGTTTGCCTGCTGCTAATCCTGCATGCACAATGGCGCTCATGCGTGGTTCGCCGTCAATGACATTGCGCATGGTCATCACTTCTGCAATGCCGCCGATCTCAGGGCGTGCCAGCAGGCCGGCCAGCACAGAAGCGTCAAAATCTGCGCCCGCCAGTTCCAGCCCCGGCGCTGACGGCACGCAGGATGGCGCGAGCATGATGGTGCGCAGGGGCAAATCGCGTGTGGCACGGATTGCCCAATCCACACCGGCAACACCATGCACATTGCCAAATTCATGCGGATCCCAGACAATAGTGGTCACGCCGCGTGGTACAACCGCCTGTGCGTAAGTTGACGGGGTAATCATTGAGCTTTCAATATGCATATGCGTATCGATCAGCCCGGGTGTGATATAGCCGCCTTTGGCATCAATAATCTTAAGCGCATCCTTGCGGCTGTCCGGCGCATGCACCGAGGCAATCAGCGCGCCGGTAATACCAATATCGGCACGGCGATGTTCGCCGGTTACCATATCTATAATTGTGCCGTTGATAATCAGGCAATCAAAGGCCTCTGCGCCGCGTGCCGCCGCAGTTGCCTTTAGTCGCAATGCAGGTGCGGCCAGATCAAAAGGTTCGTTCAATCTGCTCATTTTTTAGCTGCCTCGGCAATCAGCGCCTCAAAGATAATGGCGCGAATAGTCTGCACATCGCCGTCTGCGGCATAGGCGGCGTTGAAACTTGCATGGCTGGCGCGGGTTTCCACCACGGTACGTCCACGTGTCAGTGAGCCGCAGAGTTCCGCACCAATGAAAGCCGCATCAAAACGCACCAGGTCAGGGCAGGCAAAAGCCACGGCTGCCGCCGGATCATAAAGCGCCATAGCTGTGCGCCCGCGCGCAACGGCAATATTGATGAAACCACCGGTCATATCAGCCAGCAAAGCGGCATTGGTGCCGCCGGCCGCACGAATTGGCTCGGCATCCTGCGGACTTGCCAGAATCCTGCGGCAAAAATCAAGCTCCACCATTTTTAACGGCAAATTATGCGCCAGTATGATAGCCAGAGCTTCCGGATCGGCAAAGGCATTAAACTCAGCCGCAGCCGTGTGGTTGCCTTTACCAATGCCGCCACCCATCCAGACCAATTCGTCTATTTTTGCTGCAAGGTCAGGCCGTGCTAGTGCCAGTGCGGCAATATTGGTCAGCGGCCCCAGTGCCAGCACGCGCTTGGAGCCGTTTGTATGTTTAAGCCAGTTGCAAAGCGCGGCAAAGGCATTGCCTTGTGTGTTGTCTTCACAAACAGGCAGGCTCAGGCCGAGCGTCGGAATGCCGGTCTCACCGAGGATTGAGGCGGCTGTTTCGATCTTTCCAAGAACCGGTTTGGCACGCCCGCGGCAGACCGGAAAATCCCAGCCAAAAATCTGTGCCGCACCTGCAGCATTACGGCAGACCTGATCCAGTTCCGTATTGCCAAAAACCAGGGAAATACCGTCAATATCAAGCCCCTGATGTTTGACCACCAAAATAGCGGCAATATCATCAAAGCCCATATCCGTATCAATCCACACGCCCATATTTGTAATTTACTCCCGCTCCAGAATTGCAGCCTGATCAACCGGGAGATCAAAGGCAATGTCCTGGCCAAGCGTAAAGGCCGGCAATGATGCATCCACATCTGCCTTGACCTGGCCAAAGGCTGTTTCCAGTACATATTCACGCGTATTGCCGGCAAAAGCCGCGCCGCGCACAATGCCCTTGAGCGGCCCTTGCCCGAGTGCGACGATTTTGGGGCGAAAAGCCAGACCGGCAGCCTCAGGCAGTGCGGCATCTAACGGCACTTGTGCGGTTTCAGAATAAAGTTTGCCATCGCGAATAGTATAGACATTCTCAAAGCCGACAAAATCAGCCACAAAGCGCGAGGCGGGTGCGTTATAGATTTCTTCCGGCGTGCCGATTTGCTCAATTGCACCGGCGCGCATTACCACAATACGGTCGGCCAGTGCCAGCGCCTCTGCCTGATCATGGGTTACGAAGATCATGGTTATGCCGGTTTCCTGCTGCACGCGCTGCAATTCGGTGCGCATATCAAGGCGCAGGCGCGCATCGAGATTGGAGAGCGGCTCATCAAGCAGCAGCACTTTAGGCTCCATCACCATGGAGCGGGCAAGGGCAACGCGCTGTTGTTGCCCGCCGGATAATTCCGGCGGCTTGCGACTTGCAAATTTTGTCAGGCCAACGGATGTCAGGCCGGCCTCAACTTTCTGGCGCAATTCATCGCCCCTGATGCCCTTGAGCCTGAGGCCAAAGGCAACATTGTCAAACACGGTGAGGTGCGGAAACAATGCATAGGACTGAAATACCAGACCGATTTCGCGCTTATTGGCGGGGGTGCGGGTAATATCATTGCCATCAAGGCGGATGCTACCGCCTGCCACATCCATCAGGCCGGCAATGGCCCGCATGGTGGTGGTCTTGCCGCAACCTGAAGGGCCGAGCAGCGCCAGCAATTCACCCTTGCGAATGCTCAGGTCAAGTTTGTCCACGGCTGTGGTTGTGCCATAGCGCAGGGTGAGCTGGTCGAGGGAGAGAAAGGCTTGATCAGACATAGCGGGAAAATCCTAGGAAGCGTTCTGCGAGCAGGACAATGCCCATGGACAAAAACGCAAGCAGTGAGGAGAGAGCGGCAATGGAGGGATCAAAGACGATTTCCATATAGCCCAGCATATCAATTGGCAGAGTGCGCACACCGGGGCCGGAGAGAAACAGCGAAACCGGCACCTGATTGAAACTGGTAACAAAACCGAGGATGAAAGCGGAAAGAATACCGCCCTTGATATTTGGCATGACCACACGGAAAAATGCGCCGGCACGCGAGCAGCCAAGCAGCACCGCTGCTTCTTCCATATCAGAGCGCAGATTATTGAGACTGGCTGAAACCACACGCACGGCATAGGGCAACACCAGTGCCGTATGCGCCAAAAACAATGCCAGGGTTATAGGCATGCCAACCGGCACCACAAAATAACGCAGCAGCGCCAGACCGACAATGATGCCCGGCACAATGATTGGCGAAGAGACAACCGTGCGTACGGTTTCGGAAAACGGCATTTTATAACGCGCCATCGCATAGGCTGCCGGCACACCGAGCATGAGCGCCACGACTGTGCCGCCAACCGCCAGAACCATGGATGTGATAAAACTTTGCCGGAAACTTTCTACTGTGAAGACCTTATAGATCCATTTCAAAGAAAAGCCCTGCGGTGGAAACGCCAGCGTGTCGCCCGCTGAAAAAGAAGCGGCAACAATGATGACAAACGGCCCGATCAGAAACACAATAACGAGCCAGAGAACCAGATTGGCCGGATGCAACAGCCGGAAAAGCGAATGCGGGTTCATTTTTTGGCCTTAACAGTAGCGATACGCTTCAAAAGCACATTGGCGGCAAAACTCATCACCACAAGAATGAGAGCAATGACACTGGCTGAAGCAAAATTATTGGATACGGTGACATGTTGGTAGAGCAGGGTTTCCAGCATTAAAACCTTGGAACCGCCAAGTATCGCCGGCGTGATATAGGCGGTGAGTGAACCGGTGAACACCAATGTACCGCCGATCACCAGCCCTTCTTTGGTCAGGGGCAGAATGATTTTGGCAAAGATCACCAACCAGCTTGCGCCAAGCACACGTGCTGCAGGCACCACATCTTTCGGCAGGTTTTCCAGCGCGCTGATCAGTGAAATAACCATCAAAGGCAGGAACAGCTGCAGGAGACCGATAAATATCGCGGTTTCACTGAATAACAGGCGTATTGGTGCATCGCTCAGCCCGATAAATTGCAGAGCCTGATTGATAATGCCCGTGCGCCCCAGAATAACAATCCACGCATAGGTGCGGGCAACCGGCGAAATCATCATTGGCAGCATGATCAGGCCGATCATCCGACCCTTGGAACCGGCGGGCATGCCAACAATTGCCCATGCGGTGGCATAGCCAATGATTGCTGCAACAATGGTTACCTCCAGACCAAGCCGCAAAGTACGCCAGAAGACGGTGCGGTTCATCGGCTCGGAGAAAAAATCAACCCACGGGGCGATTGTCCATCCCTGTGTTGTCCTGAAACCTTCAGATAATAAAAGTATAACAGGAACAAGGAAGACAAGTGCCGCGAAAAGAGCTGCCGGCAATGCCAGCCACAAGGCCTCGGTGCGGTTGTTGAACATGAGCTTTCCTATTAGGACAGCCGGTTTATATAAACCGGCGGTGAAGCGGCGCTTATGCTGTGCCGTAAAAAACATTGCCGGATAAAAGCGGAAACCGCCTTTGCAGATTAGGCGCAAAACAAAACAGAAAGCTGCCCGCAAATTTTAAAAATTTTACGGGCAGCATGAACAGAAGGCCGGATTTACTGGCCGACCCTGGCGTTCCACTCTTTCAGCCATGTATCGCGATGATCAAGCACAACATCGGACGGGATAAGCTGCAGGCTCTTGGCGGTTTCCTCGCCATAGGTGATATTGCCTGCAACATCATCAGACACTTTCACTTCCTTATTGGCCGGGCTATCAACCAGTTTTTCAGCGATTTTGGCCTGAATTTCCGTGGAGAGCCAGAAATCCATAAATTGCAGTGCCAGATCACGGTTTTTGGAATTCTTGGTAACAACCATCACATTCATGCCGCCGGTCTGGCCTTCTTTTGGCGTTGCCCAGGCAAGCGGCAGATCAAGCTTGGTAAAAGGCGCCCAGGAAAAGCGCCCGATTGGCGCCGCCCAGATCTCTTCTTGCTGCATCAATTGCACAAGCTGTGAGGACTTGACGTAAAAAGTTACAATATCATCGGCTTTTTCACCAACAGCCGTAATGGCATTTGTAAGATCTGCACTGTCATGGCCAAGGGCTTTTTCCAGCATGTAAAGTGTTGTTGGGCCCTGATTGGTTGTCACATTGGGAAAAGCAATATGGGAAGCATATTCAGGCTTCAAGAGATCAGCCCAGGACTCGATTTTCATCTTGTCGGTACGATAGACAATTGAAGTGGCATAAAAAGTATAACCAACGCTCATACCATCCTTGTTCGGATCTTTGGCAATGTCGTAGAGCTTGTCATAATTGGATAAGTTTGCAGTGTCGATCTTGTCAATCAGGCCGGCGCGGGCAGCCTGCAACCCATCGGCCATGGAAACAACGGCCATATCCACAACCGGATTTTCCTTATTGGCTTCCATCTTGGCAAGGCGTTCCACACTGTTGCCGGTTTCAACAACCAGTTTACAGCCGCATTTTTCTTCAAACGGCTTATAGAGAATTTCCTGAAAATCATCCTGCGCAAAAGCGTATACCGAAATGGTCAGGGTGCGATCAGCTGCGTAAGACGCTGTGGTCAAAAGCGCCAGAGTGGATGCGGCGATGAGTTTCTTCAGCACTTTCATAGTCCTTTGCTGGATGGTGTTCAGAGAGTAAGGAGCGGCAGGTTTGGCGTGGTATCAGTGTCATCGGCACGCGGGCGCTGCCAAATGCGGGAACCGGGCCTTGATGATTTTGTAATTTTCCCTCAATCGCCTGAATCAGGGAGGCAATGGCAATCTCGCCAATGCGCGGCAGATCCATGCGCACGGTGGAAAGTGCAGGCGTGATGCCGGAAGCCCAGAACAGATCGTCAAAACCGATCACGCTCACATCATTCGGCACGCGATAGCCGCTGTGATAAAGTTCGGTTATTGCGCGCAGTGCATGCACATCGGAAACAGCAGCAATCGCGGTAACGCCGGCGGCAATTTTTGCATTAAGCCCAAGATGGGCACCTTTGCCGAATTCTGCCTCATGCTGCTCAATCCACAAAATTTCAATATGCGTTTGTTTGCCAAGGCCGGCACGGATGCCGCCAAGCCGGTCGCTTTGCACAACAGAAGCCGGATTTTTTCCGATGAGCAGCACTTTTTGATGCCCGCATGACAGCAGATGCCGCCCCACCAGTTCACCGCCCTGCCAATGATCGGCAGCAACCGTATTGCCGGGGGTGGAGGGGCTGTCAATCACCGCAACGGGAATATCAAGACCGGCAATGCGTGTGCCAAGACGAGGCACAATCACCAGACCATCAACGCCATATTCGATTAGGCGGCTGATCGCCTCGGTCTGCAGGCTGATATCCCCGCGGGAATCGGCAATCAGGATGCCATAGCCGGCCGCAGCGGCCGCAGCCTCAATTGCCTGTGCGATCTGCGGAAATAAAGGATTGGCAATATCGGGCAGCACCAGCCCCAAAACACTGTTGCGTCCTGTGCGCAAGGCTCGTCCTGTATGACTTGGCACATAGCCCATGCGCGCGGCCTGTTCTTTTATACGGGCAATGAGCGCTGCTGAAACACGCCCCTTTCCGGACAGGGCATTAGAAACAGTTGCAACCGACACGCCAAGAGCCTTAGCCACATCGCTAAGATTGATCGTTTGTTTGGGTTGCACGGGGTCCGGCATAAAGGCGACCTTGATTAATCGTTTAATCATCTCTCGATACGGACTCTTCTGCACAGAGTCAATCGGCTTGTTACAAAAGCGGGGCAGAACAGGGGAGGGTTATACACATTTTGTTGAGGCAAGAGCCGGATGAAGTTTAAAAACCGCGATCAGGCTGTTTCCTCCTGTTTAAAACAGGTAATAAATGCTGCAAAAACGAATGAAGCCCTGCCGTCTTGCAACAAACGACAGGGCTTTGGAAGATTATAAAATATCAGCCGAAGATTTTAAAACGTTCAGCATCGTCAATATATGTTTTTTCCGCAAAAGGTGCCGCATTGGCGCCAAATGGCATTTGCGCTCTCATTTTCCATGCAGGGTTGATATTCCACTGCGCGGCTACCTCATCATCAATCAGCGGGCTGTAATGTTGCAGGCTGGCGCCAATGCCTACAGAGGCAAGCGATGTCCATACCGCAAATTGTGCCATACCGGATGAATGTTCTGAAAAGGTCGGAAAATTATCCGCATAAAGCGGGAATTTTTGCTGCAGGTCTTTGATTGTTTCCTGATCTTCAAAGAAAAGCACTGTGCCGGCACCGGCTGCAAAGCTGTTCATTTTTGCATCGGTTGGTGCAAACGCATCAGCAGGAACAATTTTGCGCAGCGTCTCACGTGTTATATTCCAAAGCTTTTCACTCTCTGCACCAAACAAAATAACAATGCGGGAGCTCTGTGAGTTAAAGGAGGACGGCGCTTGTCGCACGGCTTCCTCAATAAGACGAATGGTTGCGTCTTTGGAGATTGGCAGATCTTTGCCAAGAGCATATTGGGTGCGGCGCTGTTTGAGAAAAGAAATTACACTGCTTGTCATACTGGTGAGCCTTTTATAGATTTTTGTTTTTTAGCAATAGCGAAATTGATAGGGCTTATTTATATCAGCCGGCACAAAAGAAAAAGCTCGGAACTGTGAACAATCTGTTGCGTAAACAGGGCATAAATTGCCGAGAACATCCTTTCATTGTCCATTATTTGCAAATAATGGCTCTTTATTTCCGGTAAAACAGCTTTGCTGGAAACGGGCGCGCCTGATAAACCGGCAATTAACAAAAATCTGCACTTGCGATTATAAACGGGGGTTATACTCTGATAAACAGCTGAGTGACTCACGGGGAACAGAATGACGCCGGAAGATATTTTTGTAACACCGCAATGGGTGAAAGAGCGCCAGGGTCAATCCGGTCTGAAAATTATAGACGGATCCTGGTATATGCCGGCTGCAAAACGCAATTGCGCTGAAGAATTTGAAAAAGTCCATATTCCGGGCGCAGTATTCTTTGATCAGGATGAAATTGTCGATCCCGCATCATCTTTGCCGCATACTGTGCCATCGCCGGAGGTGTTTGCCGCTGCTGTTGGCAAGCTTGGCATTAAGGTTGATGATGAAATTGTGATTTATGAAACCGGCGACCTTTTTGCTGCGCCGCGTGTGTGGTGGCTGTTTTATATTATGGGCGCGAGAAAGCTTCATATTTTGCGGGGCGGCATTGCTGCCTGGCAGGCAGAGCGTTTTGCCACGCAAAGTGGCAAAGCTACACCGCAACCGGTTGAATTCAAGCCATCTTATGCGCCGGAAAATATTGTTTTTATTGAAGAAATGGTTCTTCTTGCCAAACACCGGCAAGCCCATATTGTTGATGCCCGCTCTGCAGAGCGGTTTACCGGAGCTGTGCCGGAACCACGCGCCAATGTGCGCTCCGGCTCAATCCCGGGTTCGGTGAATGTTCCCTATGGCTCACTGGTGGAAGAGGGTGCATTCAAACCGCTTGAAACCATGCAGGTTATTTTTGAGGCGCAAGGCGTGCTTAAGGATAAGCCGGTTGTAACAAGCTGTGGTTCCGGTGTGACTGCGGCAGTGTTGTTTTTGGCGCTAAAACTGATCGGTTATGAGAATGTACGTCTTTATGATGGCTCCTGGACAGAATGGGGAAGTGTGACCTGATAAGCATTTTTAATATAAAATTCTTTTAACAGGGGAGGGGTGAGTGGCTTATTCCTCCCCGCCTGTATTTTTTAGAACATATTCGCGCTTTATGTGCCCTGCCATTGATCTTGATCAATGAGAAAGCTGCCTGAACGTCGCACATAACAGGAAAGAGACGACTCAGGAGTTTATTATGAAGCTTGTTAAGGCATTGATCCTATGCGGCATAGGATTGTTTGGCGCAAGCTATGCTGTCGCTGTTACTTCCCACCATTGGTATGCTCCCAAACAGGAAGCTGAAGTTAATATTCAGGATCCGGAGTTAATTAAAAAAGGGGAATATCTGGCGCGGGCCGGCGATTGTATTGCCTGCCACACAGCGCCGGGCGGCAAGGAATTTGCCGGCGGGCTTGGCATGCAGACCCCGCTTGGCACAATTTATTCCACCAATATTACACCTGACAAGAAAACCGGTATCGGCAATTACAGCTATGGCGATTTTGAGCGCGCTGTACGCCGTGGTGTGCGCCCTGATGGCGTGTCTCTTTATCCGGCCATGCCTTATGTGTCTTATGTCGTTGTTAAAGATGATGATATTAAAGCGCTTTATGCTTATTTCATGTCGCAGGTCACAGCTGTTGAGCAGGATAATCAGCCTTCCACATTGCCCTGGCCGATGAATATGCGCTGGCCGCTGGCTTATTGGCAGATGCTGTTTGCTCAGCCGCGGGAATTTGCATCGGCAACCGGCATGGATATGATGGTTGATCGTGGAGCCTATCTGGTTGAAGGGCTTGCCCATTGCGGCGCCTGCCATACCCCGCGGGGTATTGGTTATCAGGAAACGGCATTGAGCGATGACAAGAGCGGAAAATATTTATCCGGCTCGGTGCTTGAGGGCTGGTATGCAAAAAATCTGCGCGATGAAGACACAGGCCTTTCCACATGGACGGAAGCAGAAATAGTCGATTTTCTGAAAACAGGGCGCAATGATCGCACGGCTGCCTTTGGCGGTATGTCGGATGTGGTGGCCCATAGCACACAATATCTTACAGATGATGATCTTACAGCCATTGCGCGCTATCTGAAAAAACTGCCTGCGCGTGCGGGGCATCCGCAGCAATGGACACCCAAACAGGATGTGACAACTGCCGCCTTGCGTGAAGGTGATTTATCCGCACCGGGTGCCAAAGGTTATGTGGATCATTGCGCGGCATGTCATCGTCTTGACGGGCGTGGGGCACCGCGGATTTTCCCTGCCCTTGCCGGTAATTCCATCGTTTTTGCTGAAGATCCGAGCTCGTTGATCCAGCTGACACTGGATGGTGCAGCCATGGCAGATACGCCGCATGATCCGATGGTGTTTAAAATGCCGGGCTTTGCCCATCTCACCAATAAACAGGTTGCAGATATTCTCAATTTTATCCGCAATGGCTGGGGCAATCATGGCTCACATATCAAAGAAAGTGACATTGCGCGGATGCGTCATCTGATTGAGCACAAGCCTGTGCACTATGTTCCGGAGGCAAAATAATGAGCAGGAAATTCTGGATCGGAACAGCGGCAGCTTTTATTGTGGCGCTTGGTGCCGCAGGTGCCGGATGGACATTTATCGTGCAGCCTTCACGTATCGATGCCAAGCCTGTGCCGGCTTTTGATGTGGTGGATGCCGATGGCAATGTGGTTGGCAAATATACCGTTCCAAGCGATGATCTGATCGTTAAGGAACCGGATGCCGATGCAATCATGTATGGCAAGCGGCTGTTGAATGAGACAGCCCGCCTTTTGCCTGAAAATGTCGGTGCGGGGTTGAACTGTAACTCTTGCCATTTGTCCCAGGGCAAGCTGGATAAAGGCGCTCCTTATATCAATTCCTATAATTTTTACCCGCGTGTCATGCCGCGCGCAGGTAAGGAAGTTGATCTGGTGATGCGTATCAATGGCTGTTTTCAGCGTTCAATGAACGGTAAGCCGCTTGATCCTAAATCCAGAGAAATGGAAGCCATGATCGCTTATATGAAGTGGCTTGGCCAGGGTGTGCCGAAAGGGCAATTGGTCAAGGTCTCAGGCGCTGGCAAGATTGATGAAACGCTGATACCCGACCCTGTAAAGGGCAAGGCTATCTATGCAGCCCAATGCGCGGCCTGCCATGGCCATGACGGGGAGGGGATGAAAGACCAGTTTGGTGATTATATATTCCCGCCGCTCTGGGGTGATGACAGTTTTAATATTGGTGCGGGTATGGCACGTACCTATAAGGCGGCAGCTTTTGTAAAATATAATATGCCTGTCAGTGTGCATTTGGGCGGCCCGCTGGGGCAGGGCGGTGTGTTGACTGATCAGGAGGCTGTGGATGTGTCAGAATATTTTACCCATATGCCGCGGCCGGATTTTGCCGGCAAGGTTCATGACTGGCCGAACATGCCAAAACCAAAAGATGCCCGCTATTAATTAAAAAGACTGTTAGTCTGCAGATATTAAGACCGGCTGCAATATAAAGCGGCCGGTTTTATTGTTATAAAAACAGCCTGAATGCCAAACAGGCATTTTCTGAACATGATTATGTGTTTATTATGTAATTTTTTAACATGCATCTGAAAATGCTGGAGGTTTTGTGAAAAAACTGCTTCGATTTGTACTGATTGTGGTGATTGCCGCCATTGCCCTTGCCGGCCAGCGTTGGTACAGCTATGTCACCAATACCAAAGACCCGTTTGAT
This sequence comes from Pseudochrobactrum albidum, assembly GCF_051851455.1. Lineage (NCBI taxonomy): Bacteria > Pseudomonadati > Pseudomonadota > Alphaproteobacteria > Hyphomicrobiales > Brucellaceae > Pseudochrobactrum > Pseudochrobactrum albidum. The sequence continues at coordinate 15,351 of NZ_JBPVTR010000015.1, forward strand.
GAAGTTGGCATCACTTTGCAATCTTATATGCCTGCATCCCTGCGCTATTGGGGCTGTATGCAGCTGAAGCAAAATTTCGGCACCAAAACCCTGCCGCCTTATGGTTGCCAGTCTCCTCAACGCGGCACAGACTGGGTTGAATAGGATATTCACGCTGAGAACAGGCACGGTAAAACAATATTTTTAAGTGCCTGTTCCTTCAGCGCCAGCTGAGAAAATAATGCTCAATCCGGCCAATGATCCAGCTGGTTATCAATCCGAGAGCGGAGAGAATGGTAACGCCGGCAAACAGGCGCTCAAGATCATAAAGTGAGCCGGCTTCCAGAATATAAGCGCCAATGCCATATTCCGCGCCGAGCATTTCAGCGGCCACCAGCAAAATAATGGCAATAGCCACAGAAACACGCAGGCCTGAAAGAATGCCGGGTAAAGCGCCCGGCAGCACAATTTTGCGGATGAGCGACCACCAGCTCAGATTGAAACTTTGCCCCATGCGGATCAGGCTGCGGTCCACATTATCAACAGCGCCGTAAGTGGCCACAACAGTCGGTGTAAAAGTGCCAAAAGCAATCAGCGCATATTTTGACATTTCGTCAATGCCAAACCAGATCACAAACAACGGCAACAGCGCGATTTTAGGGATGGGAAACAGTGCGGCAATCAATGGCACGAGACCGGCGCGGATATAGGAAAACAGGCCGATCATTGTGCCAAGAAGAACACCGGCAATAATGCCGGCGCTTGCCCCCACAAACAGACGCTGCAGAGATGGCAATAAATGCTTCCATAACAAGCCGGTATCATAAAGCTGATAAAAAGTGCCAAGCACGGCAGAAGGGCGCGGCAAGGTAAGGTTGGAAATAAAACCGGTGCGGGTGCCAAATTCAGCCAATGCAATGAGTGCAATAAACAGAACCGGCGCAATAAAACGCACTTTAACCGGCGCAAAGCCGCCGCCGCGAAAGGGTACAGGGCGGATTGTTACGCCTGATTCAAGGCCTGATGTTTTTGTCATTTCAACAGCTCCTGATCGGCGGCCATAGCCTCATCACGCATTAATGCCCATAATTCCTGTTGTTTAACATCAAGCTCCGGATCGGCCAGATGGCGCTGATCAAGCGGCGTATCAATTGTCACGACCTTATTGATACGTCCGGGGCGGCGTGACAAGATAACAATTTTATGGCCAAGGCGCACAGCCTCAGCCAGATTATGGGTCACATAAACAGCCGTAAAAGGCTGGCGCATCCATAAGGATACCAAATCATCCATCAGCAATTCACGTGTCTGGCTGTCTAATGCCGAAAGCGGCTCATCCATCAGCATAACATCCGGCCGCACCGCCAATGCGCGGGCAATGGCCACGCGCTGTTTCATGCCGCCGGAGAGTTGTTTGGGATAGGCATTGGCAAAATCGCAGAGGCGCGTGCGCGCCAGCACATCGGCGATAATGGCTTTTATCTCTGCGGCGGGCAATTTATGATCTTCCAGCACCAGCCGGATATTGCCCGCCACAGTGCGCCATGGCAGCAGGGCAAAATGCTGAAACACATAAGTGAGCGGGTTGAGCGATGCCGCTGAGGCCTCACCAATCTGCAAAACCGCACCGGAGGATGGCTGCTCAAGCCCGCCGATAAAACGCAGCAATGTGGATTTACCGCAACCGGAAGGACCGATCAGGCAGACAATCTGCCCCTGATTGATCTCAAGCGTGATATCACGCAGAACCTCGACATTTCCGTAATGGTGGCTGATATTTTGTAGCAGCAAATCCATGCTTATTGTACTTCTTCTGGTCAGGCGGGCAATAGTCAAGTCAGGCACGTGCTACCTCAAAACAATGCGATTTTCCGTTTGCAAGAAAACCGCACTGTTTTTGATAAGCTTATCCGTTGGATATCAGATAGTTTTGACGTAACTGGTATCAAACAAAACTTCAGGGGTGATCGTGTCCTTGACCATTTTTTCATCCTTGAACCAGTTCAATTGTTCCGTAACCGAAGCAAGGGACAGCGCAAGGCCTTTATTAATCCGCATGGCGCCATTGACCAGATTGGTTTTGGCCTGCTCAAACGGCAGATCCATTTCCACATATTTATGGGTGATTTTGGCAATGGCATCCACTTCTTCCGCAGAAGCGGTTTTATCCACTAAAGCAGCATTATAATCATCAATAGCTCTGGAATAGGCGCGGATAAAGGCCTCGGTTTTGGCGCGCTCCTGTGCGGCATTTTTTGTGGAGGTGAAAACGGTTGTCACCTGATAATCCGGCGCGTAATCAGAGATCAGGCCGATTTGTTTTGCCGCACCTTCAGCAATCATTTTTTTAGCAATGCTTGGCTGGATAGCCCATGCATCAATCTGGCCGGAGGTCAGCGCACCGACAATCGCGCCCACTTTTTGCAATGGGCGCAGGGTAATATCAGATAGTGCAATATTATTGGCTTTGGCGATTTTATAGGCCATGAAGTGGAAAGATGAACCGGCTGTGGTGATACCAAAGCTCTTGCCTGCCAGATGTTTCGGATCGGTGAGGCCTGCTTCATAGGCTTTGTTGGAGGCAAGAATAATCTGTCCTGCAAGGCCTTTTTCCTCCTGCAGAGAGCCGCCGATAACCTTAACGGCGTTTTTCTCGGCCAGATTGATCAGGCCGCCGCTCATTGCTGTTACGCCGAAATCGACATCACCACCGGCAATGGCAACGGCCATTGGCTGTGCGGCTTCAAAATATTTGAATTCCATAGCGAGATTTTCAGCTTTGAAATAACCCCGTTCCATCGCAATAAAGCTTGGTGCCTGACTGGCAAGACGGATAATACCAAGAACAGCCTTGATCTGTGCATCCTCAGCTTTGGCAGAAAATGTGAAAGGCGCAACACTCAAGGCGCCGGCGGCGCTGAAGCCCGCCAGAGCCTGACGACGGGTGAGCTGAAATTTTGGCATCTGTTTGTCCTTATCTCAAGCGGCAGTGAGGCAGCGGCAATAATCTGTCGTGCTTTACTCACTTGCCGTCCGCCCCGATGCTTTATTGCTTTTGCGAGCCGGAATTTTTGCAATGATTTCGCGTCTTGTTGTAGAACAAAGTTTTTAAAAGTTGAAGCCAAAAGCTGGCCGGATATATTTTCTGTGTGAATTGCGCGGCAAAAAAGCCTCCGGCTTTGGATTGATGGCTGTTTTTCGGCTTTCAGAATAATAATTTAAACAGGATCAGGCAGCGATAACAGGTTTGTTACCGGACAATATTTTTATAATCGCATTAACCCTTTCGCTGTATTGAACTTAAGACAAACGGCAATTTTAGAATTTGTTGTTAGATGGCAAGGTGATTTTCATGCCAGATGGCAGAGGTTGAAGATTGCTTATTGGGTAGAATAAAGGCGTTTGGCTAGCGGGGGCAGTGCCTTGTGTGGTTTGGCAGGATATATCGGGCAGATGCAGAAACAGCGGGCAGAAAAACTGCTGCCTGCCATGGCCGGTGCAATTGCCCATCGCGGGCCGGATGAAGAAGGCCTTGCCGTGCTGGATGGTGCGGGGCTGGCGCATAAACGCCTGTCGGTTGTTGGTATTGCTGATGGCCAGCAGCCAATGGCGATGACAGAACAGGACTGTGTTCTGGTTTTTAATGGCCAAATTTTTAACTATCAGGCCTTGCGCCGTGATCTGCAGGCGCAAGGGGTGCAGTTTCGCACACACAGTGATACGGAAGTGATCCTGCAGCTCTATGGCCGCTATGGCACAGACTGCCTGCACTATATGAATGGTGATTTTGCCTTTGCCTTGTGGGATGCGCGCAAAAGGCGCATGTTTATTGCCCGCGACCGGCTGGGGGTGCGCCCGCTTTTTTATACCACAATGGATGGTATTTTTTATTTTGCCTCAGAGATCAAGGCATTGCTGCGCGCGGGTGCAGCGGCGGAACTTGATCCGCTGGCGCTGGATCAGATTTTTTCGCTCTGGGCTCCGATCGCGCCGCGCACAGCGTTTCGTAATATTTATGAGCTTGAGCCGGCTCATATGATGATCTGCGATGCGGAGGGAATTAAAATGCTGCGCTATTGGGCGCCGGATTATCCCGATCGTGATGATAATACGCTCATGCGAGATGAAAATGAGGCTGCCGAGGCGCTGGAGGCGCTGTTGCAGGATGCGGTTAATTTGCGGGTGCAGGCTGATGTGCCGGTGGGCACCTATCTTTCCGGCGGGCTGGACTCCTCATTAATTGCAGCTTTTGCACAACCGTTAACCAAAGGAACATTGCATAGTTTTTCCGTTGGTTTTGACAATGCGGATTATGATGAGAGCCGATTTCAAAACACTGTGGCGCAGGCACTGCATACACAGCACCACAATATCCGCTGTGCTGATGGCGATATTGCCGCTATTTTTCCGGATGTTATTTCAGCCGCTGAAGTGCCATTGGTGCGCACCGCACCCGCACCGCTTTATCGTCTGGCGCAATTGGTGCGCGACCATGGCATGAAAGCCGTGTTAACCGGTGAAGGGGCGGATGAGGTTTTTGCCGGCTATGATATTTTCCGTGAGGCGAAAGTGCGCCGTTTCTGTGCCCGCCAGCCGCATTCACAAATCAGACCGCAGCTGTTTCGCAGGCTTTATCCTTATCTTGCCAATCTTAAAGCTCAGACACCGGAATATCTGGCAGCATTTTTTGGTGTGGAAGGAGCAGATTTTGCCGATCCGCTTTTTTCACACCGGCCGCGCATGAAAGCAACAGGCGCTGCAAAACTGTTCTTTTCGAATGATCTTAAACAATCTGTCGGTGATTATGATGCCGGTGAGGAGCTGGTATCTAAATTGCCGGCACAATTTGGCCGCTGGCATGCGCTGCATCAGGCGCAATATCTGGAATGCCGCTTTTTGCTGCCCTCCTATATTCTCTCCAGTCAGGGAGATCGCATGGCAATGGCACATGGCGTGGAAACACGGTTTCCGTTTCTTGATTACCGCCTGTCGGAATTTGCCGCGCGTCTGCATCCCTCCCTCAAATTGCATGGTCTGACGGAAAAGTTTTTGCTGCGCCGCATTGCGCGCAATCGTGTGCCGGCAGAAGTGCTGCAACGCCAGAAACAACCCTATCGCGCGCCGGACAGCCAGTCTTTTACCGGCAAGGGCGAGAAAGATTATGTGCGTGATCTGATGGATGAGGCGCGTATTCTGCAGGGTGGTTACTTTAATAGTAAAGCTGTGGCTAATTTATTTAATAAGAATAAGAGGCAAGGTTTAAGCAGTTTTCGCGATAATACAGCCTATATTGGTATTCTTTCCACACAATTATGGTTGAAAAAATTTACCAATAGTCTGAAATAAACAAAAATTAGATTCTTATATAATATTTATTATCCAATTCCTGTGTTAGGATAACAGGAAAAAAATATTATGTAAGGCCTGAAAAAACGTCACGACGCCGCGGGCAGTATGGTGTTTTCTGGAATAGGATATGATGATGAGTGAGAATGTGAAAAACCGTCTGCGTGCGTTTATTATTGAGAATTTTTTGTTTGGTGACAATGATTACGCACTGGCAGATGATGCTTCGCTGATTGATAATGATATTATGGATTCAACCGGCGTGCTGGAACTGGTGGCATTTCTTGATGAGGCCTTTGGCATAAAAATGCCTGATGCAGATATTGTGCCGGATAATCTCGACAGTGTGGAAAAGATCACCGCTTATCTTAAAAACCATCAGCCGGCGTAATTATCAATGCGTATTGAAAGCTATCTTTGCACTCATGCCTGTAAAACCGGTGAAAAAACTGCACTGGTCGCGGGGCAGATGCGGCTTTCCTACGCACAGTTTGAGGCATATGCCGGTGCATTGGCACAAAGTTTGACGGCGCAAAATGTGCGCCGTGGTGACCGTGTGCTGATCTTTATGGATAATTGCTGGCAAGCGGCTATATCCGTTTTTGCGATTTTGAAAGCGGGGGCGGTTTTCACGCTTGTTAATCCGTCAACAAAGGCGGATAAGCTGGCCTATATCTTAAATGACTGCACACCGGCAGCAGTGCTGACACAAGCCAGATTATTGCCGGTTCTTGATGAGGCGGAAGCAGCGGCAACCGTGCCTGTTACCTTTGCGGTGCAGGGGCCAAGCCGTTCAGTGCGTGCATATCTGCCTTTTGAAGAGGCGCTGGAAGCCGGCATTGATGAAGAGATTGAGCATGGCGGCATTGATATTGATCTGGCCATGCTGATCTATACATCCGGCTCCACCGGCAGGCCAAAAGGCGTGATGATGACGCACCGCAATATTGAGGCCGCCGCCACATCTCTGACCGGCCTGTTAAAAAATACCGCTGATGATGTGATCTTGTCGGTTTTGCCATTATCATTCAATTACGGGCTTTACCAATTGCTGATGGCCATAAAGCTTGGCGCAACACTGGTGCTGGAAAAATCCTTTGCTTTTCCTCATGCGGTTTTTGAGGTGATGCGCAAAGAAAAAGTAACCGGTTTTCCAATTGTGCCAACCATTTCTGCGCTGATGATGCAGATGGAGGAGCTTGTGCAGGCGGCAAAACAGGGGGGCGGAGCCTTTCTGCCGGATTTGCGCTTTATAACCAATACGGCGGCGCAATTGCCGGTACAGCATATTGAGTTTTTGCAGCAATTGTTTCCGCGTGCCGAGATTTATTCCATGTACGGGCTGACTGAGTGCAAGCGCTGCACATGGCTGCCGCCACATATGATTGATAAAAAACCGGATTCCGTTGGCATTGCCTTGCCCAATAGCGAGGTTTATCTGGTGGATGAGGCAGGGTTACCGCTGGCTGCAGGCGAAACCGGCGAAATGGTTGTACGCGGCCCCAATGTGATGCAGGGTTATTGGAATAATCCGGAGGCCAGTGCTGCGGTTTTGAAAACCGGCCGCAACCTTTGGGAAAAAGTGCTGTTTACCGGCGATTTGCTGCGCATGGATGCCGATGGTTATTATTATTTTGTCGGCCGCAAGGATGATATTATCAAGTCACGCGGTGAAAAAGTGCCCCCCAAAGAGGTGGAAACCGTGCTTTATGCCCATCCGGCCATCCGCGAAGCGGTGGTGGCCGGTGTGCCTGATGCGGTATTGGGGCAGGCCGTTGCCGCGCTTGTCACACTGGCTGATGCCAATGTGAGTGATAAGGATATTTTGCGGTTTTGCCGGCAACATCTGGAAGATTTTATGGTTCCGGCTTTTGTGCAATTTGCAGAAGACCTGCCGCGAACGGATACGGGCAAAGTCAGCCGCCGGCTTGCCGCGGAAATATTAGCCAAACAATATGGGCAATTACGAGATGAATAAAACTCAGGATTTTTCTGCACAAACAATGGTAATTGATGCAGAAGCGGAAGTGGCCAAAATTACTGCGGCTTTGCGCAGCCAGTTGCGCCATTTGCATCGTCGCGGTTTGGTGGTTGGTATTTCCGGCGGAATTGATTCAAGTGTCAGTACGGCTCTGGCCGTGCGCGCTGTGGGGGCGGATAAAGTCTTCGGCATCTTTATGCCGGAAAACGATTCTGATCCGTTAAGCCTTGCATTGGGGCAAAAACTGGCCGCAACCTATGGTGTGCAAACAGTGATTGAAGATATCGGTCCGGCATTGGCGGCAATGGGCTGCTACCGCCGTCGTGATGATTTTATCCGCTCTGTTGTGCCTGATTATGGTGCGGGATGGGCTTCAAAACTGGTGATTAATAACAGTGCCGAAAATGGCGGTTATAATATTTCATCACTGGTTGTGCAGGCGCCGGATGGCAAACAGCAAAAAATCCGTTTAACAGGGCAAGCCTATCTTGGCATTGTAGCTGCCACTAATATGAAACAGCGCACCCGTAAACAATTTGAATATTACCATGCCGACCGGCTGAATTTTGCCGTAGTCGGCACACCAAACCGTTTGGAATATGATCAGGGCTTTTTTGTTAAAAACGGTGATGGTGCAGCGGATGTAAAGCCAATTGCCCATCTTTATAAAACACAGGTTTATCAGCTTGCAGATTATCTGGGTGTGCCTGAGGAAATTCGCCGGCGGCCACCAACAACCGATACTTTCTCACTGGCACAGACACAGGAAGAATTTTATTTCTCCCTGCCGTATCGCCTGATGGATCTTTGCCTTTATGCGCTCAATCATAATATCAGTGCGGCAAAAACAGCCGCTGCCACAAATCTGAGCGAGGAGCAGGTGCAATATGTGTGGGCGGATATTGCCGCCAAACGCAAGACAACCAGAGCCTTGCATGAGGCGCCATTGCTGGTAGAGCCGGTTAAGGATTTTTTGCCTTAAACGAAAAACCGCCCGTTATAAAACCGCTATAACGGGTTGCCGGTGAGGCGGCTCCAATATTCACCGGCCAGCCCGTTCGCAAGTGCCTTGCCCCCCAAAAAAGGTTGCAAATGCGCGGGATCCTTTGCCCAGACCATGGTTGAGGCAAGATGGGTAAAGGCAATGCGCTTGCCAAGCATGGCTTCCATCATTTGCGGGCGGGTGCGCCCGCGAATGGCAACAGCGCCTTGCAGTGCGGCATGGTGGATGAGCGCATCAATCACCTGACTGCCGGTTTTGGCGTGGCTGAACAGCTCCAGCACCCTTGCAGTGCGCCCTTTTTGCAGATGATAGAGGAACAGGCCGACCGGCCTGCCGGTTTTGGCGCTTGCCTTGACCATATAGGGGCGGCCATAATCAGGCTTTTGTAATGCATCCTGCAATCTTGCTTGCAATTGCAGGCCCGTCCATTGCGGGCGCGCGCTGAAATCATTGCTGAATTCCGTATAAAGCGCAATAAATTCCTCCGGATCAATCTCGCTGCATTGCAGGCTTTGCCCTGCCGGCCACTGCTGTGGCGTGGCAGACCAACGCAGGCTTTTGCCCTGGAGCCGGCTGCGTTTACGCTCATCAAGAATACGGGCGGCAGGATGCAACATATTCAAAAACGGCAATTTTGATCCTGCTGTTTCAACCGCAAAACCGAGCGGACGGATAATGCGCAGCCAGTCCAGGCTGTAATCGGTAAGTTGAACAGCATTGAGCATTTTCAACATTGCCGCGCTCACTTCACTGGCAGTTTCTGTCAGTGCCAGATCATAATCACTATTGAAAATACTGCGTATCAGCCGCGCCCCGCCCATGGGGTTCTGCTCATGATTATCAACCATAAGCGAACTGGCAATAACGGTTTTTAGTGTTTTTCCCTCACAAACATAATCAAGCTTATGGGCGCCGATAAAACCGTAGATCTCATCATTATCATTGACCAGCACTTTGGAGGCAGGCTCCGCCTCACCGGCAAAGCCGATATAAAGCTTATGCAAATAATCACTAAGTTCGGCGGAAGGTTCTTGCCGGCTTTTGAGGAATATTTTTTGAAATAATCTGGTAAATTGCGGCATATCTGCCAGCGTCAGATTTCTAATCTCGCTCATAGCCTTCTATCCGTGTTTTGTCTTAAACCAGGCATCTTATAGGATAGCTGTAACTGTATTTATGCGCTGTGGCCAGAATTGTTTATTATCACACATTATAATGTAGTGTGAAAAACTTGTTTTTACCGACATTATAATAACCGGCTCGTTTTTTTAAGGCTTGTTGCAGCTTAGCCGTTTAACATGCTGATAAGGACAAGAGCGGCACAGTTTTTACTGTCTGCCTGATCGCATCAAACCATATGCAATAATAAAACGCATAAAAACAAAGACCATGTGGTAAAAATTAACGATCATAAAATTCGCACTTGTTACAATCCGTATATTGATTTTACAGGTTTTTTGATTTTCGGTGTGCATAAGCCATTGAAACATGCATGATGAAGCATCTGCTTCGGATAGGAAATTCTGCGGTGTCGCAAAGCGTATCTCCTCTAGCCCCGTTTAAACATAGAGCTTTCCGCTCGCTATGGACAGCAACGCTTGCCTCCAATCTCGGTGGTTTGATTCAAACGGTAGGGGCAGGCTGGATGATGACAACCATTGCACAGTCTTCCAATATGGTTGCACTGGTGCAGGCTTCCACAACATTGCCGGTTATGTTTTTCTCACTGTTTGCCGGTGCCCTGGCAGATAATTTTGACCGTCGCCGCATTATGCTGACTGCCCAGTTCCTGATGCTTCTTGTGTCGCTCACTTTGGCGGTTTTTGGCTATATGGGCTGGCTTACACCATGGTTGTTGCTTAGTTTTACCTTTCTTATCGGCTGCGGCGGTGCTCTGCATAATCCGTCATGGCAGGCCTCTATGGGCGATATTGTCCCGCGTTCCGATTTGCCGGGTGCCGTGGCGCTCAACAGTATGAGCTTTAATGCCATGCGCAGTATCGGGCCGGCGATTGGCGGTCTGGTTGTGGCATTGGCCGGCGCTGCCTTTGCATTTATTATTAACGCATTCAGCTATATTCCGCTTATCGCCGCGCTGTTGCAATGGAAGCCGCAGGTCAGCAAATCTGCCCTGCCGCGTGAATCCTTTGGCAGAGCGGTCTCGGCAGGCTTGCGTTATGTCTCCATGTCACCCAATCTGATCAAGGTGATGTTTCGCGGCTTTCTGTTTGGCCTGTCTGCCATTGTTATTCTGGCGCTTTTGCCGCTTGTTGCCCGCGATCTGGTGCAGGGCACGGCGCTGACATATGGTATCATGCTTGGCGCATTTGGCCTTGGTGCTATCGGGGGCGCTTTAAGTTCTGGCGAGTTGCGTGAAAAATTTGCCAATGAAACCATTGTCCGCGGAGCCTTTATCGCTTTTGGCATCAGCGTATTTTTATTATCCTATAGCCATTCCGTATGGCTGACCTGCCTGTTATTGCTGCCTGCCGGCGCATCATGGGTTATTGCCCTTTCATTGTTTAATGTAACTGTGCAGCTTTCCACGCCGCGTTGGGTGGTTGGCCGCGCATTGGCCTTGTATCAAACGGCTACTTTTGGCGGCATGGCAGGCGGCAGCTGGCTATGGGGGGTGATTGCGGATGATTATGGCGTGGCCGCGGCGCTTGTTGTGGCTGCCTTTACGCTGATTGGCGGGGCATTGGTGGGGCTGGCATTTAAATTGCCGGAATTTGACAAGCTTAATCTTGATCCGCTGAATTCATTTTCTGAACCGCAATTGCGGCTTGATATCCGCCCGCGCAGCGGACCGATTATGGTGATGGTGGATTATCATATTGAACAACAGGATGTACCTGCATTTCTTGAGGCAATGACGGCGCGCCGGCGTATTCGCATCCGTGACGGGGCGCAGCAATGGGCCTTGCTGCGGGATCTTGAAAATCCGGATTTATGGACAGAGAGCTATCACGTGCCGACATGGGTGGAATATGTGCGCCATAATCAGCGCCGCACATATGCGGATGCTGAAGTTTCGGAAAAATTGCTGGCATTGCACAAAGGCTCTGAAAAGCCTCGCGTGCATCGTATGATTGAACGTCAGACCGTGCCGCGCCATGATGATATGCCGCTTAAGGATCATCTGGAGATTACCTGATGCGACAAGGATAAAAGCCGGCGCCCTTTGTGCCGGCTGCCTATTCTCACTATCTGGTCTTACGATATTTTTCATCACGCCAGCGGCGCAAACGCTCAATGGCCTCCTCAAGCGTATCCGGCTTTTTAGCAAAACAGAAACGTATATGGCTGGTTACATCCCGCTTTGAATAAAAAGCAGATACCGGCACCGGCGTTACGCCCGCTTCACGGGTTAATCGCTGGCTGAACGCCAGATCATCGCTGTTCCGGTCAAGATCGCTGATATCTGCCACCACAAAATAGGTGGCCTGTGCCGTGGCGGTGTTAAAGCCTGCATCACGCAAACCATTGACCAGATAATCACGGCGTTGTGCCAGTTCTTCCCGCAGGTTTTGAAAATAGCTGTCAGGCAGATTGAGCCCTGCCGCAACTGCCGCCTGCAAGGCTGGCGGCGTGGTAAAAGTGACATATTGATGTGCGCGGGCAATAATTTTTAACAAGCCGGCATCTGCTGTAATATAGCCGACTTTCCATCCGGTAAGCGAAAAGCTTTTGCCGGCCGAGCCGATACGCACCACGCGATTGCGGATTTCCGGCAATGAAAACAAGGAAATATGCCGGTTGCCGGCAAAAACCAGATGTTCATAAACCTCATCAGTCACAATAATAAGATTATGTTTGACGGCCAGCTCTGCGATAAAATCCAGTTCCTCACGGGTGAAAACCTTGCCGATCGGGTTCATCGGATTATTGACCACGATCAGACGGGTGCGTGGTGTAATCGCATCACACAGCGCCTGTTGCGGCAAATGCCAATGGGGAGGTGATAGACGCACAGGCACCACAACACCGCCAGCGCGGCGGATTAACGGGCTATAGGCATCATAGGCAGGTTCGAGAATAATCACCTCATCGCCATGATTGATCAGCGCCAGAAAACTGTCAGCCAGCGCCTCTGTTGCGCCCGATGTGACGAGGATTTCAGTCTCCCAGTCAGCTTCAATATTGAAAAAGCGGCGGGCATTGGCGGCAACCGCCTGCCGCAATACCGGCAGACCCGGCATAGGTGGATATTGATGTGAACCATTGCGCAGGGCTGCAATAGCCGCTTCAATCAATGGCCGGGGTTCCAGTGCCTCCGGAAAGCCCTGACCGAGATTGATGGCATTGGTTTCTCCGGCAAGTTTTGACATGGTTTCAAAAATTGTGGTGCCAAGTGATGAAAAAACCGGATTGACCATTTTTCTCCCCCTATAGTCTCAGCGGACTGCCGCATTGCTCTGCCACTATAACTTTATGAAATAGCTTGAAAAAGCAGCAATACCAATGGAAGAGCGCATAAAGGAGTATAAAGTGATACTATGCGCCTTATTACAGGAATATTTTTGCTATCGTAAAGCGGCGGGTTCAATTGCATAATCCGCGCTGTTTTTGTTTAAGGACAATATTGTCAACCGCTGTAACAATGGCCTGCACAAATTGCGGCCCTAATATGCCGCGGCGGATATCTTCCGGCTGCCAGATATTGACATAATAGGGAATGGAATGACGGATTGGCCGCACCAAAAGATGCGAGCCTTCAAATGCCAGCGCACTTAAAGGATTGATCACAGAAATGCCGATACCGGCAGAAACCAGAGACCCTATGGAAGAGGCCGTGGTTGCCTCGATTGTCAGTTTGCGCTGAATACCGGCGGTGTTGAACCACTGATCCACCTGACGGCGGTAATAATCCTCATCCGTATAATATATAAAATTATGACCGGCAAATTGCTCAAGATCGAGTCTATCATGTTGCGCCAGCGGATGATCCGGCGGCATGATGCATAGAAGATCGCCGGCATAGATTTGCAGTGCCGCGGAGGCGTTCAGGGTAAGGTTGCCCTCAACCAGCCCGACATCAAAAAATTTACTCAGCAAATCACGGGTCAGTGCGCTTTCCTCCAGCGAGTGGATTTTGACCGATGCCTGCGGATGTTGCGCCAGAAACAATTTGGTAGCCTGTGGAATAAGCGCATGGGCATAGGCGGGCAGGCAGGCAACAGCCACACGTTGCAGATTATCACCGCGCATGGCGCGTGCCGTGCGGGCAATCTCCTCAATACTTACAAAGGAACGCTGCACAATCACATTAAGCGCGGTTGCCTGCTGGGTTGGTTTAAGGCGGCGATTATCACGATGAAACAAGGTAAAACCGAGAATGGCCTCCAAATCTTTCAGCTCGCGGCTGATTGTTGGCTGGGATGAGCCAAGATGCTCTGCCGTCTCCGTGACATTGAGCGTATGCATCAGGGATTGAAAGATTTCCAACTGGCGGTGAGTCAGGCGCATGGCATCTCCCCTCATTATGACAGGCTGAATATTGGCAGTGCACTTAGAGCATATCAAAAATGAATAATAAAGACATAATTATGAATTTGACGGCGCTCGCATCTCTGCTAGCTTATAGGATAATTAAAAAAGGCTGTATATTACGCCATATATAGCCCTCATCATTTGAGGATATAATGACCACAGAGTTTTCGCGTCCGCATGTTGCGTATTTTGGCTATAAAAACGGTGAACTGGCTGTTGAGAATGTTGCAATATCTGCCATTGCCGCCAAATACGGCACGCCGTTTTATGTCTATTCTGCTGCGGCGGTGCGTGAGCGGGTGGCAAAATTGCGTGCGGCGCTGGATGGTCTGGATATACAGATCTGCTATGCGGTAAAAGCGAATAATAACTTGTCGTTATTGTCATTGCTGGTCAATGAAGGCTGCGGCATGGATATTGTATCGGACGGGGAAATGCAGCGGGCGCTTACAGCGGGCGCGCCTGCGGGAAAAATTGTTTTTTCCGGTGTCGGCAAGACAGATGAGGAAATTGCTGCCGCACTCAATGCCGGTGTGCATCAGCTTAATGTTGAATCTATTGAAGAGCTGGATGCAATTTCCCGTGTTGCCGGCAAAATCGGCAAGGTGGCAACAGTTGTGCTGCGCGTTAATCCGGATGTGGATGCATTGACGCATCCGAAAATCACCACAGGCACCAGCAAGAATAAATTCGGCATAGCCTATGCCGATGCCGTGAACACCTATGCTGCCGCGGCCGCGCGTAAAGAGATCAATATGGTGGGCATTGCCGTGCATATTGGCTCGCAAATTACTGATGTGGCACCCTTCCGCCAGACATTTGAACGTTTGGCGCAGCTTACACAGGCCATCCGTGCCAAAGGGCTTACCATTTCCCGTCTCGATCTTGGCGGTGGTCTTGGTGTGTCTTATGATGGTTCAGCCGGTATTGATGTTATTGCCTATGCACAGACAATTCGTGAAACACTGGGAGATAGCGGCTGCGCCCTGACCATAGAACCGGGGCGCTTTATCATTGCTGAAGCCGGCGCTCTGGTTGCCAAAGTGCTCTATGGCAAAAATCAGGGCAATGTAAAATTTTCGATCGTGGATGCTGCGATGAATGATCTGATGCGACCGGCGCTTTATGATGCCTTGCATCCGGTGTGGCCGGTGCGGGAGCCGGCAGCCGATGCAGAGGCTTTGCCGGTTCATCTGGTGGGGCCTGTTTGTGAAAGCTCTGATACATTTGGTGAGTTTGATCATCTTCCGGCATTGGAGCGTGGTGATCTGGTTATGCTTGGCGTGGCCGGCGCTTATGGTGCCACCATGTCATCAACCTATAATGCCCGCCCGCTTATTCAGGAAGTGCTGGTTGAGGGTGATAGTTTCCGTTTGGTGCGCCGCCAATGGACAGTGGAGGATGCACTGGCGCTGGAGCGGGATCTTTAACATGTTGCAAGCAGAAATGTGCCGCAGTTTTGCGTGCACGACTATGTAAAAATAAAAAATAAAAAGCATTCCGGCATTGTTAAAAACCGGAGTGCTTCAGGAGAAGCGGCAGGGAGGCCGCTTCCTGAGACCGTGAAAAACATGGTCCGAAAGCGAGGGGCATATGCAGCCATATCTGGATGTGGTGCAGGCAGGCACTGCCGGAATATTTTTTATCAAGACCCATGCTTTGGGCAATGATTTTGTGCTGGTTGACGGGCGTCAGCGTATTTACCGGCCGGGAAAAACTTTTGTTGAAGAGATTTGTGACCGGTATCGCGGTATAGGTGGTGATCAGCTATTGGTATTGGAACAGCCGGACCAGGCTGATGCCGATATAAAATTGCGGATTTATAATATAGACGGCATGGAGGCGCCGGCCTGTTTTAATGCCAGCCGCTGCGCCGCTTTCCTCTGGATGCAGGAAGCCGGCAAAACTTCCGCTATTCTTGAAACGGCCGGCGGGCTGATCAAGGCGCGCATGACAGAAAATAGCAGCAAACCAATTATCAGCCTGCAGATTGCTCCGGCTGTTACGGATTGGCAGGCTGTTCCGCTGGCAGGCCCGCTGTCACAACATCAGGGTTTGTTAAACCATGGTTTGTTGAACGAGCCCTTTGCCGTGGATATGGGTAATCCGCATCTGGTTTATTTTGTACAGGATTTTGATGCGGTTAATGTGCCTGTTGATGCCGGTGCAGTGCAAAACAGTTCCTATCTACCCAGACAGGCCAATATTGGTATCGCACAGCTTTTGCCGCCAACAGGGGATGTGGCGCAGTTGCGATTGGTGGTCTATGAGCGCCCGGGCATTCTTACCCAGGCTTGTGGCAGTGGTGCCTGCGCTGCAGCTGTTGCTGCCTTGAAAAGCGGGCGTACGGTTTTAAGAAAATTTCATGTATCAATGCCCGGCGGGGCTTTACAGGTTGAATTATGTGCAGATGATACGATCATCCTGACAGGAGAAGTCGCGGTTGCATTTTGCGGGTTCTGGCCGGAAATACGATAAACAACATATGGAAAAATAACGCAAATATCCGCCAAAGACCGCGTTATAAGGAGGGGAGCAATGGCTTTTATATCGGTAGATCAGGTTACCAAAACCTATCCGGCAACCGCTAATGGCAAAGCACATCGCGCTTTGGGCGGAGTGTCTTTCAGTGTGGAAAAAGGTGAGGTATTGGTGATTATCGGCCCGTCCGGCTCGGGCAAAAGCACTTTGCTGCGCACCCTGAATGCGCTGGAATCCATCGACAGCGGTACGATTACTGTCAATAAACTGGCAATTTCTGATCCAAAAACCAATCTTAACCACGCCCGCTCTGAAATCGGCATGGTGTTTCAGCATTTTAATCTTTTCCAGCATAAGACTGCGCTGGAAAATGTGGTGATGCCGCAGACCGTGGTTTTAAAACGGCCCAAACAGGAAGCAATGAAAATTGCACAGGATATGCTGGCGCGGGTGGGGATTGCAGAACGTGCTGATCATTATCCGAGCCAGCTCTCCGGCGGGCAGCAGCAGCGTGTGGCGATTGCGCGGGCTTTGGCGATGAACCCGAAAGTAATGTTGTTTGACGAAGCAACATCGGCGCTTGATCCGGAGATGGTGGGCGGGATTCTTGATCTGATGAAAGAGCTTGCCCGCTCCGGCATGACCATGATTGTGGTAACCCATGAAATGGGCTTTGCCCGCGAGGTGGCAGATCGGGTGATTTTTATGGATGAGGGGCTGATTGTGGAAACCGGAACGCCGGATGTGCTGTTCTCAAAACCGGTTCATCAGCGCACGCAGCATTTTCTGGAGCAGGTTCTCTGATCTTTTCAGAAGACCTTTTATGTTGGGGCAGGCGCATGGAGGGCGCGGGTTAAAATGAATAAATAATATTTCCGCCAAACCGGAAATCACAGATAATAAAATACGGATAATAATGAGGAGAACATCATGAAATTTCTGAGAAAACTTGCCTTGTCAATCGGCATGCTTGCAGGCATTGCCGCTGTATCAACCGGTGTGGCTGCAACAGCCAAAGCCGATATTATGGAAGATATTCTGAAACGCGGTGAATTGCGCGTTGCCGTGCAGACGCAAGGCGCGCCTGTAAGCTTTATCAATAAAGACGGCAAACAGACCGGCCTTGCGGTTGAGCTTGCCCGCATGATGGGTGAGGATCTTGGCGTTAAGGTTGTGTTTCAGGATTATGACTGGAAAGGGCTTATTCCCGCATTGCTTGCTGGCAAGGTTGATATGATTGCCGCAGATATGACCCCGACCCCGCAGCGTGCTGCGCAATTGCTGTTTTCGCGACCCATGTTTTATGAAGAAACAGTGGCCGTTGTGCGTCAAGATTCACCATTGGCAAAATGGCAGGATCTTAATCAGGAAGGGCTGAATATTGGCTCCACACAGGCCAGCTCCTATAGTGAAGCAATCAAGAAATTTATGCCAAAGGCAAACTTGAAAGAGTTTACAGGAGGCACGGCCGCTGTGGCACAGGCGCTCTCTGCCGGCCGCATTGATGCAACGGTTTCCGACCTTGGCAATGTTACCAATTTCGTCAATGAATTTGGTAATCTTAAAATTCTCGATGGCATTATTGTCAAGAATCCGCTGGCCTTTGCCGTACGCCCTGATGAGGTGCATCTGAAATTCTGGCTCGATAATTATGTGGAGCTGATCTCTTCAGACAAGCGTCTTGATGACATGGTCAATTATTGGTGGAATACCACAGACTGGGAAAAAGACCATAAATAACAGTTTGATATCCTGCCCGTCTTTATTGGCGGGCAGGGGATTGCTGTTTCGCCAGTTCTGATCCGGCCGCTGTTTTATGCCGGTGAAGCCTGTCTTCAGATATTTCGCGCAGCTCCTGTCACAACGGGGGAGTGAAATATTCAGGATAAGATAATGTCATCATTCATTCTCGATTATTTTAACTACCGCATTGTTGCGCAATATCTCGACAGATTTGCGGAGGGCTTGGGCAATACGCTGCTTGCAACCGGGGTGAGCTTTGTGCTTTCTCTGATATTTGGCACAATCATTGCTGTTGTTATGTTCACGCAATGGCGGGTGCTGCGCAATATTTTTCAGGCTTACATCACATTCATCCGTTCCACACCGCTGCTGGTGCAGATCTATCTGGTCTATTTTGGGCTGCCGGTGGTGCTGCCTTTTACGGCGCGATGGCCGGAAATGTGGCTTGGCATAGCCGCGCTGACAGTGAATTGTACGCCCTATATGGCAGAAATCATCCGCACCGGCATTGGCTCAGTGCCCCGCGGACAGGTTGAGGCTGCAAAAGCCGTTGGCATGAATTATGGCCAGCGCCTTTCTTATATTGTGCTGCCGCAGGCTTTTGCCAATGTTATTCCGCCGGTACTGGGGCAAACCGCGGTGCTGATCAAGGATACGTCCTTGTTATCGCTGATCACCGTGTTTGAATTTACCAGTGCGGGGCTGTTGCTCAACAGTGAGCGTGTGCGGCCGAATGAGAGCTTTCTTACAATCGCCGCCGGCTATCTCGCAATTTATTGTGTCATGCTGTTACTTTCACATTATGTGAAGAAAAAACTGGCGGGCCCTGCCTGGGCAACGAAAGGCTGAAGCGATGTTTGAATATTACTGGAAGCTGACAGTCTCGGTTATGCCTTTTCTCTGGCAAGGCTTCAAGGAGACAATTATTGTATCATTGATTGCTATTTTTGCCGGCTCAGCAATCGGTTCGATCATTGGCATAGTGCGCAGTTACCGTGTGGCGGTATTGTCGCAAATTTTCGGGCTTTATGTGCATGTTTTGCGTGGCACGCCGTTTCTGGTACAGCTTTATGTGTTTTATTTTGTGTTGCCAAATAGCGGTATTTCATGGCTGAGCTGGGATTCAAATACCGCGGCTTTTGTGGCGCTGTCGCTTTATACATCCTGCTATGTGGCAGAAATTGTTTGCAGTGCAATTGATGCCGTGCCCCGTGGCCAGTGGGAGGCGGCAACAGCCGTGGGTATGAATCAGTTGCAAAAATTATGGCATGTTATTCTGCCTCAGGCACTGAAACTGACCATTGCGCCTATGAGCAGTGTCTATGTGATTATCATTAAAAGCACAGCCATTCTCTCGGTCATTGGTATTTCCGAACTGACAAGGCAGGGAGAAGTGTCAATGCTGCGCTTTCCGCGGGATGTGCTGTTTATATACGGGCTGATTGCACTGGTTTATTTTGTTTATTGTTATCCGATCCTTAAATTTTCCAAATGGGCGGAAAACAAAATCAGCGGTTCGCAGCGTTTATCGCTGGATTAGTTTTGATCAGGCGCAGTTTTGGCAAGAGACTGCGCCCGATCTTCATGCATTCCGAGCTTTTTGCAGGCACTGAATTCCGCGTTTCGAAATGCGGTAGGCACTGCCGTTAAATGAGGCTATCAGTCTTTTGGCGCGCAGTTTCTTGAAGGTTTGCAAATCCGTGCCGTCAAGGAACCAGCCTTCGCGGGAAATGAAATCGACATCAATGATTTTTCCGCTTTCATCTTTTTGCGGTTCAATCCTGCCGCCACGTGCCAGCATATCGAGAATGCGGCGTTCAAAACGGGAGATATTCATGGCTGCCTCCCGTTGTGGAAACGGAGCGAACAGCCGTTTGTGCCACCGGTTTGCGGCAGCAAAATTTTAATAAACATGGGAATTGTCCTGAGAAGGAGAAAGTTAAAGCACAGGCCATCGTGTTCGCTTGAGGCGAACAGATCCGTAAGACGGATAAATTAACGATTGAGGATGCTGCGCATAAATCTCCTTGTAAGAACAGGATCTGTATATTGCAGGATTATGCCGGAAACAAGAGCATACCTCTCCACCATATGATCGCAAAATTGCATGATGCCAGATGATAATTGCGCTTGTGTTCCTGTCTGGCCGCGTGTTCATTCAGGCAGAACAGAAAATTCTATAGCCGGATTTATGTCTGCCTATAATGTTTAAAGAAATAAAGTGATATGACACATACCAGTCCTTTCCGTCCGATTATTGGTGTAACCCTTGACAGCGAGGAGGGCGGCGGTTTTTCAGATTCCCCGTGGTATGCCATTCGGCAAAATTATCTGTCCTGTATAGAAGAGGCCGGCGGAGTGCCGGTTGCACTGCCGCATCTGGCTGATATTGCTGGCTTTTATCTTGATATGATTGACGGATTGATGGTGACAGGCGGTGCTTTTGATGTGCCGCCGGAAATGTTTGGTGAAGTGGCACGCACGGATACAATCCGCCTGAAGCCGGCACGCACACAGTTTGAAACCGCGGTTTTGCGCGGCGCATTGGAGCGCGATATGCCGGTGCTTGGCATTTGCGGCGGGCATCAGCTATTGGCGGTGCTTGCAGGAGGCACATTGGTACAGCATATTCCGGATGAGGTGCAGGATGCGCTGGAGCATTCTGTATCTAAAAATACCGAAAATGCCGGCGGTCGTGCCTGGGCAACACATGAAATCAAACTTGTGGCTGAAAGCCGTCTGGCCGCCCTGACAGGCGCAACAAGCCTGCATGTCAATAGTTCCCATCATCAATCTGTGCGCATGGTCAAAGCGCCGGTGCAGGTAAGCGCGCGGGCTGAAGACGGTATTATTGAAGCAATCGAGCATCCGGATAAAAGCTTTGCGATCGGCGTGCAATGGCATCCGGAATATAAGCAATCTTCAGGTGATGCGCATTTGCTGAAAGCGTTTTGCGATGCTGCGCGACGTTATCATGAACGATCCTTATAAGCGCAATTATATCGCCGCCGGATATGAGCAGGCAAATATCATTACAGAAAAAGGAAATGGTTATGGATCTTGTTGTTAGACATATTGGCGACAATATCTATCAGGCAGAATATGGCGAAAAAAAATGGCGTTGTGCTGTGGGCCCTAATGGTATCCGCAGAGATAGCAAGGAGGGTTCGGGCAAAAGTCCGGCCGGCCGCTGGCCTTTGCGCCGCCTGTTTTATCGTGCTGACCGTATTGAAAAACCGGAAACTTTTCTTGATTGCACCATTATTGAAAGAGATATGGGCTGGTGTGATGAGCCTTCGCATCCCGATTATAACAAGCTGGTAAAACTACCCTTTGCCGCCAGTCATGAAGAAATGTGGATGGAAGCTGATGTTTATGATTGTGTTGTTGTGCTGGGCCATAATGATGATCCGGTCGTGCCGGGGGCAGGCAGTGCAATTTTTTTGCATATTGCACGCCCTGATTATACGCCGACGGCCGGTTGCGCCGCTCTCTCCCGGCAAGACCTGCTGGAGTTTCTGGCTTTGGCCACACCGGATACATATTTGCATTTTGTTGAACAGGATTAAGCCCTGCAAAAAGCCCGTCGGGCTTACCTGTTATATATCAATGCCGGATAATAAGCAGAATATGAGGCTCTGCTTATTGATGCGCCCTGTTTTGTGTGGTTACGATCAGCCATGCAGGGCAGGGCTGCGCACTTTGCCAAACTTCTTGTGCCCCAGCCGGATAAATGGTTTTTCAATAATAAGATAGCTGATTTTTGCACCAATAAGGCTTGCCAGAATAATCATCAGGGCTGCGCCGGCAAATGCCCATGAATAGGGATCGTGATTAAAGCCAAGCTTGTTAAACACTGCCCAGCCGGCTCCGACAACAAACATATGGGTGAGATAAAGCGAATAGGAACTATCACCAATCTGCATGAAAAGATTGCGTTTTGATAGATGTTTCATCCAGCGTTCTGTACAAAGGGCAGTAATAACCAGCAAGACAGCAGCTGCAAGATAAACAATATGCTCCACAAAGAGCGGTACGGCCGGAAAATCCAGACTGAATAATATTGCAAGGCTCAGTGCACTGGCAAAAATCAGCAGCGGCAACGAATTGACCGAAACATTGTTCCATAATTGGCGGCGTTGTAATTCTGCAATCCAGATACCAGCCAGAAATGGCAGCAAATGGAAGTTGAAATAAAAGGCTGTGATATTGCTGTTACGTGTGGTGAAAAATGCACCAATAATAAAGGCGCCCAGCACAGCACTCAGCAATAATGTGCGCCGGAATGCTGTTTCACACCACCAGAACAGTACAAATAACAAATAGAAAAAGATTTCATAATTGAGCGTCCAGCCGGGTTTGAGCAAAGGGCGCCAGTCATCTGCAGTATTTGGCACAAGCGCAGGGATAAAACCAAGCGAATGCAACAGATAATCCCTGGTAAAAACGGTTGTTTTAAACAGGCTTGGTAAATAAGCAGCACAAAATGCAAGAAAGAGCGTGCAAAGCCAATATAGTGGCACAACCCGTGTGACCCGCCGCCATATAAATGTGACAGGCGAAAATGCATAAGGCGTGATTGTACTGATAATAAAACCGCTGATTACAAAGAAAACCGCAACACCAAAAGCACCAAACACGCCCAGAAAAGCAGGCGGGTTTTCCAGCGCATGTTGTAATGTATGGCCGATGACCACCAGCAGAGCCGCAATGCCGCGCAGAATTTGAATTGTATTGAATTTCTCTGGTTTAACAGCACTATTTGAAGACATCCGCCCCTCGCTCAATAGCCATCCGTATAAGCGGGCTGCTTTCTGCCTTTTGCAAGGGCACACCTATGCCTGTGGCATATGTTTCAACCAGCACACCTATGAGCGCAAGGCACATTCAGTATATTGTGGAATCTATCCAATAATAGTTTTGTATAATTACTGTTTTAAAAATACCAGATAATATTAAAAAGTTTTATAAAGAAGCAAATATATTTAATTATTATAATGTTCTTATAAAATATAAATGATCGCCGTTTAACGAGAGAAAATTATTGTGAAATAAATAAATTCTGTGTTTTTTATAAATAAAAAGGCTCCCGGCGTGCCGCCGGAAGCCCGATATGGGTGTGATGAAAAGGGGTGTTATCTCAGCCCCAGGTCTTTTCCAGAACACGGATCCAGTTTTTATAGGCGATCTTGTCGATTGTCTCCTGATCATAACCTGCCTTGCGCAGTTCTGCGATCAGCAATTGCAAATCGGCGGCACTGGCCAGTGCGTCCGGAATTGTCGTACCGTCAAAATCAGAACCAAGCGCCACATGATCAACACCAATCCGGTTGATGATATAATCAATATGGCGCACCATTTCGCTCAGTGGTGTGGCCGTGATTTTCTGGCCGTCAGCCCGCAGGAAAGAGACACCATAATTAATGCCCATCAGGCCGCCGGTTTCCTTGATGGCATCCATTTGTTTTTCGGTCACATTACGGCTGTGGGTGCAAAGCGTGTGCACATTGGAATGGCTGACCACCAATGGCGCATCGGAAATTGCCGCAATATCCCAAAAACCCTTATCATTCATATGTGACAGGTCAATCATGATTTTCAGCTCATTACAGGCGCGGATCAGCGCCTTGCCCGCATCAGTCAGGCCGGGGCCGATATCCGGCGTGCTGGGGAAGCGAAACGGAACGCCATAGGCAAAAATATTCGGCCGGCTCCAGACAGGGCCTAAGGTGCGCAGACCTGCCTGATGCAGAACATAAAGCGCATCCAGATCGGCACTGATTGCCTCTGCCCCCTCAATATGCAGCACAGATGCAAATGTGCCATTGGCCATGGCATTGCGAATATCATCGGCATTGCGGCAGATTTTCAGGCCGCCTTGCGGGGTGCCGGCCGACCGGGCTTCAATCTTTGCCAAAAGTGCTGCCATGCCAAGGGTGATTCTCAACGCATCACCCTGCTCCGGTGCCGGATAATCGCCATTGGCATCTTTTTCCATTGACGGGGAGGGCACATAAATAGCGCAGAGGCCGCCGGCAAGGCCGCCTTTTCTCGCGCGCGGCAGATCAATATGGCCGGCCTTTTCGCCTTCAATAAAACGTTTAACGGGATCAGCCTCAGAGGATGTCCACAAACGCAGCAATACGTCATTGTGACCATCAAAAACGGGTGTCATTTGATCTTCCGGCAGAGAACTGGACATTGGAAAAATACCTTACTCATTCTGTTACGAGACATAAAATATGTCGCAAACAGAAATATTTAGCGAATAGAATTCTGTTATTATTCAAAGCACAACATATTGCCTTATTGATAGGAAGCCGACACACAAACTGATATGTGCAGGCGGTGACCGGCAATAGCGGTGCATGATTTGCGAGACTGGCCATTTTGCCAATGAATTGCAAATGTCTTTTATGACAATTGATAGTCCGGATATGCATCACGTCTTTTTTCTAAAATTATAAAGTTGTAAACAAGAATTTACATGCAAACCATGCATAGACGCTGGCAAAATCTGCATTGGCCGCGTTATTGAGCTTCATGATAACTGCATCAGATTAAATCGATGGTTCTGCCGGAGCATTTGCAAACCAAAAGCGAAAACCGCTTTTGGCAGAGGATGGTGTGTTTCTGAACCATCCGGATCAAACCGGAAATGCTCTGGATATCAAAAACTCAACCACTGGCTGGGCATCCAGCCAGTTTTCGCCTATCGGATCAGGGAAGAGGAAATCACCGTGATTTCACGACGTAATTTTTTGGCCGGCGCTGCAGCCGTACCGTTCTTGTCTTATGCCAGTATTCTGCCAGCCATTGGCGCAGGTCGTCAGGATATTCTGGTTGTTGCCCAGCAGCTTGATAATATGACCTCACTTGATCCACATGAAAGCTTTGAAGCTGTGGGCAGTGAAATCTGCAACAATATATATCAACGCCTCGTGCATCCGGGTTTTGAAAACCCTGAAACCATTGAAGGCGGTGTTGCCTCCTCATGGGAAGCGGATGCGGATGGCAAGGTTTTCACCTTCAAGATCAATCCGGATGCAAAATTTGCAACCGGCAACAAGATCACCGCGGAAGATGTTGCTTTTTCATTGCAGCGCGCAATCAAACTGAACAAAGGCCCTGCATTCATTATCGGCCAGTTTGGCTTCACGCCTGAAAATGTTGAGAAGTCGATTGTCGCAACCGATGCCGGTACCGTAACCCTCACTCTTGAAAACCCGACATCCCTGTCATTCCTGCTCTATTGCCTGTCTTCAAGCATTGGCAGCATTGTTGAGAAAAAGCTGGTTATGGACAATGCTTCCGGCGATGATCTTGGCAATGGCTGGCTGCAGAAAAACAGCGCCGGTTCCGCTGAATGGACACTGGCTGCATGGAAGCCAAGCGAAAGCGTGATGCTCAGCCTCAATCCGCATGGCTCTTATAAGGGTAATGTCAAACGCATTGTTCTGCGTCATGTGGCTGATCCTTCTTCCCAGCTTCTTATGCTTCAGAAGGGGGATGTGGACATTGCCCGTAATCTGACATCCGAACAATTACGCGTTCTCAAAGGTGATGACAATTTCACTTTGGTTACCAAGGGTATTGCCGGTATCGGCCTGATGTCACTCAACCAGAAAGTTGAAAAACTCAGAAATCCAAAGCTCTGGGAAGCCGTTAAATGGGCAATTGACTATAAGGGTATACAGGAAAATATCGTGCCGCTGACCCACCAGCAGCATCAGACCATTATTCCTGAAGGGTTTCCCGGTGCGGTAAATGACCTGCCATTCCAGAAAGATACGGAAAAAGCAAAGGCATTGATGGCTGAAGCCGGTCTTGCCGATGGTTTTGCCATCAGCATGGATCACTATTCCGCACAGCCATGGCCGGATATTGCACAGGCCATTCAGGCCAATCTGGCAGAAATCGGTATCAAACTGGAATTGCGTGCAGCGGAAAATCGTCAGGTTCTCACCAAAATGCGTGCCCGTGAGCATGAAATTGCACTCACTGCATGGGGCTCGGATTATTTTGATCCAAATACCAATGCTGATGTGTTCTGCAACGTGTCTGATCTTTCAGATGATGCCAAGACCAAGCCTTTTGCCTGGCGCTCAAACTTCCAGAATGAAGATTTTGCCAAGA
Source organism: Pseudochrobactrum albidum (assembly GCF_051851455.1). Lineage (NCBI taxonomy): Bacteria > Pseudomonadati > Pseudomonadota > Alphaproteobacteria > Hyphomicrobiales > Brucellaceae > Pseudochrobactrum > Pseudochrobactrum albidum. The sequence goes on from NZ_JBPVTR010000015.1 coordinate 41,513, forward strand.
AATCACTCGCCGCTCGCGATGAGAAAGACCCTGCAACCCGCGTGAAGCTTTATGAAGAATTGCAGCGCGAATTCATGCATAACAGCCCGTTTGTTGTGATGTTGCAAACTGTTTTGACAGCAGCCTGCCGCAAGGACGTGACCGGTATGCGCCTTGGCGTGCTTTCTGACAGCCACTCCTATGCAGGGATTGCGAAAGCTTGAATAAGAGACTGAAAACCCTGACAGGCACTCTGGGCAGCGTGTTAATCACGCTGTTCGGACTGGCTATTGTCACCTTCATGATCGGTCGCGTTATGCCGGTTGATCCTGTGATTGCAGCCGTTGGCGATAATGCGCCGGAGGCTGTTATTCAACGTGTGCGCACAGAAATGGGGCTGGATCAGCCGCTTATTGTGCAGTTTTTCCATTATATCGGTCAGGTTTTGCATGGCGATTTTGGCAATTCCATTTTAACCCGCAACCCTGTGACCACAGATATTGCCCGTTATTTTCCGGCAACTCTTGAATTGGCAACGGCCGCTCTGCTTATTGCGGCTGTCATTGGTATTCCGCTCGGGGTCTGGGCAGCTGTTCGTCAGGGCAGCATGACCGATCAGATTATCCGCGTCATTTGTCTTGCCGGCCATTCGGTGCCCACATTTGTGCTCGCGCTGATTTCGCTACTTATTTTTTACGCTGCACTTGGCATTGCGCCGGGGCCTGGCAGGCAGGATATTATTTTTCAGGATATGGTGCCGCATGTCACCGGTATTCTGACAATAGATACGTTGCTTGACGGCGATACGGATGCCTTCTGGGATGCGCTCAGCCATATGGCGCAGCCAGTCATTATTCTGGCCTATTTTTCCATGGCCTATATCACACGTATGACCCGCGCATTCATGCTGGATGCCCTGAAAGGTGAATTTGTCATTACGGCACGCGCCAAAGGGCTGTCAGCCACATCAGTAATCTGGAAACACGCATTCCCGACTGTTGCCGTGCAGTTGGTGACAGTTCTGGCTCTCACCTATGCAGGTCTGCTTGAGGGAGCCGTGGTAACAGAAACCGTGTTCAGCTGGCCGGGTCTCGGGCAATATCTGACTGTCTCGCTGATGAATGCAGATATGAACCCTGTCGTCGGCGCCACTCTTCTGATTGGTGTCATCTATGTCGGGCTAAACCTGTTTGCTGACATTCTCTACAAGATACTGGATCCACGCGTCAGATGATTTTTGCAAATTTTCATAATTGGGCGCTGAATGAAACGCCGTCCTCACCTTCGCAGGCTCTTTGGGGCCGGCGCTACCGTATCTGGCTTAATCTCAAGTCAAATCCGCTGGCAATGATCGGCCTGTTCATTATTCTGGTATTTGTGACTGTGTCGCTGCTTGCACCATGGCTTGCGCCTTATGATCCGGGTGTGCAGGATCTTGGCAATCGTCTTGCCGCGCCAAGCGCCGAACACTGGTTTGGCACCGATGAGCTGGGGCGCGATATTTTTTCGCGTATTCTCTATGGCGGCCGTGTCACATTGGGCATGGTTATTGCTGTTGTTATTCTGGTTGCGCCGATCGGGCTGATCATCGGCTGTGTCGCCGGTTATTTTGGTGGCATTGTTGATACAATCCTGATGCGGGTCACAGATGTGTTTCTTGCCTTTCCGCGCCTTATTCTTGCACTCGCCTTTGTGGCTGCGCTGAAACCTGGTGTTGAAAGCGCCATTCTGGCGATTGCACTCACAGCCTGGCCGCCTTATGCCCGCCTTGCCCGTGCAGAAACCATGACTATTCGCAACACGGATTATATTGCCGCTTACCGGCTGACCGGTGCACAACCGGCGCGCATTATTGCCCGTCATATTGCCCCGCTCTGCGTGCCGAGCCTGATTGTGCGCATCACTCTTGATATGAGCTCCATCATCCTGACTGCCGCAAGCCTTGGCTTTCTTGGTATGGGTGCACAGCCCCCGTCACCGGAATGGGGCGCAATGATTGCAACAGCCAAACGCTTTATTTTTGAGCAATGGTGGGTTGCCACAATCCCGGGTATTGCCATTTTTCTTGTCTCTCTCGCCTTCAATTTCCTCGGAGATGGTCTGCGTGACGTGCTCGATCCGAAGCAAAACTGAGGGAGATGAAGATGCTGGTAGATATTCAAAATCTGAGAATAGCCTTTGAGACCCGCACCTCACGTTTTGAAGCAGTGCGCGGTCTTTCCCTGCAGCTTGGCCGCGAAAAACTCGGCATTGTGGGCGAGAGCGGCTCAGGCAAATCCCTGACTGCGCGCGCCTTAATGAAACTCCTGCCGGATATTGCCGAAGTCAAGGCTGACCGTTTAAGTTTTGACGGGCAGGATCTGCTGAATGCTTCTGAAAAGCAGATGCGTCAGATCCGCGGCAAACGGGTTGGCTTTATTTTGCAGGATCCAAAATATTCGCTCAATCCGGTTAAAACCATTGGTGTGCAGGTGGCTGAAAGCTGGCGCACACATAAAGGCGGCAGCAAAAAACAGGCACTGGAAGCGGCAATTGATCTGCTCGATCAGGTGAAAATCCGCAATCCGCGTGAAGTGGCACATGCCTATCCCCATGAAGTATCCGGCGGAATGGGGCAACGCGTGATGATTGCCATGATGCTGGCACCTGATCCTGAACTGCTGATTGCCGATGAGCCGACCTCAGCGCTTGATGCAACCGTGCAGGCAGAAATTCTGCGCCTGATTGATGATCTGGTTTCCAGCCGCGGCATGGGCCTGATCCTGATCAGCCATGATCTGCCGCTTGTTTCCCATTTCTGTGACCGCGTATTGGTTATGTATATGGGGCAGGTGATGGAAGAGCTGAAAGCATCGGAACTTGGCAATGCCCGGCATCCATATACCAAGGGGCTGCTCAATTGCATTCCGTCGCTGACGCATCCGCGCGATCGTTTGCCGGTAATGACCCGTGATCCGGAGTGGCTGAAATAATGATTGAAGTTGACAGCTTAAAAATTCAATTTGGCCACCGTGAGGTTGTAAAGGGCGTCTCTTTCAAGGTTGCCAAAGGCGGCAGTTTCGGCATTGTCGGCGAAAGCGGCTCCGGCAAATCAACAATTCTGCGCGCCATGGCGGGTCTGAACCAGAACTGGTCTGGCCGCATTGCCTTTGACGGCAAGGATGCGCCTTTAAAACGCACGCCGGAGTTTTTCCGCTCTGTGCAGATGGTGTTTCAGGATCCGTTTGGTTCCCTGCATCCGCGCCAGACCATTGACCGTATTTTGAGCGAACTTTTGCTGGTTCATAATATTGATAATATTGAGAGCCGCATTAAGCAGGCGCTTGATGATGTGGCGCTGCCGCAGACGGTGCGTTTCCGTTATCCGCATCAGCTCTCCGGCGGCCAGCGCCAGCGTGTGGCCATTGCCCGTGCGCTGATTGCCGATCCGCAGGTCTTGCTGCTGGATGAGCCGACCTCGGCGCTTGATGTGTCAGTACAGGCAGAAATTCTCAATCTTCTGGCTGATCTGCGTGAACAGCGCAATCTGACCTATGTGCTGGTGAGCCACAACCTTGCGGTTATTGCGCATCTTTGCCCTGAGGTCGGGGTTATGCAAAACGGGGTGATGGTGGAGCAGCTCACCGCGCAAGATCTGCGGCAAGGCCGCACAACGCATCCTCATACAACCGAATTGCGCAATTTAAGCATTACGGTTGAAGAGCCCCGATAATCATGCAACAGGCCGGATTTTCCGGCCTGTTTCTTATCGGCAAAATCAACAATCCGCATCAACAGGAGCATGAAACCCTCATGGCTATGAATTGGGACGCTGCTTTAAAAACCGCACAAAATCTGGCTGCACAATGGTCTGCCAATGAACCGGGAGGCGTCATTGTTGGTTTTGATGCGGATCATATTCGCTTTCACGCAGCAGGCGGCGTGGAGAGCCTTGCTACGCACAAGCCGTTTTCAGCAGACAGTGTTGTGCGTTATGCCTCTGTTACCAAACATGTCTTTGCCACTATGGTTTTGCAAAATCCGGATAAAATCAGCCTTGATGAACGGCTGGGAAAATATTTGCCGGAATTAAACAAGCCGCTTGCTGATGTAACCGTGGGGCGGGCGCTGGATATGAGCGGCGGTTTGCCCGATACCCGTGAATGTCTCACTTTGCTCGGTCTTTCTATCTATACGGAAACGCATAATGACCGGCTGATGGATTTTCACGCAACTATGAAGCGCCTTAATTTTGATGCCGGCACGCAGATCTCTTATTCCAATACCGGTTACCGGCTGGCGGAAATTGCGCTGGAGCGTCAGGGATTGCGCTTTGACGATTATTTGCAGAATGAAATTGTGCCATGGCTTGGGGTGAAGTTTAAAGCCCCTGATATGTGGAATGATCCTGTGGATGGTTTGGTGCCGGGCTATTGGCATAATGGCAAAAAATGGCAGTTAAGCGCGGCAGGCCTGTATATTTCTGCAGCAGGCAGCCTGACCGGCAGCGCCAATGCCCTTGCTATTTGGGCGCAGGCATTCATGTGCGGCAAGGGCAAACTTGCCGGTATGATGGATAAACTTGGCGCATCACGCAAAATGGCCGACGGGCGCCTTTCTGCCTATGGTCTGGGGCTTGTTAATTCTGAGCTGGATGGCCTGAAACTTGTTGGTCATGGCGGCTCTCATCCCGGTTATAAAAGCTATGTGCTGATCTGCCCTGAACATCAATGCGGTTTTATTGTTGTTGCCAATCGTGATGATGCCAATGGCGCGCAGATAGCACAGGCCGCAATGGCAGCATTAACAGGGCGCACCCTGCCACGGGCAGGCAGCACAATTCCCGATGGTTTTTATCTGACGGAAACCGGCCATCACTGGGTTGAGATGAAAAATGGCAATATAACCTATATCGATAATGAAGATGCGCTTTATGATGAAGGCAATGGCTGGTTTTCATCACGCTCGGCCACTTCACCGGTGCGGATATGCTGGACTGGCGAGGTCTTACAAGGAGAGATCGGCCATGCTCCGCGCCGTCTTTATCCTGTTGTGCCAAAGCCTGCAGGAAACGAGCTTGATGGTATGTGGCGGTCGCCTTATGGAGCATATTTTGAAATTATTGATGGCGCGGTTATTATGGGTACAGGCCCTGTGCGGCAAACAATGCCGATGCTGGATCTTGGCAATGGCCGTTATCTGTTTACGCTCCATGACGGCCCGTGGGTCAAGCGTGTCTGCCTGCATATTTTAGGCGATAATCATGCAGAGCTGGTTTTAAACCGCAGCCGGATGCTCGAATATTACCGGTAAATTTTTGAAATACCTGTTTTGTGGCAAAATCTGTTTGTTACAAAACAGGCAAAACCTGCTATGAATGACAGGCAGGGCTTATCAGCGTTGTTAAGAAAAGCTGATAAGCCCCAGCTTTTTTTAAGTTTTTGTTCAAATACGCCTTTATATCGTGTAAATCCTGTGCTGTGGCTGCATAATTGTGTGCAGGGCGGGCAATCATGGTGAAGGATCCCTGGTGTGGAAATTAAGTGGGTCGAAGATTTTCTGGCGCTTGCGCATACGCTCAATTTTTCAAAAGCGGCAGATGAGCGCCATGTTACCCAATCTGCTTTCAGCCGTCGTATCAAACAGCTTGAAACATGGCTGGGCACAACCCTGATTGATCGGGCAACCTATCCTTCACGGCTGACAGAGGACGGAGAGAAGTTTATCCCCGTTGCACAGGAAACCCTGAGATCGCTTTATCAGATCAGACAGGGTTTTCAGGCGCATCAGAATATGGATGCGCAAACAATTTCCTTTATTGCCCTGCATACTTTGTCTTTTACATTTTTCCCGCAATGGCTGCGCCGGATTCAGGACCTGCAATATCCGGTTTTCTCGCGCCTGAGACCGGATAGCGGCAGTGTTGAGGGCAATGTTAACGCACTTGTTGATGGCGATTGTGATTTTCTGCTGACCTATGTTCACCCTTCTGTGCCGTTGCTGCTCAATAATTCTGATTTTGATTATAAAGTGATCGGCTATGAGCAGATCATTCCGGTAAGTGCGCCTGATGCTGAAGGAAAACCACTGCACTGCGTGAATGATGAAGAAAAGCCGTTTGACTATATCGGCTATGAAAAATCATCCTTTTTTGGACATTTACTGGGGGAGCTCTTTGCCCGTAAAATGCCGGAACACCGGCTTGTGCATGAGGGCAGCATGTCGATCAGCCTGAAAGGCATGGCAATGTCCGGCTGGGGCATGGCCTGGGTGCCCTCAAGCCTGATTGCAGATGAGCTTGCCGCAGGGCAGCTTGTGCCGGGTGCTGATCCGAGCTGGAATATTCAGGTGGAGATCCGGCTTTATTGTGCCAGAAATAATCAACGTGGCGCCGTCAGGCGGCTTTGGAACAGGCTGGAAGAATTAAACGCCGTCACCGACAACTGATATTTCATCCTTCAAAAACTGCGATATTATAATTATACCGCCGCTATATTGTTTAAATAGCGGCGATATTCATATTTATAAAACCGGTTTTCAGGCAGGTTGTGGGCGGCGCAGTTCTGCGACCTGACGGATCAGCACCGGCACCAGCAGCAGCAATCCGACAAGGGATGTGTATAGTTCCGGCACAACCAGCAAGATAGCGGCAATGATCAGCAAAAACTGCTCCCAGCGTTTTGTTTTTGCCAGCATAAAGCCGGAAAGTGCTGCGCCAAGCGCGGTAATGCCGATAACACAGCCAATAAAGGCCGTGAAAAATTCTCCCCACGAAAAGCCGGAATTCACCAGAAGGAGGGATGGCGAGAACACAAAGACAAAGGGCACCAGAACTTTGCCGAGCCCAAGCCGGAAGGCAGTATTACCGGTTTTGAACGGGTCTGCACCGGCCATGCCCGCTGCCGCATAGGCAGCCAAGGCCACAGGCGGCGTAATATCGGCCAGCACACCGTAATAAAACACGAAGAAATGGGCAACAATCGGCTCCACGCCGAGAAGCGCCAGTGTTGGCGCGGCAATCGTTGCCATAATGATATAATTTGCGGTTGTCGGAATGCCGCAACCCATCAAGATACAGACCACGCCGGTCATAATCAGTGTGAACAGCAAAGTGAGTGTTGAAGTGCCGATCAGGCTTGCGGGCACAAATGTGCCGAACCAGTTGGCAATATCCGCCGCAGTGCTGGTTACAATATAAGAGATTTTAAAACCAACGCCTGTGAGTGTTACCACGCCAACAACAATACCCACCGTTGCCGCTGCCGCGCCAACAGCCAGCGCATATTTGGCGCCATCGCGCAAACCTTCAAAAATTTCGGTCAGGCTCATGCGTTTACGCGGATTAAGAAGGCCGACAGCAATACAAAGCGTTATTCCCCAGAAGGCGGCCAGATAGGGCGTATAGCCGGACAAGAGCACACCAATGAGCACCACAAGCGGAATAACGGTTGGCCAGTCACGTTTGAAGGCCTCTTTCAGATCCGGCATTTCTTCCGGCTTCATACCGCGCAGGCCTGTGCGTTTTGCTTCAAAATGCACCTGCATCAGCACGCCGAAAAAATGCATGAAAGCCGGCACAATAGCGGCAATGATAATGGTGGTATAAGGCAGATTGAGAAACTCAATCATAAGAAAGGCGGCAGCCCCCATAATCGGCGGGGTGATCTGTCCGCCGGTGGATGAAGAGGCCTCAACAGCCGCGGCAAAATTGCGCTTATAGCCAAGACGGATCATGGCCGGAATGGTGAGAGAGCCGACTGTGACTGTATTGGCAACAGATGAGCCGGAGATCATACCAAACAGCGCGGAGCCGAAAATGGAAACCTTGGCGGGGCCGCCTGCAAAACGCCCTGCAATCCATGCGGCACAATCAAGGAATAATTGCCCCAGCCCGATACGGGTGGCAAAAACCCCAAACAGCACAAAATGGAACACATAAGTGGCCACAACACCAAGCGCGATGCCGTAAATGCCTTGTGTTGTCATATAAAGATGATCAACAATCTGCGCTACGGATGACCCCGGATGCACCAATATGCCTGGCATGGAAGGCCCGAAATAGGCATAAAGCATAAAGAGAACGGCAATAATCGGCAATGGCCAGCCAACCGAGCGGCGTGTTGCCTCCAGCAGGACAAGGATCAGCAAACCGCCAAGCACAACATCGGTTGTGGTTGGATTGCCAACGCGAAACGCAAGATCATCCAGCGGAATAAGCGGCACATGCATAACCGCCACGACTGCGCCAATAGCCAGCGCCCAGTCTATCAAGGATATGCCGAGCGGGCGCAGCAATGTGGATTGCACAGGCTGTGAATAGCCCTGTCCAGAAAACGGAAATACCAGAAATACCAGACCAAGCACAAATGCCAGATGAATGCCGCGATGCATGGTCTCTGACAGGATACCAAAACCGGCCGTATAATAATGAAACAGCGACAGGATGATCAGCAATGTGCCGACAATACGCGCAGTCAGGGGCAGGAGGGGGCGGAACCGGATTTCGGAGTCGAACTTTTCTTCAAGCTCGCGCGCTTTTTCCTCATCCAGTTCCATCACATTGCGCGATTGTTGCTCTGTGGTCATAGGCAATTTTCCAAATTGTTTATTATGCATTTCCCGCCTGGCTGAAAGGAGCCCTGTACTCAAAAATGCAGATTATGAAAATTTAAAATCTGCCACGGCCGCCCCGGTGGCCATGGCAGACAAGATAAAGCATAGCCGCCGCACAGGAATTATCCCGGCGGCGAACCGGATTTATTTCAGCAGGCCTGCCTCTTTATAAAAACGCTCGGCACCGGGATGCAACGGAATACCAAGGCTGGTTACCGCATTTTGCAATGTAATCATCTTGCCTTTGGCATGGCCTGCATCAAGAGCCTTGCGTGTGGCATCGTTCCACATGGTCTTGGTGATGTTATAAATCAGCTCATCAGGCTGTTTGGCATTGGTGACCAATTGTGCGGCCACCGAAATTGTATTGACCTCGCCCACATCCTTATAAGTATCGGCAGGTACAGTATCCTTGGCAAAGAAGCTGTAATCTTTGAGGATTTTCTCCATTTCAGGGCCTTCAATCGGCACAAGGGAGATGCCGTTGGTGCTGGCAAGCTCGGCAATTGCGCCGGTTGGATAACCACCAACAAAGAAATAGGCATCCAGAGCGCCGTCTTTCAGGCGGTCACCGGCAGGCCCCGGCTTGAGATATTCTGCCTTCACGTCTTTTTCTGTCAGCCCGTAGGCGGCAAGCACAATCCGCGCATCAACAATGGTGCCGGAGCCCGGCTCATCCAGCGAAACGCGCTTGCCTTTAAGATCGGCAACGGATTTGATATTTGCATCCTTGCGGGCAACAAGATGGATGGTTTCCGGATAGAGTGTTGCGATCAGGCGCAGATCCTCAACCTTGCCCTTACCGTCATAAAGGCCGGTGCCGGTATAGGCCCAGTAAGCGACATCGGACTGGGTGAAACCGGCCTCAAGACCACCGCTTTTAACCGCATTGATATTGGCCACAGAACCATTGGAAGAAACAGCCGTTGCCACCAGCCCCGGCACACCCTGATCACCATTGCCGGAAATCGCATTGGCAATAAGCCCGCCCACAGGATAATAGGTGCCGGCAGTGCCGCCGGTGCCAATGCGGAAAAATGCCGGTGACTGCGCTACAGCAACGCTGATGCCAAGCGCAGCCGTGCCGATAACTGCCGCAGCCATAAACCGGCGAAAACCTGTGCCCAATTTCATATTTATTCTCCCAGAATGAAATGTTCTCATCAAACAGCATGAAAAGACGGGCGCGGCTTGTCAAGTTTGATAATACGGCAAAATCTTTTTATGCTACTATAGTATAGTGTAAAATTATTCTTATATATCAGACATATAGCTGTATTTACTTCACTCAGGCCGACATATAGGGCGCAAAATTAGTTTGTGCTTCATCTACCTTTATTGTTGAATAAAGGGAAGGGAAGGCACGTTGCGGGCATTTTTGCCGTTCGCAAATTTTGCAACCGGCGCCAATTGGCGTGCGCGCAGCCGGATCATCCAGAATCATTCCCTTGGAATAAACCAGCCTTTCTGCATGGTGCAGATCACAGCCAAGCGCAATGGCAAAGCTCTTGGAAGGCGCCTTGTAGCCACCCTGCCGGTGGCGGATCATTTTGGCAATCCAGAAATAGGTACGCCCGTCGGGCATTTCCGCCTGCTGGGTTAAAATGCGATCGGGCGAAGAAAAGGCAGCATAAATATTCCAGAGCGGGCAGGTGCCGCCAAAACGTGAAAAATGGAAATCCGTTGCCGATTGACGTTTGGAAATATTGCCTGCACGATCCACGCGAATGAAGAAAAACGGCACGCCACGTGCCTCAGGCCGCTGGAGTGTGCTCAGCCGGTGGCAAATGGTCTCGAAACTCACCGCATAGCGTTGTTCAAGAAGCTCAATATCATAGCGCAATTGCTCGGCACTGTGCCAAAAATGCATATAGGGCATTAATACCGCGCCGGCAAAATAATTGGCAAGGCCGATACGTGCCAGAATTCGTGCTTCAGGGCTCGAAAAAACGGTTTTTTCAAGCAGATGATCCAGCAACTGCCCTTGTTCAAGAAAAGCAAGCTGTGTTGCCAGCTGAAAAGCCTGCTGCCCCTCATCAAGCCGCGGCGACAGGCTGATAATGCGGGCATGACCGTCAAAATGACGTACAATATCTGTATTATCATCGGGTGCGGGCTCTACCAGACGCACATTATGGCGGCTGGCTAAATATTCACTCAGCGCATATTTCATCCGCCCCACCGGCATGCCAAGGCTGTGGCTTAACATCTCGCCCTGATGATCAAGCTCCGGAATATAATTGCGATGGGTATAAAAATATTCGCGCACTTCCTCATAAGGCGTGGAAAGCATGGCCGGCAAATCGGCGGAACGGTCATTACCAAGCTGGTTTGCAAGATATGCAGATTGCTCCTGCGCTTGCCCCAATTGCTTATGAAGTGAAACCACAAGCCGCCCGACAGCGGGCATATTGGCAGCAAGTTCGCGGATCTCTGTCTTGCCCAGATGCTGATTAAACCGCGGATCGGCAAAAACCTCACGCAGATCGCTGACCAGCCTTGCCTCATCGGCTTCTGAGAATAATTGCACATCAATGCCAAAAGCCTCATTGAGGCGCAACAGAACCTGCACCGTTAAGGGGCGCTGATTATTCTCGATCTGGTTCAGATAACTAAGTGAAATTCCTAGTGTTTTTGCCAAGACCATCTGGGTGAGCCGGCGTTCTTCCCGCAGTTTTTTCAGTTTTATGCCAACAAAAGTCTTACGCATTGCCCAGGTCCTCCCGACCAGTCAGATCAACGCTGAAGCCTAAAATCCTGATGCCGAATTTCCTCTTTGCCAACTGCCCTGTCAATCCGGACTTCGCAAACTTTACAATTTCACAAGATTTTGGCGCCGCCACTTCGCCTTTTTAAGCATAGGCGTAAAATTTTGCGGCTGTATAGTTTTAAGACACGAAGGCGGAGAGCTTTGTCATGACAGAAAGGGAATGTCTGTGAAACTTCATAAAGTGCGTAGTTACAAATCTGCCGAGCATCTGGCGCGTGAAGATCAGCTGGCATGGAAATTTGCCGCCATGGCTTCAGACAATGTGCCGCTTGATGATGACGTTGTTGAGATGATCGGCAACCGCATTATTGATAATGCGGCTGTTGGAACAGCATCGCTGAAGCGCCGTCCGGTGGTCAGCGCCCGTATGCAGGCCGTTGCTCACCCTTATCAGCGTGGTGCCACGGTGTTTGGCCTGCCGCAAGATCAGCGTTTTTCGCCCGAATGGGCGGCATGGGCCAATGGCGTGGCAGTGCGCGAACTGGATTTTCACGATACATTTCTGGCAGCAGATTATTCCCACCCCGGCGATAATATTCCGCCGATGCTGGCTGTGGCGCAGCATTGCGGGCTGAGTGGCGCGGCATTGGCTCGCGGTATTGCCACAGGGTATGAAATTCAGGTTAATCTGGTAAAAGGCATTTGCCTGCATGAATTTAAAATTGACCATATCGCTCATTTAGGCCCCTCAGCTGCGGCCGGTATCGGCGCTATGCTCGGCCTTGGCACCGAGCAGATTTATCAGGCAATCCAGCAAGGGTTGCATACCACCACCACCACACGCCAATCGCGCAAGGGCGAGATTTCCAGCTGGAAAGCCTATGCACCGGCATTTGCCGGCAAAATGGCGATTGAGGCGGTTGACCGTGTGATGCGCGGCGAGGGCGCGCCGTCACCTGCATGGGAAGGGGAGGATGGTTTTATCGCCTGGCTGCTTGGCGGGCCGAATGCTGAATATTTTGTTCCGGTGCCGGAGATTGGTGAGAGCAAACGCGCCATTATGGACACATATACCAAGGAGCATTCTGCGGAATATCAAAGTCAGGCACTGATTGATCTGGCACGGCGCATGCGCAGCAGGATTCATGATTTTTCCAAAATTGCCAGCATTGTGCTGCATACCAGCCATCACACCCATTATGTGATCGGCACCGGTGCCAATGATCCGCAAAAAATGGATCCGAATGCCAGCCGTGAAACACTTGATCATTCAATCATGTATATTTTTGCCGTGGCATTGGAGGATGGCACATGGCATCATGAGCGCTCCTATGCGCCGGAACGTGCCAAGCGCCCGCAAACCGTGGCCTTGTGGCACAAGATCAGCACGGTGGAGGATCCGGCATGGACACGGCGTTACCACAGCCATGACCCGCAGGAAAAAGCCTTTGGCGCCCGTGTCGTCATCACCATGCAGGACGGCACCGTGATTGAAGATGAACTGGCGCTGGCCGATGCTCATCCGCTTGGTGCGCGTCCGTTTAAACGCGCAGATTATATCAATAAGTTCCGCACTTTAGCTGAAGGCATCATTGCACCACAGGAGCAGGATCGCTTCATCAGAACTGTTGAGCGCCTGTGTGACTTATCAGCTGATGAATTATGGGGGCTCAATATTACGGCGCTGCCGGGGCAGTGTGAGCCCGGCAAGGCGCATGGCATTTTTGACTGGCAGGGCTGAAGCCTCATGCGGGCATTGCATCTGGCAGTGCCCGCTATCCGCAACGCATAATCTGAACTGCAGCATGTTTTTCCGCCAAAATCCGGGAGGGATCGGAAAATATCAAAGGCAGAATGGGAGAAAATGATGAGCATTGCAGACAATGAAACAAATGCACCGGTAACACCACAAAAGAAGAAATCCGTAGCCCTGTCAGGCGTGGTTGCCGGTAATACCGCCCTTTGCACAGTCGGGCGCAGCGGCAATGATCTGCATTATCGTGGTTTTGATATTCATGATCTTGCCCTCTATTGCGATTTTGAAGAAGTGGCGCATTTGCTGGTGCATGGCACTTTGCCGACAAAACGCGAGTTAGGCGCCTATCAGGAAAAGCTCAAGGCTATGCGCGGCCTGCCCTCCAATGTAAAGGCTGCCCTTGAATTGCTGCCTGCAGCCAGCCATCCGATGGATGTGATGCGCACCGGTGTATCTGTTCTTGGCTGTGTATTGCCTGAAATGAGCGGCCACCCGCAGGCCGGCGCCAAGGATATTGCCGACCGGCTGATGGCATCGCTCGGCTCGATGCTGCTTTACTGGTATCACTTTGCCCATCATGGTCGCAGGGTGGAACTTGAGACGGATGACCAGACCATTGGCGGGCATTTTTTGCGTGTTCTTCACGGCAGGGAGCCAAGCCCTTCTGCAGTGCGGGCAATGAATATTTCACTGATCCTTTATGCCGAGCATGAGTTTAATGCCTCTACTTTCACCGCGCGCACAATTGCCGGCACGGGTTCTGATATTTACTCCTGTATAGCGGGTGCCATTGGTGCGCTGCGCGGCGCAAAACATGGCGGCGCCAATGAAGTGGCGCTGGAGATTCAGCAACGCTATGGCGATCCGGATGAGGCAGAGGCCGATATCCTGCGTCAGCTTGAACAAAAACAGGTGGTGATCGGCTTTGGCCATCCGGTCTATACCATTGCAGATCCGCGCAATGAGATTATCAAAAAAGTGGCACGCGATCTTTCTCAGGAGGCAGGCACCACAAAAATGTTTGATATTGCCGAGCGCATTGAGAATGTGATGATGGCAAACAAGAAGATGTTTGCCAATCTCGACTGGTTCAGCGCGGTCTCCTATCATATTCTTGGCGTGCCAACGGCCATGTTCACCCCGCTGTTTGTGATTGCCCGCACCTCCGGCTGGGCAGCGCATATTATCGAGCAGCGCATTGATAATAAGATTATCCGCCCGTCGGCCAATTATACCGGCCCTGATCATCTGACCTTTATCCCGATTGATGAACGGTCTGCCACAATATCCAAAACCGTTTGAGTAAGTTCTATGCCCTATTTATCTGCTTCTGATTTGCCTGTAAAACCCGCCGGTGAGCGGTTTCGTGAATTGATGAACAAACCCGGCATTGTGCCATTGCCGGGTGCGCATAATGGTATGGCCGCCATTCAGGCACGCAATGCCGGTTTTGAAGGTTTATATCTGTCCGGTGCGGCCATGACCGCTTCTATGGGGTTGCCGGATCTTGGTATTATCACTGTGGATGAGGTGGCGTTTTTTATCCGCCAGATTGCCCGCTCCAGTGGTTTGCCGCTCGTGGTAGATGGCGATACCGGCTATGGCGAGGCGCTGAATGTGATGCATATGGTACGCACATTTGAAGATGCAGGCGCTGCAGCCGTGCATATTGAAGATCAGTTGCTGCCCAAAAAATGCGGCCATTTGAACGATAAAAAACTTGCCAGCGCTGATGATATGGCAGCCAAGGTTGCAGCTGCCGCCAAAGCGCGGCGTCATCTCTATCTCATTGCCCGTACAGATGCGGCCGCCAGTGAAGGGCTGGAAGGTGCCGTTGCGCGCGCCAGACTTTATATTGAAGCCGGCGCTGATGCGATTTTTCCCGAAGCATTAAATACTGCGGAAATGTTCAGGGAATTTGCCAGACGCCTGCCGGGTGTGCCGCTTCTTGCCAATATGACGGAGTTTGGCCGCACGCCTTTTTTCACCGCGCAGGAATTTGAAGAAATGGGCTATAAAATGGTGATCTGGCCGGTCTCATCCCTGCGTGTTGCCAATAAGGCGCAGGAAAAGCTCTATACAATTATCAGGCGCGATGGTTCAACCAAGGCTATGGTGGAGGAAATGCAAACCCGTGCCGAACTTTATGACACGATCGGGCTGCATCAATATGAAGAGCTGGATCGCACAATCATTAAAACAGTGCTGCCGTCTTCTGGCTGAGATATAAACCCTTAAAGCCTTTATTTATGCTCAAAATACAGGGCCAGAAATACAGGGCAACCTGCTAATATGCAGGATAAGAAAATAAATTTTGGGGCGGCGCCGGTTTGCTATTGCAATCCAAGCCGCTCCATAAAAAATTTTGCATCTCCCATATTTTTTGTTGCCGCAGGAGCTGTGCTCATATAAAAGATGAGTATAACTCACATATTTATGTGTTCTTGCTTGAACCTCTGCTTTTGCTTTTATGGCGCAGCCGGATAATGTGAACTGAAAATGTTCTAAGTGATTGTTCTGGTTTGGGTATTTACATCATAATGCGGGTATTTGCGCCCAAAACCATTTTAATAATATTGCGAGCTGGCCAATGTTGGCACCGTTTTTGATCATGCTGCGTGAGGGGCTGGAAGCCGCTCTCCTGACCGGCATTATTGCCGGTTATCTTCATAAAACCGGACGATCATCCTATATGCCTGCAGTATGGGTTGGTATTTTCTTAGCAATAGCACTTTCCTTTTTCACTGGTGCAGTGCTGCAGATTATCAGTGCTGAATTCCCGCAAAAAATTCAGGAATTATTTGAAGCGATTATTGGCTTTGTTGCTGTGATTGTTTTGATGTCGATGATTTTGTGGATGAAAAAGGCCGCGCATTCTCTCAAAAATGAGCTGCAACATTCCATTGAGCACGCATTGGCTGCAAAATCTGCCACATGGGCGCTGATTGCCATGGTGTTTTTTGCCGTGGCGCGTGAAGGGCTGGAATCGGTCTTTTTTCTTCTGGCAATTTTCCAGCAGAGCGGGGGCTATGCCGCACCATCAGGCGCATTACTTGGCCTTCTGGTCTCGGTTATTTTCGGCCTGCTGATTTATCAGGGCGGATTGCGGCTTAACCTGTCATCTTTTTTCCGCTGGACAGGTATTCTGATCATTTTTGTTGCTGCAGGCTTGCTGTCCGGTTCACTGCGCAGCCTGCATGAAGCAGGCATCTGGAATTATCTGCAGGCACCGGCATGGGATATGAGCCATATCTTGCCGCTATCATCGCCGCTTGGCACTTTATTATCAGGTCTTTTTGGCTATCACGATACGCCGGCAATCGGTGAAGTTATTGTTTATATTATATTTCTTATTGCGGCACTTGGCATTTATCTATGGCCGGCACCAGCCCGCAAAACTGCATCCGCATAAGAGGCTGTTATGAATAATGAGCATGTGAAAACCCGTAAATCTTCAGCCTCCCGATCTTCATTCACCCAATCTTCAGCAATCTTGCCTGCTTCAGGCCAGATGAAACTGGCTGTTGCCGGCTCCGCCCTGTTGGCGGTAGCGGCAGGCGGACTGTTTTACTATGCCTCGGTCATAAGAGAAAAACCGGCAGATGAAAAACTGATCCCCATCGAGGTTAATGCCAGAACCTGCACACCTATGAAACTGACATTGCCTTCCGGTTTTCACAGTTTTGAAATTCACAACCGTTCCGATCGCCCTGTTGAATGGGAAATCCTTGACGGTGTTATGGTGGTGGAGGAACGGGAAAATATTATTCCGGGTATGAAAGCCGTTCTCCGGGCACAATTGCTGCCCGGCAATTATGAAATTACCTGCGGGCTTCTCTCCAACCCCCGCGGCAGTTTAACGGTTACCCCGTCCGGTCATTCACAAGCCGTTGCACAGGCGCGGCCGGACAATCGCGCCTTCATTGCCATGTTGTCGGAATATAAGGTTTTTCTGGTCTTACAAAGCAATGCCATGATCCGGGGTGCACAGGCACTGCAGGCTGCTATCCGTGATGGCAACCTGCAAAAAGCCCGTGAGGCCTACTGGCAGGCGCGTTTGCCTTATAAACGCATTGAACTGACAGGCGGGCGCTTCTCTGATCTTGCAGAGAAGATTGACCCTGTTGCCGCCTATCTGGAAAAGCGTGAAAATGATGCGGCTTTCACCGGTTTTCACCGTATTGAATATGGCCTATGGGCACAAAACAGCGTTAACGGGCTGGAGCCTGTTGCAGACAGATTACTGGCCGATCTGGCGGCATTGCAAGACCGCCTGAAGAGCCGGAAACTCACACCGGATATGCTTTTGCACAATGTAAGCGCTTTTCTTGACAGGCAGGCGGAAGGGCAGATTTTAAGCGGTGAAAATGCTTATTCCCATCTTGATCTGCTGGATCTTGCAGCAAAATTGGAGGGTGTGCAAAAAACACTGACATTGCTGCAGCCCCTGAGTGAAAAACCTGCACCGGCAGAAACACAGACCGTTATGGCAAATGCGCAGAGCCTGCATGATGCAATCGCGACCTTATCTGCCGGCGAGACCACACGCCCCTATACACAGCCCTATACACAGATTGACGGAAATACCCGCAAAATGCTGGCTGAAAAAGCAAAATCATTGAGCGCGGCAGTCAGCAAACTGGCTGGCAAAATCGGACTGGAGTAAGCAATGACCAAGAAAGCTGAAACCAAGGAAACCGCAAAACAAGCAATACAGCCGGACGCTAACCGCCGCAATATTCTGAAAGGTATGGGGCTGGCTCTGGGTGGCACGGTTGCAGGGCATGTTCCCGCCTATGCAAAAACACCGGCTTATGAGCAGCATTCAGGGCAACATGTCACCGATGCACCGGTGAGCAGCAATGGTTTTCTTCAGCGCCAGCCTTTTTATGGCATTCATCAGTCCGGTATTACCAATCCGCGGCCGGCACATGGGCTGGTTGCCGCCTTTGATGTGCTGGTAAAAACGCCTGATGATCTGGAGCGGCTCTTGCGCACATTAACCGCGCGCATTGTTTTTCTCACGCAAGGCGGCACGCCACCAGCACTTGATCCTAAATTGCCGCCAGCCGATTCCGGTATTATCGGCCCCCAAATCCGGCCTGATAATCTCACAATTACAGTGGGGCTGGGCGACAGCCTGTTTGAAAATCATTCATGGCTTAAACCCCATAAGCCAAAGCTGCTGCAGCGGATGACAAAATTTTCCAATGATGCTTTGGTGGCTGATCTCTGCCATGGTGATCTTTCATTGCAATTTTGTGCCAATACGCCCGATACCAATATTCACGCCCTGCGCGATATTCTCAAAACCATGTCAGATCTGGTGTTTCTGCGCTGGAAACAGGAAGGCAATGTGCCGGTTATTCCGCCATCACCGGATGGCGAGGTGGAAAGCGCGCGCAATTTTCTGGGCTTTCGGGATGGCTCGGCAAATCCTGATGCAAGCGACAAGGCTTTGATGAATAGGCTTGTCTGGATTAGCAAAACACAACAGCAGGAGCCGGATTGGGCAATTAACGGTTCTTATCAGGCCGTGCGTATTATTCGTAATTTTGTGGAGCGGTGGGATCGCACTCCCTTACAGGAGCAGGAGCAGATTTTCGGGCGTAAAAAAATGTCCGGTGCTCCGCTTGATGGTACGAAAGAAAGCCAGGTACCCGATTATAGCAAAGATCCTGACGGCAGGATCACGCCGCTTGATGCGCATATTCGTCTTGCCAATGACCGCAGCCCTGCCGCCCAAAAACACCTTATCCTGCGCCGGCCATTTAACTATTCCAACGGGGTAACCAAATCGGGGCAGTTGGATCAGGGTTTGTTGTTTATCTGCTATCAGGCTGATCTGGAACAAGGCTTTATCACGGTACAGCGCAAGCTCGATGGCGAGCCGCTGGAAGAATATATCAAGCCGGTTGGCGGTGGCTATTTCTTCATTCTTCCAGGTGTTGTTAACGCGCAGGCTTATCTTGGCCATCAACTGATTGAGGCCGTACGTAACACACCGGATAACAGGGTTTAACCCGCTGTTGTTTATAAAAACTCCAGCAATAATAAAATGATAGAAGATATCAGAAGGACGTCTGTAATGAAGTTTGGATCTTTACTTGTCGCCTCGGTCTTCGCCTCATGTCTGTCAATGCAGGCTGTGGCGCAGGATGCCGGCTATGATCTGGTTGAGCCATTGGCCGAATATAAAATCTATGTCAGTGAAAAAGCCCGCAAGCTGGAAGACGACACGAAGGTCTTTACAGATGCTGTCAAGGCCGGGGATGTGGAAAAAGCCAAGGCTTTATTTGCACCAACGCGTCTGAGCTATGAAGCAATTGAACCGATTGCCGAATTATTCAGCGATCTTGATGTTTCTATCGACAGCCGTGCTGATGATTGGGAAAAGGCCGAACAGGATCCGGGCTTTACCGGTTTTCATCGTATTGAATATGGTCTGTGGGAAAAGAATTCGACACAGGATCTTGCACCAATTGCCGACAGGCTGATGGCTGATGTGCGTGAGCTGAACAAGCGTATTGCGGATCTGACCTTTCCGCCGGAAAAGGTGGTTGGCGGGGCTGCTGTGCTGATGGAGGAAGTGGCTGCTACCAAAATCTCCGGCGAGGAAGACCGCTACAGCCATACGGATTTATGGGATTTTAAGGGAAATTTTGACGGTTCACGCAAAATCTTTGATCTGGTTCGTCCGCTGATTGAAGAAAAGGACGCAGAATTTACCAAAAAAGTGGATGACAATTTCAACACGGTTGAACAAACGCTTGAAAAATACAGGCAAGGTAATGGCTATCAAAGCTATGACAAGCTGACAGATAATGACCGCAAGGTTCTTTCCATTGCTGTTAACACACTGGCAGAAGATCTCTCTACCCTGCGCGGCAAGCTTGGCCTGAACTGATCTGCACTATGTGAGAATATCAATCCGCCCGATACCCACAGCATATCGGGCGGATTTTTATTGGCATTGTGTCAGTTCAATAGGTTGTTGCGCGGTTGCGCCAAGCTCGTAACATTGCCCGTTGGCACAGAGCTTCCAGCCGCTGACCGTCGCACCGGAAGCTGCCAGTATGATATGTGGCCGCGACGGAATTTTTGGCACATAATGATACCAGCCGTTGTGCAAGGTTGCGCCTTCCGGCGGTTCCATACCGGCGCCAGAGCCCTGGATGCGGGCTTCAGTCAATACAAATCCTGCCGGCGTGATCTGCCAGTCTTCCTGCCACGGAATTTTTTCAACACTATGTGTCCATTGCAGCATGAAAGAGGTGGCAGCTATCCGCAGCACGCCGGCAGCGGATAGTGCACAAAGTGCCATCAGTTATGCACCGCCGTTTGCGCGGCACGGGTTTTCCACCAGTGCCACAGCAAAAATGCGATACAGGCAGCAAAGCCAATCTCATCACTATAAGGATAGGTTGCCAGCATCATGGCAGCCGCTGCAAAAGCCCAGACGCGCTCCCAGATTTTCAAATGGCCGCGCAAATAGCCAATTGAGGCCGCACCCCACATGATAATGCTGAGCAAAGCCTTACCGATCATATAGATAACAGCAGGCCAATAACCCATGCTTTGCACAAGCGGGCCGCCATCCTGAAGCATGATAACCGGTGCATAGACCGCCATGAACGGCACAGCAAAACCGGCAACGGCAATGCGCACAGCCTGCATTCCGATTTTCAGGCCGGTTTCTTTGGCAATCGGCGCGGCGGCAAAGGCAGCCAGTGCCACAGGCGGCGTCAGATCCGCCATAATACCAAAGTAAAACACAAACATATGAGTTACCAGCAACGGCACATCCAGCATCAGCAATGCAGGGCCGGCAATGGATGAGGTGATAATATAGTTCGGGATTGTCGGAATGCCCATGCCGAGGATCAGACAGGTGATCATCGTCAGCACAAGGGAGAGGAAGAGCGAGTTCTCACCCACACTTACAATCACACGGGCAAAGCTGGATCCGGCGCCGGTAAGCGCAAGCACACCGATAATAACCCCCACAAGCGCACAGGCCACACCCACAGGCAGGGCATTTTTTGCGCCTTCTGCAAGGCTTTCCAGACAAAGGCGCAGTGTTTCACGGCCGCCACGCAGTGTGAAATTGGCAAGAACCAGAACTGTGAGCAGCAATAAGATCAACGTGATGCCGCGAATTTCCTGCCCGAGAATATTAAAACTTGTGCCAAAAGCCGCAGCCGACATCAGGCCAAGCGCGATCCAGAACAATACACGCACAGCCATTGGCATATTGGCAGAAACAGGCACCCCAAGAATGATCAGTGCCGTCAGGCTCATGCCGACAGTACCGGCAAAAAGCGGTGTGTAGCCGGAGAACAACAGCCACACCAATGCTGCAAGCGGCAGGATCAGATACCAATGCTTGCGCAAGGCACCAAGTGCGCTTGGCAATTCAGCTTTGGAAAGCCCTGTTAAACCCAGACGACCGGCCTCAAGATGCACCATAACAAAAACGGTGACAAAATAGAGCAATGCCGGAACAATCGCTGCCTTAACAATTTCAATATAAGGCAAGCCCAATGTTTCAGCCATGATGAATGCAACCGCACCCATGACCGGCGGCATAATCTGCCCGCCCATTGAGGCCACAGCCTCCACGCCACCGGCAAAAGCCGGCCTGAAGCCGGAGCGTTTCATGAGCGGAATGGTGAATGCGCCGGTTGTTACCACATTGGCAACACCGGAACCGTTAATTGTGCCCATCAATGCGGAAGATATCACCGAAACCTTGGCAGGGCCGCCGCGTGAGGAACCAACTGTACCCATTGCCACATCATTGAAAAGCTGGATCATGCCAGCGCGCTCAAGAAAAGCGCCAAACAGGATAAACAGGAAAATATAGCTGGAGGAAACATAGATTGGCGTGCCGTAAATTCCTTCTGTTCCCAGAAACAGCACTTCAACAACCTGTTCAAAATCATAACCGCGATGGTTGAGCGGTGAAGGCAGATATTGGCCAAATAAACCATAGGCAAGAAAGATCAGGCAGATGAGCGGCAATGTCCAGCCCATCATGCGCTGCCCTGCCCAGAAAACAAGGACAACGGCCAATACGCCGACAATAATATCCTGCATATCCGGCTCACCGGCACGCAGGATCAGGTCATCATAAAATACCCAGTGATAAAAACTGACAATAAAGGCAAGAAGCGCCACAGCCCACATCAGGATTTTTTTAAACGATCCCTGAGGCGCGGCATTGCCATAAAGACCGAACAGCAAAAGCAACAAAAAGCCGACATGAACCGAGCGCACCACCTGACTTGGCAATGGAGAATAGGCCGCTGTCCAAAGCTGGAATACGGAAAAAGCAACCGCAACAGCAAATAATATGCGTGCACCGGCACCCATACCCCAGCCGGGAATATGTTCTGCCGATTCAACCGCATTGGCTTGAGAAGATGACATAAATTTAAAACCGAAAAGAGAGGGGACAGAAGAAATACAAAAATGGTTGCGTATTCTGTGTGAGCAGAACCGCAACCGCTTTCAAGTTTTAAAAGTGCTTATTCAATGCCTTTTTCTTTATAATACCGTATGGCACCCGGATGAATTGGGGTTGGCGATACAATGGTATTCTTATCAAGCTTGATCATTTTTGCAGCCGAATGGGCAGCGGCAAGCTGATCAAGATTTTCAAACAGGCGCTTGGTCATCTGATAGACCAGTTCTTCATCCATATCCGGACGAACAATAAGATAATTGATCACCGAAGCGGTGGTCACATCCTTATCCTGACCGGTATAGGTGTTGGCAGGAATTGTGTTTACCTGATAAGGCGATCCGATTTTCTCAACAATTTCAGCCGGCACTTCAACAACATTGATGTCAACAGCATTGGCAAGGTCACGCAGGGAAGCAACACCAAGACCGGAAGACTGCAGGGTTGCATCAAGCTGGCGGTTTTTCATCAGCTCAACAGATTCAGCAAAGGGAAGATATTCCACCTTGCCAAGGTCATCATAAGAAAGCCCTGCTGCGCCAAGAATGGTTTTAGCATTAAGCTCGGTGCCGGATTTTGGCGCGCCAACAGAAAGACGTTTGCCTTTCAGATCAGCCAGCGTTTTAATGCCGGATTCCTTGGAGGCGACAATCTGCACATAATTTGGATAGATCGCAGCCAGCGTGCTGATATTTTCCAGTTTTTTCTTAAAACCGGCCTCTGCATTGCCTTCCCATGCATCACGCAGGGAATCGCCCAGTGTGAAAGCAAGTTCGCCGCGGCCACTATTGATCAGATTGATATTTTCAATCGAAGCTTTGGTGGCCTGCACAGACGGGCGCACATCCGGAATTTCAGAATAGATTTTTTCCAGTGCAACACCCATCGGATAATAGACGCCGCTCGTACCACCGGTCAGGATATTGATGAAATCCTGTGCCTTTGCTTCCGCAGCGGCAAATGTCATCGTGACCGCAGCAAGAGCTGACAAAAGTGTCTTTTTGCTCATATAACCCATGAAACCCTCCATAATCTGCGTTTGACAGCCCGTTTGTATCGCCTGATACCCTCCTTGGAAATATAAGGCGCAATGGTCTGCCATATCTTGTCTGCGTCTGGCGGAGCAGAGATACCGGCCAGATAGCATAATCAGGATATTTTATACAGTAAAAGAGCCATATTCATTCCGGGTCATCCGACAATGTGCGGATACCGGAATAATGGCTCTGATATGCCGGCAATTTTTTATGAATGTTTTATATTGTGCAACAAAAATTTTATGACATTTGCGCTTATAAAGCCGCCATAGGACGTTTTTAGCTATAAGCTTATGATTTTATTGCAACTAATTGCTGATATCACTTGTGCATAAGCTTGCCGGAACGAACTGTTTCCGCACCGGAATAATTTTTCCCTATAGCTTGCAGCACTATTGCAAAGCCGGATATAGCTGATAGGCGCCCGTATTGCGTGCCATATTCAATTTACGCAAATTTTTACGGGCTGTAAGCATAATGGGAGTGAGAAATGAACGGTGCTGATAGCCTTTGCGACACATTGCTAGCGCATGGGATTGATGTATGCTTTGCCAATCCCGGCACATCGGAAATGCATTTTGTGGCCGCGCTGGATAACAAGCCGCAAATGCGCTGTGTACTGGGTCTGTTTGAGGGGGTGGTTACAGGAGCTGCAGACGGTTATGGCCGGATGGCGGATAAACCGGCGGCAACATTGCTGCATCTTGGTTCCGGCCTTGGCAACGGAATTGCCAATCTGCACAATGCCAAACGCGCCAGAACGCCGGTTGTTAATATTGTCGGCGATCATGCAACCTATCATCTCAAATATGATGCGCCCCTGACCAGTGATATTGAATCGCTGGCGCGTCCGGTTTCCGGCTGGGTAAAAACATCAAAATCCGCGCAGGATATATCCGCAGATACGGCTGAGGCCTTTGCCGCGGCCTGTTCTGCACCCGGCCAGGTGGCAACACTTATTTTGCCGGCAGATACGGCCTGGAGCAAGGCGCCGCAACAGATTGTGCAGCCTCTTGCCCTGCCTGAGCGGCGCAAGGTCAGCCCTGAAGCCGTGCGCGAGGCTGCCAAAGCATTGCGCAATGGCAAGCGCACGCTCATTCTGCTTGGCAATTATGCTCTGCGTGCCAATGCGCTGGAAATTGCCAGCCGTATTGCACAAATTTCCGGCGCGCGCCTTCTGGCGCAGCAATCCAATGGCCGTATTGAGCGCGGGGCAGGGCGTGTTGCGGTCAATCGTGTGCTCTATCGTGTGGATGATGCTCTGGCTGATCTTGCGGATATTGAACAGGTTGTGCTGCTTGGCGCCAAAATTCCGGTTGCCTTTTTCGCCTATCCCGGCAAGCCGAGCACCTTTCTGCCGGAGGGTTGTGCCGTGGTCGATTATGCCGGCGAGGCTGATGATCAGCTCTATGCTTTGCAGGCACTGGCTGATGAAATGCATATTCCGGCATCAATCACACCATTGCTTAATCAGCGTGGTGAAAAGATTATGCCTTCAGGTGCGCTTGATGATGATAAAATCAGCGCAATTGTTGCGTCCCTTCTGCCGGAGGATGCAATTATAATTGATGAATCCATCACCTCCGGCCGCAATATGTTTACGCTTACACACCAATCAGCGCCGCATGATTTTCTGCAACTGACCGGCGGCGCAATCGGTATAGGCCTGCCATTGGCAACAGGTGCTGCGGTTGCCTGCCCCGATCGTCAGGTGGTGGCGCTACAGGCAGATGGCAGCGGTATGTATACAATGCAGGCGCTGTGGACGCATGCCCGTGAGAATCTGAACATTATCACGATAATTTTTGCCAATCAGCGTTATGCAATTTTGCATGGCGAATTGCAGAATGTTGGCGCCGGCGCACCAGGGCGCAATGCACAACGTATGTTTGATCTGGTTGAGCCGTCAATTGACTGGGTAAGCCTCGCCAAAGGTGTGGGCGTTGAAGGTGCACGTGCCACAACGGCCGAGCAATTTGCCGATCTTTTTGCTGCCGCAAGCAGGCGTAAAGGTCCGTTTTTGATCGAAGCCCTGATTTAAAAATCATGTTGCGGCAGGATTTCCTGCCGCAACCCCTCAAATATTTCCGGCATATACCATCCTTTCAGTCTTGTCCGGTGCGGATAAACTTGTTAGGTCTGATGGCAATGACACGGGGTGTCCTGTTTTGCAGGGCTGAGATTTTAAACCCGTTGAACCTGATCCAGCTCATACTGGCGAAGGGATGTCTGTGCGCCTTACTGCATTTATGCAGTGCAAGCCCTTATTCCCTTTGTCCGGTCAATTTTAAATTGTCTGTTCAATTTCAAGACGAGGGAATTATCATGTCTGATCCTGTTTTGCTTCCGCTTCACCGGCAGCTTGTTCTTGTTACCGGCGGTGCACGTGGCCTGGGCTGTGCTCTCGTCAAGGCATTTTTGGGTGAAGGGGCTCAGGTTGTGATCAATTATCACAAAAGCGCAGATGCAGCGCAACAACTGGCCGCGCTGGCGCCGGAAAAAACATTGGCCATACAGGCTGATGTAACAGATAAAAGCGCCGTTGCAGCAATGTTTGCAACAGCGCAACAGCATTTTGCCATGCCGGTGACAACTGTGGTCAATAATGCCTTGCCGGCATTCAGTTTTAACGGGGATGCCCGTGCCCATGCCGATGTGATCAGCTGGGAGCAGATCAATCAGCAGATGGAAGGCATTGTGCGCGGTGCGCTCAATACCACACAGGCAGCACTTGCGGGTATGGAACAGGCAGGGTTTGGCCGTATTATTAATATTGGCACAAATCTTTTTCAAAATCCGGTGGTGCCATATCATGATTACACCGCAGCCAAGGCGGCGCTTTTGTCGCTGACCCGCACTTTGGCACAAGAACTTGGCGAGAAGAATATCACTGTCAATATGCTATCGGGCGGGTTACTGCGCACAACCGATGCCTCTGCCGCCACACCGGAGGCAGTCTTTGATTATATTGCCTCTGCCACGCCGCTGCGCCGTGTGACCACCCCTGCAGAATTTGCCGATACGGCCTTGTTTTTTGCCTCGCCCTGGGCGCGTTCCGTAACCGGTCAAAACCTTGTTGTTGATGGCGGATTGGTGAAAAACTAATGCGGAAAATGCATCTTAACCTGTTCATCTTCGGTTGCGGGCATCACCGTGCGGCATGGCGTCATCCGCAGTCTGCGGTCGAGAAACTCAGTGATATCAGCTATTATGCCAATCTGGCGCAGATTGCTGAGCGCGGCAAATTTGATGCGGTATTTTTTGCTGATTGGCATGCAATAGATAATATTGCCGATGGCCCGCGCAGTTATTTTGATCCCCTGACCCTGCTGGCTGCATTAACCGGTGTCACCGAAAAAATCGGGCTGATCAGCACCATTTCCAGCACATTTAGCACACCTTTTCATGCCGCACGCAGCCTGGCATCCCTTGATCACTTATCAAAAGGGCGCATCGGCTGGAATGTTGTGACCTCGATGTTTGACAGCGAGGCGCGCAATCATGGTTATGAGAGCATGCCGCCCCATGAATGGCGCTATAATCGCGCGGAAGAATTTATTGAGGCGGTGCAGAAATTATGGGATTCATGGGATGCTGATACAATTATCTGTGACCGCTCCGGTGATTATGCGCGCAAAGATGGTCTGCGCGCCATCAACCATAAAGGCGCGCATTTCTCAACGCAGGGGCCTTTAACGATCCCGCGCCCGCCGCAAGGGCATCCGGTGCTGTTTCAGGCCGGTGCATCGGAGCAGGGCAGGGCACTGGCCGCAATCAAGGCCGAGGCGATTTATGCAGTGGCTTATGACCTGCCGGCGGCACAAGATTATTATCGTGATATTCAGCGCCGGGCCAAGCTTGCAGGGCGGGCTGCAGGCATACCGGTTATGCCGGGGCTTGTAACCTATGTGGCATCCACAATGGATGAGGCCAGAGCCAAACAGCAACAGCTTGATGAATTGCTGCCAACGGCAGATTCCTTGCGCCAGCTTGGCATGTTTATCGGGCAGGATTGCTCGGATTGGGCACTGGATGCACCCGTACCGGCACTGCCGCCGCTTGAAGATTTTACAGGGCCTAAAGGGCGCTATGCTACAATCCTGCGGATTATTGAAACAGAACAGCCAACCTTGCGGCAATTGCTTGGCCGGCTGGCGGCAGGTGGCGGCCATTGCACCATTGTGGGCACACCAGAGATGATTGCCGATCAGATGGAGCTTTGGTGGCGCAACGAAGGGGCAGATGGTTTCAACCTTATGCCGCCGTCCCTGCCATCCTCAATTGAGGATTTTGTTGAGCAGGTGGTGCCGGTTTTGCAAAAACGCGGGCTGTTCAGAACGGAATATAAGACGAGCACGCTGCGCGACCATCTGGGGGTGTAAAAACCCGATTATATTTTGTGCCTCATCCCCCGTCGTAGTGAAACGCTGCGGCGGGCTTTTGTTTGCTTATCACAAAACCGGCATTTGCGCATAATTATACTTGCGAATCACATAAGCATAGACTTATGTGATTGTTATGAATGAGAATGATATTTTTCGCGCACTGGCTGATCCAACCCGCCGTGCGATTTTTGAAAAACTGGCAGCCGGCCGCATGAATGCAACAGCTCTGCGCGAGGGTATGCAGATAAGCCAGCCTGCCATGTCGCAGCATCTTGCTGTATTGCGCTCTGCCCAATTGGTGCGCGAGCAGCGGC
This sequence comes from Pseudochrobactrum albidum, assembly GCF_051851455.1. Lineage (NCBI taxonomy): Bacteria > Pseudomonadati > Pseudomonadota > Alphaproteobacteria > Hyphomicrobiales > Brucellaceae > Pseudochrobactrum > Pseudochrobactrum albidum. The sequence continues at coordinate 69,752 of NZ_JBPVTR010000015.1, forward strand.
AGGGTCGCTTTGTCAATTATGAGGTGGATCCGCAAGGATTGGTGCAGATTGCCCAATGGCTGGCCAGATATCGTGCTTATTGGCCTGCCCGGATTGAAGCCTTGAAGACCCTGTTGAAGGATATGGATCAATGACCAGTGCAGATATGGACGAAAATGATATTACGCTGGAATATGATTTTTGCGAACCGCCGCAAAAAGTCTGGCGTGCAATCAGCATGGCTGAATTTCGCAAACACTGGTTGCCGGATGCAGATCTGAGCAGCCCCGAGGCCACGGCAATCATTCCCGGTGAGGAGGTGTGCTACAGGCTGCGCGACAATGCCCCGCCGCATCTGGAAAGTACGGTGCGGTTTGTTATTGCGCCAAATGGTGCGGGCGGCACACGGCTGCGCATTGTGCATCAACTTGATGATGCGCGCGATCAGCAGGCAATCATCCATGCTGCCAACAGCAATAATATGCAGCTTATGCGCGCTGCCTGAGCCTGTTTTACCCGTCAATCTTTTATTTGAGCAAACGGAATTTGCCAATGCGCGAAACGATGCAACTCGTCCCCGTGGTTATAGAACAATCCGCCAAAGGCGAGCGTTCCTTTGACATTTATTCCCGCTTGCTGCGGGAGCGGATCATTTTTCTCAATGGTGAAGTGAATGATACCGTATCAGCACTTATCTGCGCACAATTGTTGTTTCTGGAGGCGGAAAATCCGCATAAGCCGGTGCATTTCTACATTAATTCTCCGGGCGGCGTGGTAACAAGCGGCCTCGCAATTTATGATACGATGCGTTACATCCGCGCGCCGGTGCACACATTATGCATGGGAACTGCGCGCTCCATGGGCTCTTTTTTGCTGATGGCGGGAGAGGCGGGGCATCGGGCTGCACTGCCTAATGCCAGTATTCTGGTGCATCAGCCTTCCGGCGGTTATCAGGGGCAGGCATCGGATATTCTTATCCATGCCGAAGAAATTCTGAAAACCAAACAACGAATGACACGGCTTTACGTTGAACATTGCGGGCGCAGCTATGAAGATTTTGAAACAGCAATGGATCGCGACCGTTTTATGGATGCACAGGAAGCATTGGAATGGGGCCTGATTGACCGGATTTTGCAAACGCGTGAAGAGGCAATTTCGGCATAAATCCGCCCTGAAAAGCCTGTGATATATAGGCATATATCACAGGCTTTTTGCTTATTCTTCAATCAATTGCCCTGCGTAGAAAAAGCCGCGCAATTTTTGCAGATAAGGCTCAATATCAAAGCCGTTACTTTTAACCCAGTCATCATTGAAATAGGTGGAACGGTAGCGGTCACCATGGTCGCATAATAATGTCACAACCGAGCCGCTTTCCCCCCGCCTGACCATATCGGAAATCAGCAAGGCACAGGCCCATATATTGGTGCCGGTAGAACCGCCGCAGGCACGTCCCAATACATCGCTGATCAGGCGCTGCGCGGCAAGGCTGGCCGCATCCGGAACCGCAACCATGCAATCCACCACTTCCGGAATGAAGGACGGCTCAACGCGCGGACGGCCGATGCCTTCAATCATGGATTTGCAGGCTTCAATCTCTGTTATATTGCGATCCTGAAAATGCTGGTGGAAAACCGAACCCTCCGGATCCGCCACGCACAGGCGTGTATCAAGTTTTTTATAACGTATATAGCGGCCAAGTGTTGCCGATGTGCCGCCGGTTCCGGCGCCTGCAACAATCCAGCGCGGGTTCGGATGCTCTTCATGTTGCATCTGGCAGAAAATTGAATCGGCAATATTATTGTTACCGCGCCAGTCAGTCGCGCGTTCCGCATAGGTAAACTGATCAATATAATAGCCGGTGGTCTCTTCAGCGACCTGTCTTGCGGCATCATAGACACTTTTCGGATCATCCACCAGATGCGGACGCCCGCCATAAAATTCAATGGCTGCAATCTTTTCCCGCGAGGTGGTGCGCGGCATCACGGCAACAAAAGGCAGATTGAGCATACGGGCAAAATAAGCCTCCGATACCGCTGTTGAACCGCTTGAAGCTTCAACAATTGTGGTTTCAGGGCCGATTTTGCCGTTACAAATAGCAAAGAGAAACAATGAGCGTGCCAGGCGGTGTTTCAGGCTGCCGGTCGGGTGGCTCGATTCATCCTTGAGATAAAGCGTAATCCCGTCAAATTCAGGAAGATCGACACGGATAAGATGTGTATCTGCAGAACGGTTAAAATCAGCCTCAATCGTTGCAATCGCACGATTGCGCCATTGCATGTGGCAGGGCGCTGCTTGGTTGCGCTGAATAATTCTGCCCATTTAAATTCCCCTTTATCATTCAGTCTCTGCAGATTTTCAGACATCTGCAATATTTTAAAAAAATCTTTTATCACTGACGAGGTAATTGGTTTTTTTATCCTTCGCCATAATTTTTTTCCCACTACATTCATAAGCCTCTCATGCTGCTTGCAAAATTTATCAGGCTTGTGCCTGTAGCAGCACCTTTCCCCTAAGCTGCCCGCGTGCCTTGAGGAATGATAAAATCAGCTGTCTGCCAGAAAATGGGTTGACAGCTTTAACTGACGGTGACAGGTTATTTGAAAAATGAATAAACGACAATGCTTCATCCATAAAACAACTAATTTATCAGGCAAAAAAATCTGCCTGCAAAATGGTTGATAACCCAAACAGCAGCATTGTCAGGGGAACGACATGAAAAAATCTGTTCTGGAGACCGTAAGCCTCTGGCTTGCCGGCGATGATGTTCATACACCGCCTTTTGAAGCTTTGACAGCGCGTCAGGATGTGTTTGCCATGACGCGTCAGGCGCAGGCGGCTGTGCTGCAACCGGCTGAAGCCGGTGCATGGCCGCATGCACTGCGTGCTGCATTGGCCGCAAGGATAGCGAGTGCCAATGATAATCCGTTTCTTGCGGCATTTTATGGCGAAAACACTGCCGGATCAGCCTATGCAGATCTTGCTGATCCGGATTTTACACCGGCAGATATGCCGCTGAAACAAATCGCAGGTTTTACGGATAAGGTGGCCAATAATACCAAGGCGGTTGCGGCTGAAGATATTGCCGCATTGCAACAGGCCGGCATTGCCGATGCCGATATTGTGCGGCTGTGTGAATTAAACGCTTTTCTCGCCTATCAGATTCGTGTGGTCGCAGGCCTTGCATCATTGGTTGAGGGAGGGCAGGCCTGATGAGCGGGATCATTCATAAATTTACCAAAACCGTGCCGGTGTGGCGCCCGCGTGTCAAACCGGTTGTGCTGGCTGAAGCCACCCCCGCGCAATTGGATGCATTGAAAGTAACACCATCCAATACCAAGATTTCTGATTATGTACTGGTGCTTGCGCATGATCCGGAAAGCCTGAATATTCGCTCGCCGCTGTTTAATGCCGTGATGTATGGCAAGGGCGGTTTGGGGCGTGCCGAGCGTGAATTGGGCGCACTTGGTGCATCGGTTGTCAATCGCTGCATTTATTGCGCGGCTGTTCATGCGCAGCGCCATGCACAACTAAGCCGTGATGAAAGCGTGACAGATAAATTGTTTTTTGAGGGTGAAAAATCAAAACTCGACCCGAAAAATCAGGCAATTTTTGATTTTTCCCGCAAGCTCTCACAGTTTCCGCCACAAGTAACCGCATCAGATGCACAAAACCTGCATGATCAGGGGCTGAACAAGGAAGAAGCTGTTGATCTGGTGCTTTCAACGGCAATGTTTGGCTGGGCAAACCGGCTGATGCATGTGCTGGGCGATCCGGTCAAATAATTTTTAAAGCTCTTTTTTACTGCATCAATGACTGTCTGTAACAACGGCAGGGAGAAGTCATGCGCAATTTAAAGGCTCTGGAGGCCTATCTGGAAGTTGCAACCCTTGGCAGCGTAACCGCTGCTGCCAAACGGCTGCAACTGTCACAGCCTTCCGTCAGCCGTATTATTCAGGATCTGGAACGCGATCTTGGGCAAAAATTATTTGTGCGTACCGGCCAGCGGCTGGTTCTCACCTCGCAAGGCATGTTGCTGCGTGATGATGTGGAACGTGCCTTGGGCAGTATTGCGGAAATATGGGATCGCGCGCGGGAGGTGGCAGATCTGCGCACAAGGCCGGTGCGTATTGCATGCATATCCGCGCTGGCTTTTGGCCTGTTACCCCATGCATGGAGCAAGCTCAGCCATGCAGCCGGTGCACAGGGTGCGCGCCGTATCACCGTGCAAACTGATACGCCGGAGCGGGTGCGCAATTCTGTCTTGTCCAATGATGCGGATATTGGCGCGACATCATTGCCGTTACAGCATCGCGATCAGACAACCCACTGGTTTGGCTGCGCGCCTTGTGTTTTGGCGGTGCGCTCTGATGATCCCCTGGCCAAAGAAACCGGCAAGGTACCGCTATCTGTTGTTAAAAGCCGCACCCTTGTGGAAATGTCAAACAGCCGCGGGCTGCCGGCACGTATCCGCCGCACCCTGAAAAACAACAAGATTGAAACCGGCGGCCTGATCCGCACCAATTCCACTATGAATGCGCTTGCCCTGATCCGTGCCGGTGCCGGCGGGCCTGCCGGCACGATTGGCATTGTGGAGCCGGTCACATCTGCCGGCACACCGCTTGACGGTATTACCATTTTGCCGCTGGAAGAGAATATTCCCTATTGCTTTGGCGTGATCAGCCATAATGCGGTGAGTTTGAGCGATACCGCGATTGAGCTGATCAATGCGCTGCAACAGGCGGCACATGCCCTGGTGCCGGGTTTTAAAATTCACGCCCCTGAAGAACACCAATCACTGATTACCCGGCTTGCATTGCTGGAGGATTGACCATGCAGAATTTTCCGTCTTCTCTTGAAGAATTGAATAAACTTGTTGCCCGTGATCTGGATTATCTGACCTTGCCGGCCAAGGAATGGGTGCCGGTTAAACAGGCAGCAGGCAAGACATTGCTTGATGTGGCGATTATCGGCGGCGGCATGGCAGGCTTGGCTGCAGCAGCTTCCCTGAAACATCTGGGCATCCGCACTGTTATTTTTGATGCACGGCCAAAAGGTTTTGAAGGCCCCTGGGCAACAACGGCACGTATGGAAACATTGCGCTCGCCCAAAAGTCTCACAGGGCCTGCCATCGGCATTCCTTCACTCACATTCCGCGCATGGTTCACCGCGCAATTTGGTGCGGATGAATGGGAAAGACTGGATAAAATTCCGCGCCTGCAATGGATGGATTATCTGCGATGGTATCGTGAGGTGCTCAATATTGAGCTCTGCAATGAGCACCACATCAGCATGATCACCCCGCAGGCAGGTTTTGCTGTTCTTGATGTGGAGACACCACAGGGCAGTAAGATTATCTATGCGCGCCATGTGGTGCTTGCCACTGGCCGCGACGGCCTTGGCGGGCCTTATGTGCCGGAGATTATTCGCACTTTGCCCAAGCAATTCTGGGCACATTCATCAGATGAAAATGATTACAGCCTGCTCAGGGGCAAGGCCGTTGCCGTGATTGGCGCCGGTGCATCAGCCATGGATAGTGCCGCAACCGCATTGGAGGCGGGAGCCGCGCGCGTTGATCTGCTTATTCGCCGCAAGGATATTCCGCGCATCAATCGCGGCAAGGGTATGGGCAATCCCGGCTCTGTTTACGGTATGCAAAATCTTGATGACCGTAAAAAACTGGCCATTTACAGCTATATTGGCGCTGAGCAGGTGCCGCCGCCGCGTGCCAGCGTATTACGGGTCAGCCGTCATGAAAATGCATTTTTTCAACTGGGCGCATCACTGGAAAAAATCACGGTAAAAGGTGACAAGATCGAGATCACCACGCCAAAAGGCCGCAGGCTGTTTGATTTTGTTATTGCCTCCACCGGCTTTAGGATTGATTGGCAGCAAAAGGCCTTTCTGGCAAAAATTGCCGGCAAGGTGCGGATCTGGGCAGAACGCCTTGCCCCTTTAAATGGCGATGAAGACCGCGCATTGACTGAATCGCCGGATTTGGGGCCGGCATTTGAATTTCTGCCCAAAGCCGGTGTTGATGCCGAAGGCCTCTCGCGCATTCATTGTTTCTGTTATCCGGCCATGATGTCTCACGGCGCCGTATCCGGTGATATCCCGTCCATCAGCGAAGGGGCGCAGCGCCTGTCACAAGGCATTTGCGCAACACTTTATCAAGAGGATATTGATACGCATTTTGCCAATGCCCGTAATTATGGGGAGCCGGAGGTTTTTGGTGACGAATGGGCAGAGGCCGCTCATTATGACCAGAGTGAAGCCGGGGCGCTGGCATGAATTTTTCTCTCTGGCTCATAAAACGATTAATACAGGCCGTGATTGTGCTCGCGGTCATGTCGGTGATCGTGTTTCTGGGGCTGCATATGATTGGCAATCCGGCTGATATTTTGCTGGCGCCCGATGCCACACAGGCAGACCGTGCAGAACTGATTGCCCGTCTCGGTCTCGATCTGCCCGTATGGCAGCAATATTGGCTGTTTTTAACAAGTGCCCTGCAGGGTGATCTCGGCACCAGTTTTGTCTATAACACACCGGCTGTTACGCTGATTTTGCAACGTTTGCCCGCCACGCTGGAACTGGCGGTAATGGCCATGATTATTGCCATATTAATCGGCATTCCTTTGGGCTTGTTTGCCGGCTTAAAACCTGAAAATCCATTTGCGAAGCTGATCACCACTGCCAGTATTCTGGGTTTTTCGCTGCCGACTTTCTGGGTGGGGCTGTTATTAATCATGACTTTCAGTGTCTCGCTGGGGATTTTGCCTGCCAGCGGGCGCGGCGCCACGGTGCGTTTATTCGGGGCGGAATGGTCTTTTCTCACCTTTGACGGCTTGCGCCATATGGTGTTGCCGGCAATCAATCTGGCATTGTTTAAAGTGTCTCTGGTTATAAGGCTGACAAATGCCGGTGTGCGCGAGGTTAAATCGCTTGACTATGTGCGTTTTGCCCGCGCCAAAGGCCTGTCGCCCCTGCGGGTTATCCGGCGGCATATTTTGCGCAATGTCACCATCCCTCTGGTGACGGTGCTTGGCATTGAATTTGGCTCAACCGTTGCCTTTGCCGTGGTAACGGAGAATATTTTTGCATGGCCGGGTGCCGGCAAGCTTATTCTCGACAGTATCAACGCGCTCGATCGCCCGGTGGTTGTTGCCTATCTTCTGGTGGTGGTCACCTTGTTTGTTACCATCAATCTTATCGTCGATATTCTCTACCGTGTGCTTGATCCGCGCATCAGAACGGAGGCGGGCAGATGACAGTTTCCATGATAAAACCGCCACATTCCCCTTTTGCTGAACATATCCGTATGTTCCTGCACTCGCCGCTTGCCGTCTTAGGGCTTGTTCTGTGTGTGCTTATTGCTGCTGCGGCAGTTTTTGCGCCCTGGATTGCGCCGCAAGATCCCTATGACATGATGGCTGTTGATGTGCTGGATGCGCGCCTTGCGCCCGGTGAAACCAATATGACATTTGGCTACACCTATTGGCTTGGCACAGACGGGCAGGGGCGTGATTTATTCTCCGCCATTCTTTACGGATTGCGCACCAGCCTTGTTGTGGGCATTGGCTCGGCCACACTGGCGGGCATTATCGGCACGGTTCTGGGGCTTGTGGCTGCTTATACAGGCGGCAAAACCGATGCAATCCTGATGCGCCTTGTTGATCTGGTAATGGCGCTGCCATCCATTCTGGTGGCGCTGTTGATGCTGGCCTTTTTTGGCCGTGGTGTCGGCAATGTGGTGATTACACTGGTGTTTCTGGAATGGGCCTATTATGCACGCACCGCCCGCGGGCAAGCCATGGTGGAGAGCCGGCGCGATTATGTGGAATCTGCCCGCGGGCTTGGTCTTTCTCCCATACGCATTCTGCTTGGCCATATTCTGCCAAACTGCCTGCCCCCCTTGATTGTAATCGGCACCTTGCAGATTGCCCGCGCCATTACTCTTGAGGCCACATTGAGCTTTCTGGGGCTTGGCGTGCCGGTAACCGAACCCTCACTCGGGCTACTGGTGGCCAACGGGTTCCAATATATGTTGTCGGGTGATTACTGGATCAGCTTCTTTCCGGGCCTTGCCTTGCTGATCTCGATTGTTGCGATCAACCTTGTGGCCGACCGCCTGCGCGATGTGTTTAATCCGAGGGCCTTATCATGAATAATTATCTTCTTGATGTGCGCAATCTCTGCACAAGGTTTTACACCGGTGCCGGCGTGCTGCATGCGGTGGAAGATGTTTCTTTTACCCTGCAGGCAGGGCAGACCATGGGGCTTGTGGGGGAATCCGGCTCCGGCAAATCTGTCACCGGATTTTCAATTCTCGGGCTGATAGACAAGCCGGGGCGTATTGTTTCAGGCGAAATCCTGTTCAAAGGACAGGACATCAGCAAATTCTCTGCAAAACAACTGCGCCATTTGCAGGGCAACCGTATTGCCATGGTGTTTCAGGATCCGATGATGACACTCAATCCGGTGCTGCGCATTGCCGAACAGATGATTGAAACTGTGCAGGCGCATGAGAAAATCAACTATGCGCAAGCCCGCGCCCGCGCCCGTGATATGCTGGGTGCAACCGGTGTGCCAAGCCCTGAAAGCAGGCTCGATGCCTATCCGCATCAATTATCCGGCGGTATGCGCCAGCGTGTGGCACTTGCCATTGCCATGCTCAATAAGCCGGATCTCATCATTGCTGATGAACCCACCACCGCGCTGGATGTTTCCATCCAGTCGCAAATTCTGGCACAGGTGCAGGCTCTGGTTAAAGCCACCAATATGGCGCTGATCTGGATTACCCATGATTTATCGGTGGTTGCCGGTATCGCTGACACATTATCGGTCATGTATGCCGGGCGTATTGTGGAAACCGGCAAGGTGGGGGATGTGCTGGACTCTCCCCGCCATCCCTATACGGCAGGTTTGATCGGCAGCCTGCCCGGCAATGCCAAACCCGGCAGCCGCTTGCAGCAAATACCTGGCATCGCGCCTAATATGTTTCACCCTCCGAAAGGTTGTGCCTTTGCTGCCCGCTGCAGTTTTGCGGATCAGGCCTGTCGGGAACAGCCGCCATTGAGCGGTGGTGATGGTCATCATTTCCGTTGTTTTCATCCGGCAGGCAATGCCCCAACAAAAGCCGCAATGCGTCAGGAGATGCAGCCATGAATAAGCCGATTATGCAAAAGCCGCCACAAGATCAAAACCTTGTTTTGCAAATGCATATGGTTGAAAAACGCTTTGGCGGTAGCGGCTCTGTGCTTGCAGAGCGGCTCGGGCTTTCGCGCCCGCGCCCTGTTGTTCATGCGCTGGATGGTATCAGCCTTAATATCCGCGCCGGTGAATTTGTTGGCCTTGTGGGAGAATCCGGTTCCGGCAAATCCACGCTTGGCCGCATTGCCGCAGGCCTCATGCGCCCCAGCAAGGGTGAAGTGAAAATTTATGGCAAGGCACCCTTGCGGGAAAATAAAACGCATCTTGATGTGCAGATGATTTTTCAGGATCCGCAGGCAAGCCTTAATCCGCGTAAGCGCATTGACAAGGCGGTGGGGGAAGCACCGCTTGTGCATGGTTTGACCGACCGCTCAGGGCTTGATGATTATATATGTGAGCAGCTGCGCCGTGTTGGTCTTGATCCGGCAGTGCGTATGCGTTTTCCGCACCAGTTTTCCGGCGGGCAGCGTCAGCGTATCAGTATTGCGCGGGCCTTGGCGCTTAATCCGCGGTTTCTGGTATGTGATGAATCGATTGCAGCGCTTGATGTTTCCATTCAGGCGCAAATTCTCAATCTGTTCATGGATCTGCGTCAGGAACTGGATCTGACCTATCTGTTTATCAGCCATGATCTGCGTGCGGTGCGCCATATTTGTGACCGTGTGCTGATCATGTATTTGGGCCGCGTGGTTGAGGATGCGCCGGCAGAAGAATTTTTTGCCCGCCCCAATCATCCATATACCCAAATGCTACTGGCGGAAGTGCCTGATCTTAGTCAGCGTCGCAAAACCTATTCTGCCATCAAGGGCGAAATTCCAAGCCCGATCAATCCGCCTGCAGGCTGCCATTTTCACCCGCGTTGCCCGTTTGCTTTTGACAGATGCCGGACTGAACGGCCAGCCCTGAAGCAAATTGGCCCGCAGCACTCAAGCGCCTGCCATCTCAATGAGGGCTCTACCTCACACTGACCAAGCCGCCCCAAAGGAGTTAAACACATGAAAAATCTGTTCGCTGCCCTTGCAATGACCACTTGTTTGTTTTCTGCCGGCGCTCTGGCAGAAGATTTACGTATCGGCTTTGCCGATCCGCTTTCATCCATCGATCCGCAACTGAACAATCATGCCGGGGATCATTCTGTTGCGCAGCATTTCTGGAGCGGCCTGACCGGTAAGGATGCGCTGAATATGCAGCCTGGCGTTGCTAAATCATGGCGCAATATTGATCCGCTGACCTGGGAGTTTACCCTGCATGATCATGCTGTATGGTCGGACGGCAAGCCGGTCGTGGCAGAGGATGTGGCTTTTTCCTATGACCGTGCCCGCGATGTGCCGGGCAGCGTTGCCAGTGTCAAAGGTTTTATCCGCACGGTCGACAAGGTGGAGATCAGGGATGACCATCATTTGCTGGTCAAAACCACTGTGCCTGATCCGCTTTTGCCGGTGAGCTTGTCCAGCCTTTATATTGTCAGCAAACATGTGGGCGAGAAATCTACAACAGAGGATTATAATAGCGGCAAGGCCATGGTCACCAATGGCGCCTATCAATGGATTGGCTATACACCAGGCGACCGTGTTTTGATGAAGCGCAATGAAAATTACTGGGGCGACAAGCCTGAATGGGACAATGTTACCTATCGCTATATTGCCAATCCGGCAGCGCGCACTGCGGCATTGCTGGCCGGAGATGTGGATGTGATTGACAAGGTCTCTGTGGCTGATATTGCCAGACTGGAAAAATCAGAAGGCGTAAAAGTCTATGCCTATCCGGGTCTGCGTGTGCTGATCATGCAGCCAAGCTTTAACCCTGCACCATCAAAATATATTACCGATAAAGCCGGTCAGCCGCTGAAGGAAAATCCGCTGCTCAATCAAAAAGTGCGGGAAGCGCTGACATTGGCAATCAATCGTGAGGCGCTTGTCAGCCGCATCATGCAAGGAGGCGCCACCATTGCCAATCAATGGATGCCGGAGGGCACATTCGGTTATGATCCGGAGACAAAGGATATTCCGTTTGATGCCAAAAAGGCCAAAGAATTGCTGGCTGAGGCAGGTTATCCGGATGGTTTTAAAATGACCGTTCATGTGCCAAGCGACCGTTATCCGCAAGGCCCTGAAACCGCACAGGCTCTTGCCCAGTTCTGGACGCGCATCGGTGTGGAAACACAGGTGGAGGTGGTGCCTTTCTCGGTTTATTCCGGCAGTGCCAACAAAAATGAATATGCCATGACCATGATTGGCTGGGGCAATGGCACCGGCGAGGGCACCTATGCCATGACCTCTATTCTGGCAACGCCAAATAAGGAAAAAGGTCTGGGCGCTTCCAATTGGGGGCATTATAGCAGTGCGGCGCTGGACAAGGCACTGGCCGATGCAACGTCAGAATTTGATAATGCCAAGCGTGAAGGGATTATCCGCGATGCGGTTAAAACCGTGATGGGTGAGGTCGGCATTATTCCGCTGTTTCATTATAAGAACATCTGGGCATCGCGCGATGATCTGAAAGTTGTACCGTGGAATAGTGACCGCACCGTTGCCATGCAGGTCAGCAAGATCAAAGCTGATTGAGGATCACAAAATGCTCAGAATATCAGTTGAGCCCCGCAGCGGGCTGATTGATGTGGAGCGCCGGATTATCATATCCGGCGCAAAGCCACAGGCACGGATAACAATCAAAACCCTGACAAACCGCAACGGCCATGACTGGACAAGCGAGGCAAGTTTTGCCGCTGATGCGCAAGGAGTGGTTGATTTAACCCGCGATGCACCGCTATCCGGCAGTTATCAGGGTGTTTCCGCTATGGGGCTGATCTGGTCGCAGAAGCATGACGGGCAGGGCATGTTGCCCCTGTTTCATCAGGATTTGTCACGCCCGATTGAAACCAAAATCACCGCCCTTAGTGATGATGACAGCCATGAAACGTTGCTTGTACAAAAGTTGATGGCAGATGGCGTGACCCGCGAGGAAGTGCGGGTAAACGGCCTTGTCGGCACGCTTTACCGGGCGCCGGGTTGTGATGCGCGGCCTGCAATTATGATTATGAATGGTTCCGGCGGCGGTATTAACGAGCCGCGCGCCGCACTTTATGCCTCGCACGGGTTTCATGCTTTTGCGCTTGGCTATTTTGGTGTGGAAGGTCTGCCCCGATATATTTCCAATACCCCGCTGGAATATTTTGAGAAAGGGCTGGACTGGCTGCGTGAGACCGTGAAGCCAAAAAATGATTTTGTAGCCATCAGCGGCCAGTCACGCGGTGGCGAACTGGTATTATTGCTCGGCACGGTTTTTCCTGAGAAAGTCTCAGCGGTGATTGCCTATGTCCCAAGCGCCTTTGTACATGGCGGGCAGGCGGCGGCCGATCCGGCTTCAGGGCGTGACGGCCCGTGCTGGCTTTATCAGGGCAAACCATTAACCCATATCTGGGATAATAACCGCTTTGCAAGCTGGAAACCCTATGATGAAGGGCCGCAACCGCGCCGTAACAGTGCCGCAATGCGCACGGCTCTTGCCGATCCGGAAGCGATGCGAAAAGCACGCATTCCGGTGGAGAAAATTGCCGGCCCTGTGATGCTGATTTCCGGCGGCGATGATGGTGCATGGCCATCTGATTATTATTCGCTGCTGGTGCAATCAAGCCTGCTGGCAGCTCATCATCCTTATCCGGTTGAATGGTATAATCTGCCGCAAGCAGGCCATTCCATCCTGTTTCCCTATGTTCCGGCCACGCAGATTGTGCATGCTCATCCGGTAAATGGCAATTTGACTACAATGGGCGGTGAGCCATCGGCCAATGCACAGGCCAATGCTCAATCATGGCAGGCTGTATTAAAGTTTTTAGCACAGTGCAGCCCGCAGTCTGAAACAGGATGAATATTATTGACCGGTAAATTTCTCAAAAAACAGCACCCCATCCGTGCCTGTCTGTACTGCATCCAAGATAATTATAACTATGCTAAAACATAAAACAGACATATTCTTTTTATAAATGTTTATATCTTGTCAAATTATGTACTATATTTATAATCATCGCTTATTGTCCAAGTGGGGAGACTTTCCGGATGATTATAAAATATATTCAGGGCAATATATTCGCCGCTGCTTTGGCGGCGGCGAGCCTGTTTTTTATATCCGGCTCCGATAATGCCAATGCGCAGGATTGCAGCCAGTTGCAGACCCAGTCGGAAATCACTTCCTGCTTTGGTAATGATGAAAAAAATGCAGATAATCAGCTTAATATTATTTATAAGAATTTGATGGGCAGGCTGGCTGAGGCCGATAAACAAAACCTGCGCAATGCACAAAGAGCATGGATTGTCTTTCGTGATAAGGAATGTGCTTTTCGCACAGCTCCTTATGCCGGCGGTTCGGTGGCGCCGTCACTGAAGGCGGCCTGTGTCACATCCCTTACCAGTCAACGCATTCTTGATTTGCGTGATCAGATGCAATGCGGGGAGGGGGATCTCGCCTGTGTGCCGCACGCAAAAACATCCGCTTCTCAAAAAGCTGCATCAACACAGGTATCTTCCCCTGCGCATAAAACTGCAGATATGAACAAGGGCGCCTGTTCACAGGCTGTGGGCGCTGCCAAGGCAAAGGAAATTGCTGATCGCTGTCTCGAAATGTCTTCAAGCAGCCATCCGCCCTGTAATGTTGAAAACAGCTGCAATCTTATGATTGAAGAAATTAAACAGGGCTGTGCACAGATTGGTGCTGCTGCACCAAAATACTGCAAGGAATATCAATAATTATTCTATTATAGCCATGAAGTCTCCGGGTATGATCTTCATGATCATATCCGGAGAACTTATTATTTAAATAATATAAAATATTTAACCGTTTAAATTTTCGAATTGATTAGCTGGTGAAAATTTGTTCTTTTTGAAACTCTTGAGAATTTAAAAGATTTTGTGATGCATAAAAAATGCAATTATTAAGCTTACAACAGGGGCGTGGCCTGGCTGCTATGGCCGTTGTTGCCTTTCATCTTTCCTTATTGCTTGGCAATTCCCGTTATTTAAATGATGCCGTTTTTTTAAATTTCACACATCGCGGCAATTTAGGTGTAGATTTTTTCTTTGTTTTATCAGGCTTTATCATTCTTTATGCCCATCACAAAGATATTAATCACCTCAATCATGTTTCAGATTATTTGTTAAAACGGTTTATACGGCTTTTTCCCGTCTATTGGCTCTATACTGCGATTTTTTGCAGTCTGGTAGCACTGGGGTTCGGAAGTGCGGGCATTATTCCGCAAACTGCGCGTAACTGGGTTGCTGCAATTTTTCTCATCCGGCTTGATAGTTTTGAGCTCCCAATCACGCCGGCATGGACTTTAATTCATGAAGTTGCTTTCTATCTGGTTTTCGCAACACTCATTTTAAACAGGGCGTTTGGCCTTATTGTTTTATCTATGTGGCTGATCATTGGAGGATTTATTTTTCAATATGCCGATGAGGGCTCAAGGTCACCTTTAACAACATATTTTTCGCCGCTAAATTTTAATTTCGTCATCGGAATGGCGGCCTTTTATGCCTTTCAAAAACTCAGCACAATCAATCTTAAACCAGCCTTGCCGGCGGGTCTTGTTTTGTTCGTTCTTATATATATTTCAGAAAGCCATGGCGTTGGTTATAATTATTTGCAGATTGCTTATGCTATCAGTTTTGGCCTGCTTATTTTGGGCGCTGTCTCTTATGAGAAAAGCGGCTTTAAAACAGAAAAATTGAAAATTTTCAGCCTGATAGGTAATGCTTCTTATACAATCTATCTCACGCATCTGGCTTTTCTTGGTTTGCTCTCCAAGATTATAATTAGGCTCAGGACCTATTAAATTGGTTGCATGACGAGTGGTGAGTTGATTCAATGGCGACGTCAGGAGGCGTTGCTATGAGTGATTTGTTTTGGTTGTCGCCGGCGCAGATGCGGCGGATTGAGCCATATTTTCCACTGT
>NZ_JBPVTR010000016.1:0-112560 GCF_051851455.1 Pseudochrobactrum albidum
AATTGAGAATATGTTCGGAAAACTCAAAGACTGGCGACGCATCCATACTCGCTACGACCGATGCGCGCACACCTTCTTCTCCGCCATCTGCATCGCTGCAACCGTCATCTTCTGGCTAAATCAATGAGTCCTGAGCTTAGAGATCATTCAAGTTTACTTTGATGCTAGGCTCGCCAATTCGATTCTCCGCTATTGTGTTTAATTCATCATCTTCACTTACTTCAGTTGATTTTTTAATTCGGTATGCACCCATTCCGGCGCATCTTCTGGAGCAAGAATGTGGGTATGTTCAACGCCGCTACGCCGCTCATAATCGAACACAAAACCGGTGTGATGATCTTCAATGCGTTCAGCAGAGCGATAGGCACTAGCCGCAGTTGCGCTACGTCCTTGAGTTCGCGAAATCATCGTTGCTCGTAAATGATAAATCGCCGATTTAGCACAATACCTTACCTAAGAGTTAAGGGGAGCGTAGCATCCCCAACCCACACAAACGCGAAGCAGTTTGTATAAGTAAGCACTTCTATGTTAAAACCATAACCCGCAGCGCAACAAAAGGTTCATCCCCGCGTGTGCGGGGAACACGAGCATCCGCAGCAGGCGTGCATTACGGTACACGGTTCATCCCCGCGTGTGCGGGGAACACGCCGGTCGTCAAAACACCAATATTGCAAACAACGGTTCATCCCCGCGTGTGCGGGGAACACGTATTTTCTACGGACTGATTTGCCATCCTGACCGGTTCATCCCCGCGTGTGCGGGGAACACGGGTTGCCCCACTCAATGAATATGCGTGAGTGCGGTTCATCCCCGCGTGTGCGGGGAACACTATCCAGTTAATTGCCCTCTGGATATCCAGATCGGTTCATCCCCGCGTGTGCGGGGAACACTCTTTGGACTTCTAACATTAGTAGGTATAGTTCGGTTCATCCCCGCGTGTGCGGGGAACACCGTCCGGCAGGCTTGGGGAACTGAGCGGCCAGCGGTTCATCCCCGCGTGTGCGGGGAACACTGCCACCCGCGCTAATACTGATGTAGCTCAGCGGTTCATCCCCGCGTGTGCGGGGAACACAGTCTCTGCCGCTGTTTTTGCCGACTGGGCTGCGGTTCATCCCCGCGTGTGCGGGGAACACACGAGATCGGATAGGTTCGCCGTTTTCGCCAGCGGTTCATCCCCGCGTGTGCGGGGAACACGTATTCTGTTCCTGATGTACCGCCACCCTGTGCGGTTCATCCCCGCGTGTGCGGGGAACACACTGAACCGTTGTCCATTCCTGTAACGTTGGCCGGTTCATCCCCGCGTGTGCGGGGAACTCTCTTATGTCTGCTAACTTGCCTGTTGAGTTTCCGGTTCATCCCCGCGTGTGCGGGGAACACAATCAACCGGCCATTTTGTCATTTCATTTCTCCGGTTCATCCCCGCGTGTGCGGGGAACACGAATTGAAGCTTTTGCAGCGTGGCGGCGCTATCGGTTCATCCCCGCGTGTGCGGGGAACACGACCCAAAGGACTTTGCGAAGAGACTTCTTGCCGGTTCATCCCCGCGTGTGCGGGGAACACGCCGGTCGTGGTGCGTGCCCATACGCACATACCGGTTCATCCCCGCGTGTGCGGGGAACACTACTACCGAAAAAACGGTGATTTGGTTCGAGACGGTTCATCCCCGCGTGTGCGGGGAACACAGCGTCTAATCTAACAGGAGCAGCAACATGCGCGGTTCATCCCCGCGTGTGCGGGGAACACCACCGAACAAGAAGACAGTTATCTGTCGCGGTCGGTTCATCCCCGCGTGTGCGGGGAACACGGTCGACCACCCCCACCCTTCGACCTGGGGGGCGGTTCATCCCCGCGTGTGCGGGGAACACACAACCAATCTAAGCCCAGAGCAGCAGGCTATCGGTTCATCCCCGCGTGTGCGGGGAACACTGGACGATATGGGTCTGTTTGCCTGCAAGTCACGGTTCATCCCCGCGTGTGCGGGGAACACGGGAACGATGCAAGCCAGCGGAAAACAGTCGTCGGTTCATCCCCGCGTGTGCGGGGAACACGATGATGGCGCAGAAACCGTAAATTCAAAAAACGGTTCATCCCCGCGTGTGCGGGGAACACATATAATGGCAGATGCACGACGACTAGCAGAACGGTTCATCCCCGCGTGTGCGGGGAACACTTGTGAATGCCGCCGTTACCGCGTCAAGAATGCGGTTCATCCCCGCGTGTGCGGGGAACACCCGCACACCAATCGCAGCAGGCACAAGCATTTCGGTTCATCCCCGCGTGTGCGGGGAACACCTCTCCGTCAGCCATGCGACCTGCAATAGCTTCGGTTCATCCCCGCGTGTGCGGGGAACACTAACCGAGATTTAATCCGAGTTCCTCTGCCAGCGGTTCATCCCCGCGTGTGCGGGGAACACGTACCCGATCCATGCGTAATAGTATGGTGAGCCGGTTCATCCCCGCGTGTGCGGGGAACACGTGCGCCCGTAGATGCTGGAGATGCTGTAAGCCGGTTCATCCCCGCGTGTGCGGGGAACACCTGGCTGTTCGCCGCCATCATATTGGATACGTCGGTTCATCCCCGCGTGTGCGGGGAACACTGTGACTGGTAAGCCTGCATATCCGCATTATACGGTTCATCCCCGCGTGTGCGGGGAACACGCCACATCTGGGTTTAACGAGGGCTTGGCAAACGGTTCATCCCCGCGTGTGCGGGGAACACGCCATATCAGCATAATAGTCATTTGCCATGCGCGGTTCATCCCCGCGTGTGCGGGGAACACCCAGGTGGGTTACAGTGTCAACAGTTATTTTGCGGTTCATCCCCGCGTGTGCGGGGAACACATCGAAAAGCCAAGTAATACTAGCAATGAGGTCGGTTCATCCCCGCGTGTGCGGGGAACACGTCAACTCGCCACCCATAAAGACAAGTGGAACCGGTTCATCCCCGCGTGTGCGGGGAACACGCTGCAAATCCTAGAACTAGATCCTTTGGCGGCGGTTCATCCCCGCGTGTGCGGGGAACACCTCACCACAATGCAGGTATAAAGATCCGCCGACGGTTCATCCCCGCGTGTGCGGGGAACACAATGTCGTTGTCTTTCATAGTGAACTCCAATCCGGTTCATCCCCGCGTGTGCGGGGAACACCGAGCACAGCACGACATCTGGCGCACATCATTCGGTTCATCCCCGCGTGTGCGGGGAACACATTGTTAGGTGTGTTTTCCCATTTAGTCACGGCGGTTCATCCCCGCGTGTGCGGGGAACACTCTTCCTGTAGTCTATTGATTTACAAACATATTTGCAATGTCAAAGATCGTACCAACTTTTTAGCGCAATAAAATCAGCTTCAAGTGGTCTTTACAGGTGGTAAAAAACGCACCAGTTTCAGGCCGTCAAAATCAACCGGCATGCGGCGGTTCTGGCCAGCGGTACGAAAATCATAGCCCTGATCAGTCGGCGCATTCCACGCCATAACGGCATCCCCCTCACCAAGCCCGTCAAGCACCTGTTGCCAGATCATCTCACGGGTGCGCGCTGAATAATCGCCAACATAAACACCCGCTCTTATTTCCACCAGCCATGCCGCAAGCCGCCCGCGCAATCTTGGCGGAACATTGGAAACCACCACCACAATCATCCGCGATGCCCCGGATCCCCTGATTGCTCTTCTTCAAAAGCAATTGGCAGCGCCTCGGCCGGAGGTTCAGGACGCGGCAGCTCACCCGCCTGCAGCACTTCCTCAATAACCGGAATAATACGCCGCAAAATACCATCACGGCGGAAAGCATCGCGACAGGCAAGCCTTACTGCCCGGTCAGGTGCCATATCAAGCTTACCCTTGGCAGCAAGCCCCGCAATGCGGAAAGCCTCCGGCACCACCGTTGCCAGCTTGAAAATATCTGCAATATCATAAACAAAAGACAGCGGCTTGCCCGTATGCAGAAAACCAATGGCCGGTGCATAACCTGCCGCCAGCACTGCGGCCTCAGTCAGGCCATGCAAACAGGCGGTTGCGGCAGAAAGACAACGATTTGGCACATCGCCTGCCTCCCAATCGGCAGGATTATAACGGCGGCGTTTCCACTCAACACCATATTGTGCAGCCAAAAGCGCATAACTTTCACGCACGCGCACGCCTTCAATGCCGCGCAATTGCTCAACAGAACGGCGCAAGGGAGCATCCTCGCCAAAACGCATGGCATACATTTTGCGCACAACCCGCAAACGCGCTGCATCATCCAGGGCAATTTTTGCCTGCCACAATAACCGGTCTGAACGAGCACCCCCGGGCTGACCGGCAGAATAGAGACGCACCCCCGCTTCCCCCACCCATGTAATAAGCGTACCCGCACGGGCGGCAAGCGATACCGCCGCATGAGAAATACGCGCCCCCGGCTCCAGCATAATGCCAGCCAAACCGCCTACCGGTATTTGGGTGCGTGTGCCATCGGCATTCACCGCAACAAAAGCGCCATCCAGCACATCAAGCTGGGCACGCTCCACAAAAACCAGTGAAGAGCGATCTTTGAGCGGTATGAGCTTGGGCGGGGTAAGCCCGGGCAGACCAGACTGCCCGGACTTACTCATCTCGTCCTCCTGATCAGCATTAACCCGCAACCAAAGGCTTTTGCCCGCCCAAATCCCCTCGCCAAAGCGGCCAGAAAATCATCCGGCTTTTCAACCCGCAACCGGCCGGACAAATCTATAATGCCAAAATGAGGGCGGTCTTTGCGCCCGCGATAAAGCGGCAGGGTTTCAGTTGAATAATCATGTGCCTGAGATTCCAGCAGATGAAACCCTGATATTGCCCCCTGCCTCTCAAGCCACACGCGCCCTTCTTCATCCGCCAGTTTCATGCGTTGAGAAGCCCGCTCACTGCGTGATATCTGATGCAATGCATCCATCACCACATCAACGCGCTTGCCCTGTTTTGCCCGCGTTGCATTGACCCGCAGAAGAAAATCCAGCCTGTCACCGGCTGAAAAAGCCGGAGAAAACGGCTTGATCCGGTGCGGTTCAAACAGATCCGTCTGCAAAGGTGCACGGGAAGACAGTACAAAAAAACTGCCGTCTTTCTCCTCACGCCAGAGAAAATCGCGTTCACACTCCGGATTATCTGCAAAGACAGACCAGAGGAGATTATGCTGAACAGAACGCCGCAATGCGGCATTTTCCGGCATAAGCACCCCTGCAAGCGCACTTGCTGACGGGCTGCGCGACAAACGGAGATGACTGAGAAAAAGATTCATGCCTTGCCCCCCGCAACAATCTCCACCGGACGCAGCGCAACACGGCGCTGTGCAAAATGCCAAAGCTTCCGGTTAAGCGGGATATCATGAATGACCTCCCCTGCCGGATCGGCGCTGACCAGAATTTTTGCTCTTGCGCCCTCCGCCCGCTGGTGCCAAAGCGGCACGGAAACCTCAGAAAGGGCTGCTTCTGCCGTTTCTGCCTCCACAATCCGCGCGCCTGCAGGTGCTGCCAGCGGGCAGGATTTGCGCCCGAAATAAAGCGTGAAATGCGGCTTTGCCAAAGCGGTTTTCAGCTCTTCCAGCTCCTCTCCCCGTATGGCAACACCATAAAACACACCGGTTCTGTAATCACGCAATGTGATTGTCGTATTGGTTTTTCCGGATGCGGCGGCAAGCAGGGCTTGCGGGCGGGAATTGGGCATCTTTACCGCGGCAGAAGGCACTGTTTCCACCGTGTGGTAATCACGCAAAGGCGCCCCTGTTTCAAAAATGGCAATATCAACCTCCAGCCTGTCCAGTGCTGAAAAATCGCCATCGCGCCGGATACCGAGCGCCGCCCCGAGCAGGCCGATAATGGCTGAGCGCGCCGGCCAGATCAGGGAACCGCGCCTTTCATGACCTGCCAGCTCACCCATCGCCCCCAGCGATGCAGCGAGGCTGAATACAAGAAAAGACTGCATCACACACCCCGCACTGTATCGCCGGCAAAGCGCACGATCTCCTCAAGTGTTCCTTCTGCGCCCACTTCCATACGGCAATCTGTCTCACAGGTTTTTCCGTAAGCTTTATCAATGGCCGCACGCATTTCTTCCAAAGCTTTGACAGAGCTTGCCATATGCGGCTGAACCGGCTTGAAAAACGCCCCGGAAAGATCACGCGGTGCCTGCCGGCCGGCTTCAGCCAGCACAAAATGCGCGCGCGGATGATGGGCAAAACTATTCTGCTTGCCCCGCGGGGTTGTCTGCGCCAATGCACGGGCGAGAGCCTCGGCACCGCGTGCCGCCAGTTCACGGTCGCCAGCCAGATTCTCCAGCAAAAGATCGCAATTGACACAGACATATTGATAATAAATGCCTGAGCCATAACCGGTTTCCCCAAGATGTCCGGCACCGGTTTCTTCTTCTTTATTGAGATCATCAACGGCAGTAAACCAGTCTTCCTCAGCCTGAGCCTCATGTGTGGTAATGGCATGAGCCACCTGCACCGCCGCATCACGGTTATAATCTGCATCATCTGCCAGCATACGCCCGAACATGGCAATATCCACAGCACCATCGGCGCGGCGCAGCACCAGTTTTTTCAAATCCTTATCTGTTGGCAAATTTTCGCCTGCGGCAATTTTTTCTGCCAGTTCACAGGCAAACTGCCATTCCTGCGGAGAAATAAATGCCAGCGTCTTGGCAATTCTGCCAGGCGCATCTTTTTTCGGCGCTTCCAGCTTGCCAAAAATCTCGGCCACTGTCTCGGCCGCTTTTGCAGCCTCAGCTTCCGCCACATTCTTATCGAGCAAATGCGCAACAAGCTTTTCATAGAGCCGCTTGGTTCGTGTGCCGATATTGCCTTCAAGATCCAGCGCAAAAAAGCTGCTTTCGCGCAATGCCCGCTTCAGGGATTGTGACGACATGCGAAGACGCGGCGCGCCACCGATCACAGCCTGCTTTGGCCGCCCCAGATCATCACGGTTAGGATTAGAAGGGCCATAAGCTGTCAGCAGATGAAATTGCAGGAAAGTAGTCATTCAGTTGCCCTCCCCAGGCTGTTGTTTTGCGCTTCATCACGGGGCGCATCAGTATCAAAATAATGGAAGCACCAGCGGTTGCGGGTTGCCTCATTCCAATGGATAAGATCACCGGCAAGTGCTGCAACATTGCAGCGGTATTCTGCCATCCGGATCGCCCGCCGCATCAGGTTAGTCAGCGCCTCACCTTCAGAGCGGATCAGTTTTTCAAAACGCGCAGGCGAGAGAACAGGGTCATCACCGCCGAGCTTGCGGGCAAGCGGCGCCGCCTCATATCCGCGTATTTCAGCAAGCAGGCAAACAAGCTGCACCAATTGTTCAGCCTGTGCCGGCCCGAAATGAAGATCACGCGCCAATTCATGAACCTTCGGCTCACACAACACCGCCAGCGCACTGTCAGCGCGGCGCAACCGTGCAGAAAGGCCACGCGCTGCCGCCCCGTTATACAGATCATTCTTGTTGTGCAGATCAGCCTTATCACGCGGAGCAATATTGCTTTTCCACCAGCTCATGGCGATTTCGCCAGGGCGCTGTTTTTTTGCCTCCTCACTCATGCCGCTTTCCTCTTCTTGACAACCGGAACAGGCATGCCGAGGGCTTCAAAAATAAGTTTGCCCTGTTTGGAATAGCCGGCAAATGCCATATTCAGAAACTTGCGTGCGTTCACAATTTTTTCGACCACCCCAATTTCACGCTGATAAAGCAGGGGCTGTGCCTGCGCATCAAACTGCGCCAATGCCTGTGCGCGCAATTCAGCAAGCCAGACAGTTTCCGGCTCACCCCCTGCCTGAAGAGAACGGACATGATCAAAAAACCGCGCTTCCGTTGCACGGTAAAACTCTTCACGCTCTGCCTCGCGCACTTCTCCCTCCGCAAGCACAGTTGACAGGGCATTGCGCAACACCAATGCCGCATGTTCCGCCGCCTCAATCAATCCGACAAGACGACTGCTTGTCTCTGCCGGCAGATCAATCAGCGGCTGGCGTGAAAGGATAAAATCTCTCGGCTTCATATTATCCATCGCCCAGCCGGCAACAAGAAGCGAGCCACCGCCAACCCGCTGCCTCCACTCACGCAGTGAAGCGGAAAGTTCCGTCAAAACGCCAGCCTCATCAACCCTGTCTTCACAAACAATACCGAGCCAGTTGCGATAGCTGAAACGCCCCGCACGCGGATGTTTGGGCAACCACTCAGTGCCAACCTTGAGGCGATAATAAGGGCTGAGCGGATGTTTCCACCCCGCATAATTAATGCCATAGGGTTTTTGAATAACTCCGGTAACAGCCGCATTATTCCCAACCAGACGCAACCGGCGCGGCATGCCAAAAAATGCCTCCGCACCAAAGACATGCCCTTCCGGCATCACCTGCTCACCTTTTTCCGATGTGCGTACAGGCCGCATCCATGGCAGATCACTCATTTGCCCCGGCAAGCCTGCCGGAACATTGGCCCAGACAATATCCCAAAGCCCGCCGCCAGGATCTGCCAAGGTAACCATGGGGCCGCCGCCGCGCATGGATGTGCGGTTTCCGGCGCCGCCCGATGGCGCAAAGGCCTGAAATGTATAAAGCGCCATTGCTGCCAGCGGCAGATCAAGCTGATTATAGCGCGCGCGATGCACCATCAAATCAGCATTATTGCGCGCAGTCTGCGCGCCGGCACTGTCAATAAAAAGCATATCGACAGGATTAGGTTCACCCGCAAGCAATGCCGGATCCTGCAGAAAAAGCGCACCCTCACCAATAAGATTGAAAGCAGGAGCAAAAGGCGCAAGCCGTGCCCGCAACCGCTCGGGATCACCTTTTTCACGTGCATCCCAATCGCTGTTATTGGCAGGCGGATCAGCAAGATAAACCAGCCCGATCAACAATTCATAACAGGCAATATTCAAATCCGGCCGCGGCCAGTCCGGCTCGATAATATCCGGTTCAGCCATTTGCCAGGGCGCAATAATGCGCCGCTCCCCGCCAGCACAAATAACAGGAATCCACGCATCATTTATAAGATTAAGCGACATGACTCTCCCCCATAAATACGAATAGGCAGCAAGACATATGCCAAGCCACCTATCCGCCAAGAAGAACGCTTGCGTTTTTAACGCAAAATACCCCCCAGAACGGATAGACAGACAAGATTTTCCGTTGCCTTACCTCCGTTTTTTGTTTCTAGCATTTTTGCAAAGAGAAGTCAAATTCTCTACAAATTTAAATTCATACTTTATAAAACTTATAATCACACTTCCTCTTTGTTTAACATCCCCGCTAGCGCAAGGAACTAAAACCAATCTACGATCCCAAACTTAAAATCATACGGTTCATCCCTTTTTACAAAGGGAAGCATATATCAAACCGTATTCGCTGTCATAATGCAAGCCTTCACAAATTCTGCCATTATCCTCAACCGGACAAAGCAGATAGGCCTCGCGCTTCCATGCAGGCCAATGCTTGGTGATTGCGCAAATCTCCGGCGCTGATTGATCTGGTATCGGCAGATTGGCAATCCGCTTACAGGCAACAGAAACCTCCGAGAGCGGCCATGCCTCCCCCGCCGCCCCGTGATCAGCCCATGGCACCAGCCCGTCATTGGTGCGCCGGGCAAGCACAAGCATGCGCCGCTCATCACCCAAACGGGTCGGGTAATGTGCATCATCATTACCGCGCCCCTCGCTGCGGTAACCATTGCCCCATGTAATAATATTATGCAGCGCCTGTGTGCGGGCGCCAAGCCCCTTGCCCTCCGCCTCTGTTTCTGCCTGCACAAGAGGCGCCGGCACGGGCTCTGCCTCATCCCCGTGAACTGCCTCAATCAAGGCGCGCAGCCCCTTTGGTGCAGAGATTTTTCCGACGCCAAACAAAACACGCGCACTGCGCCACACATCACTAACCGGATAAACCCATGCACCGCGCTCCAGCGTGCCGTGAAGCCAGCGTGAATCCGCAACCTGATCAGGATCGGGCGAAAGCACATAAAGCACAGGCTCCCGCACCGGCCGCCCACATGCCGGACGCTCATCCATATGGCGCCACAGCCGCCCCGCCCGCTGGATAAGGGCGGCAACCGGCGCAATATCCGACACCATCACATCAAAATCCAGATCAAGCGAGGCTTCAAGCACCTGCGTGCCCACCAACACAAAACCCGCACGATTGCTGCCGTTTTTGCCTGCACGCGCCAGCATTTCCGCCTCAATGCGCTTACGATCACATAAAGCAAAACGCGCATGAAGAAGATGAGCCGCAATGCCCCTTTCCCGCAATGCGCTGACCGCCGCAATCGCATCATCAACCGCGTTGCGCACCCATGCACAGGCAGCCCCTTTAGCGGCTTGTTCTGCAATAAGTTGCAAAGCTTCATCCGCTGAATCCAGCCGCCTGACTGCCACATCGCCTTTTACCGGCCGCGGATCAGCAGCAAAGGCAGTTATTGCCTGCCCGCCCGCCACTGTTAATGCCGGATAAGCGGCATTTGCCGAGGAACCCCCATAGGTTGCCAACAATTTTTGGCGCAGATTGAGCGGCAGGGTTGCCGTTAACAATACGGCAGACCCGCCTGCCGCACGATGCATACGCAACAGCGCCACAAGCTCCTCGGCAATATAAGGCTCGCCCATCTCATGCACTTCATCAACAATCAAAATCTTTGATGAAAGACCATAATGGCGCAGAGCCTGATATTTGACCGGCAAAACCGCCATCAACGCCTGATCAATCGTACCCACGCCAATATCGGCAAGCAATGCGCGCCGGCGGTTTTCCATGAGCCAAGCGGTGGAGGATGGTTCATCCTCACCATAATTGGCGCCCGTATCACGCACCAGACTGCGAAATGTTTCTGAATAGGCAGCGCGGCCATGCGCCAGCGCAAGCGAGGCATTGGCAAACATGCGCTTCATCGCACCGGCAACACGCACAAACATGGCATCGGCCGTTGCCATTGTCGGCAGCGCAACATAAAGCCCGCGCCCCTTGCCCGCATTCACCATGCGTTGCGCAAGCAGCAAAGCTGCCTCGGTCTTACCCGCGCCGGTCTCCTCCTCAATAATTGCCAGAACAGGCTCCTGCTCCGGCAAATAGATATCACAACAGGCCTGCTGCATGGGGCGCAGGGCAAAATCAAACAAAGGCTCATTCAAGCAACGCGCACCGGCAAGCCCTGCCTCTTCAACTGCGGCTTGCGCCTTTTTGCGCGCCTGTTGCAGATAATCTTCAAGCGGCATTGCAAAAGGCGTGGATGCAAACCAGCATTTGCCGGAACCGATCCAGTCAGCCGCCGCACAAAAACCGGGCAGCCACCAGCCAAGCGCCGTCAGTCTCTCACTCTCCGGTTCCAGTTCATTCAGCGTGGCATCAGGCCATAAAGCGCAAAAAGCGGCAATCAGCTCCCCCGCCGCCGCCTGCCCGCTGCCCGCACACTTTAAGGCCTGAACAACCGCCCTGTTGCCCTGCACTTTTAAAGGAGGCCTGCCAATTTCACGGTCTGAAGGCCTGCCATGGTGCCCGGCAACAGCCGCATAGAGCACCTGACGCAAACGTTTTGTGCCGCCAAGATGCGCTTCTATAAGATCATCATAGGCATAAAGAAAAACTTCGCTCAGCTCCCAATGCCGCCAAGACTGCGGCACCCCCTCGCGCAGCATATTACGGAAGCTCTCGCTTATTTTGCCAAGATCATGCAGCGCCACCAGAAAAACCAGCGCATCCCGCAAGCCGGGTGAAAAATCAAACGGCGCGATCAGCTGCTCTGCCACTGCGGCAACATCCAGCATATGATAGGCTGCAGGATGCTCGGGCTCCCCTTCAACCGACGGGCTCTTGCCCGGCCATACTCCCCAGTCCATATCCCCCTCAGACTATTTTCAGACCCGACACCTAACCTGATAAGCAAAGATTAAGTGTTTCGGCACATTATATAAAGGAGAATTTTAAAAAACCGGAATAACTGCCGGCATATCAATCAAATTGATGTCTTTATTCTTCAAGAGGGGTAATTTTTCCCCAGCGTCTGGTTGTGCAACGATTAATATAAATCCCCCGCAAATAAACAGCCAGCCGCTTGAGCGGCCGTTTAATCTCACGAATAATTCGATATAACACCGGCGGGCGTTGATACTCTTTCTCGCGCTCTGCACCAAGTGTGCTTTCCAGCCCTGCCTACCCGCAAATCACAGGATTAACCTGATAAATTTTTAATTGCCTGAAAAATCCGCAAGCAGGCGTGAACAAAAAATGATCCATCGGTGCAGCCGCATCATTCATATGCTCCAGAAGATAGGCAGCGCAACGGGCAGAAATAATATAACCGGCAGATAAAATATTCTGGCTAAGCAGGCGCGCCACCTCATAGCCACCGGCAACTTGTGCCACCGGCTCACCTGTCAGCACTTTGCGGCCATGCGTTTCCAGCTTGATGATATCCGCATCATCGGGAATCCAGCCATCATCAGCAAAGAACTGCTGCGCATTTCTGGAAAAGGCAATATCATCCTCAAAAACGGCTGCGAATCTTTCCCCCGCCTGAACAATTTGCTCATAACAACGACGATGGCTGAGAAAACACCCGATCTCACTCAGAGATAAAGGCTGTTCCCAGCCCGGGTTACGTTTGATTTCTGCCAGTTCCGCATGATTCATCGCGCGCCCGTCAACAGCCGGAACACGGACGAATTCAAGCCCTGCCTTGGCAAACTGCCCCTTCATGCGCTGCAAACGGTCATCCGAACGATCCAGATTGATCAGATAGGCTTTCATAAAATTTCGCCTGTATAATATCGCGATAAAATGCAGCAATCATACCAGATTATTCAAGGAAAATGGTGCGGGTGGTCGGAATCGAACCGACACTCCTTTCGGAACCGGATTTTGAGTCCGGCGCGTCTACCAGTTCCACCACACCCGCACATTTTGCAGGCACTTCATATCAAGTGCCACACTGGTGTGCCGAAATATAGTGAGAACCGCCCTGCCGTCAACTGGCAAAATCCATTTATGACGATATTATTTTAACAAATATCGGTCGCACATGGATAATTTTCCGTATCAACCGCAATAACACTGCACTGCATTGCTCTGAAAGATATTTCGTTTTACACACAGCATCGAATTTGAATGGCTTGTGCCTCTTCCTTTTCCCAGATTTATAACAGAGGCTATTATGCTGCGCAGACTTTATGACTGGACAATTTCACTCGCAGGACGCAAATCTGCAGCCCTGTGGCTTGGTTTTATCGCTTTTGTGGAAAGTTCAGTTTTTCTCATCCCTGCGGATGTTTTGTTTGTGCCAATGGGCATTGCCCGCCCCCGCAAGGTCTGGAAATATGCCCTGATCGCAACTGTCATGTCTGTTCTGGGCGGTATTCTGGGCTGGTATATCGGCCATTATGCCTATGAGGCTGTGGCCAAACCGGTCTTGGAGTTTTACGGCAAGCTCGACACCTTTGAAAAATTGCGCGGCAGCACCAGCGCCGACATGATCCTGCTACTGTTGATTACATCCGGCCTATCACATCTGCCGCCGATCAAAGTAGTGACGATTCTTGCCGGTGCCGCCAATATCAATATCTGGCTGTTCATCATCTCAGCCGTTCTTGCCCGCGGCGCGCGTTTCTTACTTTTGGCATGGCTCCTGCAACATTTTGGCGAGCCAATCCGTGATTTTATTGAAAAACGCCTCGGCACCATCGCTATTGCGGTTGCATGTGTGCTGATTGCGCTCTTTGCCATCATCAAATATGTGCATCTATAAACCGGCACCTGCGATAATCAGAAGCACAAGATGAATTATGCGCACAAATATTAAGACACACCAGATATCAACAGGCTGTGCAATGAAGATAGTGCAGCCATGTTTATGCCATAACAAAATGACTGTACTGTCTTAAAACAACACATCACAAGGATCCCGCCCGTGCCGGACAGCAGCTGCACCTCAAAGACAATGTCAAGACAACATCTTCTGATCTCTGGTTTTCTGGCTATAGCAATGGCGGGCGTGGTTGGCACGGCGCTTGCTTTTCAATATATCGGTGGTTATCTGCCCTGCAAATTATGCCTTGAGGAACGTATCCCCTATTATACCGGCATACCATTAATGCTGTTTGGCGCAATTTTATCAGCATTGGGAAAATCAGAAAAACTCATCCGCATCCTGCTGGTTGTCGCCGGCCTGCTGATGGCTTATGGCTTTATGCTTTCCGTCTACCATGCCGGCGTAGAATGGAAATTCTGGGCAGGGCCTGCAGATTGCACAACCGGCGCTGTCGCTATCACCACCAATGCAGGCAACCTCCTCAATGAGCTTAATGCTATCCGGCCTGCTGCCTGCGATGTGGCTGCAGGGCGTTTTCTTGGCATTTCCTTTGCCGGCTGGAACGCTGTTGCCGCACTCATTCTGGCAATCATTGCCTTTTGCGGCGCAAACTGCAAATCCTGCCGCAAATAACAGCTCAAAAAAGCCGGAGGCGTTTATTTACGGCTCCAGCTCCACATCCCAGTATAAATAATCAATCCAGCTTTCATGCAGGTGATTGGGCGGAAACCGCCTGCCATTTTTATGCAGATCAAAAACTGTAGGCATATAGGGTTTCTGCCGCGGCCACATCTGTGCTTTGGCCGGCATCAGGCCGCCCTTGCGCAAATTGCAAGGGGAACAGGCTGCCACCACATTTTCCCATGTTGTCTCCCCGCCACAACAACGCGGAATGACATGATCAAAGGTCAGATCATGTTTTGCACCGCAATATTGGCACTCAAAACGATCACGCAAGAAAACATTAAACCGTGTAAAGGCCGGATAGGTCGGCGGTGAAATATAGGTTTTCAGGCTGATAACACTTGGCAGCCGCATGGAAAAACTCGGCGAACTGATCTCCGTATCATATTCTGCGACAATATTGACACGGTTGAGAAAAACAGCCTTGATCGCATCCTGCCACGACCACAGCGATAAAGGATAATAGCTGAGCGGACGAAAATCCGCGTTCAGTACCAATGCCGGCAACCGGCCGGCAAATGCGGCTACAGTCAAAGAAACACCTCCTGTGATTATATTGCAGTCTTTTCAGACATTCATGGCAATATAGAAATGAGAGCAGTTTCAGGAAAAATAAGCACCTGATAAAACAATACGCGAAAACCGGATATTTTTACCATAAGTAATATGGAAGCAGCACATGTCATTATTGTGAAGCCGCTGCATTTTTCAGTCAAACAGATTTTGTTTTTCCAGGGCTCTTCTGCCCCCATGTTACATGCAATAATACCAATATTTATTGACAGCTTTGACAAGACTGCTGCCTGACGGCACTTTCTTTTTATCTGCAGTTCGGACTAAGCTGAGGCGGAGGAAAGCAGCGAACACACAGGGAGCATATAATGAGCAGGCGTATTGAACATGCAGGCTTGCAGGTTGATCAGGAACTGAGCCGTTTTCTGGAAGGGGAAGTCTTGCCGCAGAGCGGCATAGAAGCAGCATCTTTCTGGGCAGGATTGGCGGCAATGGTCAGGGATCTTGCACCGCGCAACCGTGCATTGCTTGCCAAACGCGATGAGATTCAGGCAAAACTTGACGCATGGTATAAAGCCAACCGCAATTATACCATGGCTGATTATCAGGCATATTTGCGTGAAATCGGTTATTTGCTGCCGGAAGGTGAGGATTTTCAGGTCACGACCGCCAATATTGATCCTGAGATTGCCAGTATTGCAGGCCCTCAGCTTGTTGTGCCGGTGATGAATGCCCGTTACGCGCTGAATGCCGCCAATGCGCGCTGGGGCTCGCTTTATGATGCGCTTTACGGCACCGATGCGATCAGCGAGGAAGATGGTGCGGAAAAGGGCAAAACCTATAATCCGGTGCGCGGCGCTAAGGTAATCGCCTGGGCAAAAGCCTTTCTTGATGAGGCAACCCCGCTGAGTGAGGGGCGCTGGGAAAACGTGACAGGTTTTACAATTGCCGGCACAAAGCTCTCCCTTACGCTTGATAACGGCAAATCCGTATCCCTGAAAGATCCTCTGGGCTTTGCCGGCTATCAGGGAGAACCCTCATCCCCTTCCCTCATCCTTCTCAAAAATCACGGGTTGCATATCGAAATTTACTGCGATGCCACCCATGTGATTGGCAAATCCGATCCGGCGCATATTGCCGATATCACGCTGGAATCAGCACTCAGCACCATTCAGGATTGTGAGGATTCCGTTGCCGCTGTTGATGCTGCCGATAAGGTTCTGGCCTATCGCAATATTCTCGGCCTGTTCAAAGGCACCTTATCAGAGAGCTTTGAAAAGGCAGGCAAAACCATTACCCGCAAGCTCAATGCCGACCGTCATTATACCGCAGCCGATGGCTCTGCCCTCACTTTGCCCGGGCGCTCGCTGCTCCTGATCCGCAATGTCGGTCATCTTATGACCAATCCGGCTGTTCTTGACAGTGATGGCAATGAAATTCCGGAAGGTATTCTTGATGCCGCCTTCACCGCGGTGATCGCCCTGCACGATATTGGCACGGCAGATGGCAAACTCAGGGGCACACGGCTTAATTCCCGCAGCGGCTCGGTCTATATTGTAAAGCCAAAAATGCACGGCCCCGAGGAAGTGGCCTTTGCGGCAGAGATTTTTGCGCGGGCTGAAAGCCTGGCCGGCCTTGCGCCCAATACTCTGAAAATGGGTATTATGGATGAAGAACGCCGCATGACGGTAAACCTCAAGGAGGCAATCCGCGCAGCCAAAGAGCGTGTTTTTTTCATCAATACCGGTTTTCTTGACCGCACGGGGGATGAAATCCACACCTCCATGGAAGCAGGCCCTGTTATTCGCAAGGGTGATATGAAACAGGCGGCCTGGATTGCCGCCTATGAAAACTGGAATGTGGATACCGGCCTTGCCTGCGGCCTGACCGGCCATGCGCAGATTGGCAAGGGCATGTGGGCAATGCCGGATCTTATGGCTGCCATGCTGGAGCAAAAAATTGCCCACCCCAAGGCCGGCGCCAATACCGCATGGGTGCCCTCGCCCACAGCGGCAACGCTCCACGCCACCCATTACCACAAAATTGATGTGGCAGCGGTACAGAATCAACTGAGATCCCGTGAAAAGGCCAAACTGGAAGATATTCTGACAATTCCTGTTGCCCGTGATACCAATTGGGCGCCGGAAGATGTGCAGGCCGAAATTGACAATAATGCGCAAGGCATTCTTGGCTATGTCGTGCGCTGGATTGATCAGGGTGTCGGCTGTTCCAAGGTGCCGGATATTAATAATATCGGCCTGATGGAAGACCGCGCCACCTTGCGCATTTCTGCCCAGCATATTGCCAATTGGCTGCATCATGGCATTGTCAGTGAGGCGCAGGTGATGGAAACCCTGAAACGCATGGCCGCGGTAGTGGATAAACAAAATGCCGGTGATCCGGCCTATCTGCCAATGGCAAGGGATTTCAACGCTTCCATCGCCTTTCAGGCGGCATGTGATCTGGTCTTTAAGGGGCGGGAACAGCCAAATGGCTATACAGAACCTGTGCTCCATGCCCGCCGCCGGCAATTCAAGGCTGCGCAGCAATAAATTATTGACCAGCCGGATAAGCAGCATAAAAATGGCAGGCAGGGTGCATCCCGCCTGCCATTTTCATAAGAACAGATGCATTACAATTTGGCAGAAAAACGCCGTAAATAATTGATGCTCCTTATTTCTTTTTGCAAAACCGCTGCGTCATCCGTCAAAATGCCCCGAGGCCGATTATGCCAACCATTTCCCATGCTGACACCACCCATCTGCCGGCTATTCTCGATATTTATAATGATGCCATAGCCCATACGACAGCCGTCTGGATCAACAATATGGTTGATCTTGAAAACCGTGAGCAATGGTTGCTGTCCCGAAAAAAGGAGGGCTTTCCCGTGTTGGTTCTTATGGAGGGACAGCAACTGCTTGGCTATGCCAGCTATGGCCCGTTTCGTGCCTTTGAGGGCTATAAATATACAGCAGAATTATCAGTTTATGTGGCGGCACATGCCCGCGGCAAAGGTGCGGGCAGCAGATTGATGCAGGCTTTGCTGGAGCATGCATATGGCAATAATATCCACGTATTGCTCGGCGCTGTTGAAGCGCAAAACACCGCATCTGTGCGCCTGCATGAAAAATACGGCTTCACGCAGGCAGGCCTGCTGCCGCAGGTTGGCCGCAAATTCGGCCGCTGGCTTGATCTTATATTGATGCAGCGCATTCTCTGACATTCACGTTTTTGTTAACGCAAATTTGCAATGTAAAACCGCATTGCATTTAGAATTATTCTAATTTATATATTTTTAGAACAATTCTAAAAAAGAGGCCTGTATGTTTTCCTCCTTTTTTTCCTCTTCACGCCGTTCATTTGACAGTCTTTCAGAACAGGAAATTCTGGCGCTGGCCATATCTTCAGAAGAAGATGATGCCCGCATTTATCTCAGTTATGCCGATGGCCTGCGGGAGCAATATCCGCAATCGGCCAAAATTTTTGAGGCTATGGCGCAAGAAGAGCACAATCACCGTGATCGCCTGATTGCCCTGCACCGCCAAAGATTTGGCGAGACAATACCGCTGATCCGGCGCGAACATGTGCGCGGTTATTATGAGCGCAAGCCTGACTGGCTGGTTCGCCCACTTGGTATCGATAAGGTGCGCGCCACGGCCGCACAGATGGAAGAGCAGGCGGCACTGTTCTACCAACAGGCTGCCATGCGGGTTTCAGATGCCGCCACACGCAAACTGCTTGGCGATCTGGCACTGGAGGAGAAGCATCATGAGGCACGCGCGCAACATCTGGAACAAAAGCTGACACCGGAAGATGTGCAGGATCAGGAACGTGCCAGTGAGCGTAAGCAGTTGATTCTCACTTATATCCAGCCCGGGCTTGCGGGGCTGATGGATGGTTCCGTCTCCACACTGGCACCGATTTTTGCTGCGGCCTTTGCCACGCAGGATACATGGCAAACTTTTCTTGTCGGCCTTTCCGCTTCTGTGGGGGCCGGCATATCAATGGGCTTTACAGAAGCCGCCCATGATGACGGGCACTTATCAGGGCGCGGCTCGCCGGTGAAACGCGGCCTTGCCAGCGGGATCATGACTACAATCGGCGGTCTTGGCCATGCCCTGCCCTATCTCATTCCGGAATTCTGGACAGCAACCAGCATAGCAATCTTTATTGTTTTTGTGGAATTATGGGCCATTGCCTATATTCAGAACCGTTTTATGGAAACGCCGTTCATGCGCGCGGCCTTTCAGGTGGTGCTTGGCGGCGCACTGGTATTGGCCGCCGGTATCCTGATCGGGAATGCCTGAGGTTAAAACCTTTTCAGCCTGCCGCCACGCTCAGTGCTGCGGCAGGCCGGACAGGTTGCACATTATCCATAAATGGCTCAATACAAATATGATTTGGCCTGTCGATGGTGACAAAGCTGTTGCGTGGCACCGCCATCCAGTTTTCAGCCACACCATCCAGCGGCTCCGATACCACGCATACGCCTGATGAAGCCATTTTAGCGGTGTATAATGTCGGCGCATAAATATCACTGGCATAACGCACGGCAAATAAAGTCTTCCCGTTAGAAAATGCCGCTGTCAGGCGGATAAATGGCGGCACATGTGCGGCTTTCGCGGCATCATAAATTGTTTCAACCGTGCGCTTGAGTGCAGATACAGGATCATCATCCAGCCCGAAATGCAGCATCAGCAAAAAAAACAGTTCCGAATCCGTTGAGCCGGATTTGTGACTGTAAAGATTATCGGGGAGCAAGGCCTCAAGGCTGCGGCGCAACCGGTCAAAACTGCCGATCTGCCCGTTATGCATAAAACTCCAGCGCTGATAAACAAAAGGATGACAATTAGCGCGGCTGGTCTCTCCGCCGGTTGAAGCGCGCACATGCGCCAGAAACAACCGTGAATTGATCTGGCGAGCAAGGCTGCGCAAATTCTGATCCGACCAGGCAGGCAACAAATCCCGATAAAGCCCCGGCTCTTCCCGTGAGCCATACCAGGCCACGCCGAAGCCGTCACCATTGGTTGCGGTTTTTGCCTCATGCGCATGGTGGCTCTGCGCAATCAAGGAATGACAAGGCGAAGTTATAATATCTTCAAGATAAAGATCAGAACCGAAATATGCAGCCCAGCGACACATGAAAACACTCTGACAACTGATCGGAAGATAAAACTGACAGGCCGTTTGCTGCCTGCTATTATCTTTTACCAATATGGTTAATGCAATATGGTTAATAATGCCCTGCTCCACTGCATACTTATAGTTGTACCCATAAGAGCACACCGGAACAGCGCCTTGCGGTTCTGCCAGCTAAAAATGGCAAAATTACATAAAATGCTCCCACAAAAATAGCGGCAAAAACCGCAGAGCAACAGGTGGCCGATGCCATAAGTTTGAAATAATTTACACAGAAGATGAATGCTATAAATGCTCTGTCTCTTTTAAATTGCTTTCTTCTGTGGTTAGTGCTCTTTTTAAATCATATATTGTCTGAGAAGGTTTTATCATGTCTGCCAATTCCCCTTCATCTCATTCCCGCCCGAAGCTCGGAATTGTCCGTCTTGAACATGCCGAAGGGCTTGATCTGCCGGCATATGAAACCGCAGGCGCATCCGGCATTGATCTGCGCGCTGCAGTGCCGGAGGATCGTCAGATTGTTTTACTTCCCGGTCGCCGCGCTTTGGTGCCAACAGGTCTGATTTTTGAGCTGGAGGAAGGCTATGAGGCACAAATCCGCCCGCGTTCCGGCCTTGCCTTTAAAAACGGTATCACCTGCCTCAACACGCCCGGCACAATTGACAGTGATTACCGCGGTGAGGTTAAGGTTCTGCTGATCAATCTTGGTGATGATGATTTCCGCATTGAGCGGGGCATGCGCATTGCACAGGCCGTGATTGCGCCTGTGGCGCGGGTTGAAGTGGAAGAGCGTATTCAGATCAGCCAGACAACACGCGGTGCCGGCGGTTTTGGCTCAACCGGCCATAAATGACTTTTATCTGATGTCACAAAAAGCGCCGCAAAATTCATGCGGCGCTGCTTATCAGTTAAATTTGAACGGCACCTGAAAAGGTATGCGCGAGGCAGCCATTGACGGCGGCGGAGCCGGCACCGGTGAGGCCGCCTTTACAGCCGAGAGCGCGGCCTGATCCACCTGCGGATTTCCGGATGTGCCGCTAATACGTGCCGATATCACATTCCCGCCAGCATCAATCACAAAAGCAATCTGCACAATTCCTTTATCTGCACGCCCCAGCCTGCGTTGGGCTGTGCGTTTTTTGCGCTCAAGATGCGCCTGTACCTTTGACTGCCATTTGGCAGGGCTTATTCCGGCGGATGCATTGCTTTGGCGGTTGAGGCTGGCCGCCATGCGCGAAGAATTCTGCGCATTGATTTGCGGAGCGGAGGCAGCCTGTGTCTCAGCCGCTTTTTGTGTTTTTCCGGCCTTCTCCCTGTGCCGTGGTTTATGTTTCGGCTTTTCAGGTTTTGGCTCAGGCTTTTTCTCATTCTTCGGTTTTTCCGCCACTTTTGGCAGCACAATTTCAGGCTTTTGCGCCTCGATCACCTCCGGCACTTCTTCAACCGGATCCGCTGCAGCAAGCTCTTGCGGCTCTTCAATTACAGGTTCTTTGCTTTCAGCATGCTCTGCCTGCGGCTGCGGCTCATATTCTGCCTGATCAGGATGAGGCGAAGTTTCTGCTGAAGGGATTGCAGAATCCTGCGCCGCTTCCGGTGCCTGTGCAACCGGATCAAGCTCAAGCATAATGGCAGCGGGCGGCTCTCCCTCAGGCTGATGATGCACATGTTCAGAGTGCAGAGCATAGGCACCAGCCCCATGAACAGTTAAAACAACAAGAGCCGCAACACTCCAGCGCACTGCATCCCTGCGCTTGAAGCCAGCCTCTTCAGAGATCAGACCGTTTTTCATACCCCGCACCGGCGGATGATCAATCGGCAAATCTTTCATGCCTCATTCCCCAGCCTTTTGCGCTGCTCCCTGCACTGTATCATTTACAGTATCCTGCATTGCGGGGGCAGTTTCCAAACCAACCAGCGCAATTTTAAGATAACCCGCCTCACGCAGCAGATTCATAACATTCATCAGTTCGCCATAGCCAACCATCCTGTCAGCGCGCAGAAAAATACGCGTCTCCTTATTGCCTTCCGCCAAACGATCCAATGCCTGCCCCAGTGCCTCACGGCTCACTGTATCATTGCCAAGGCTGATGCTGAGATCTTCCTTTAAGGTCAGATAAACAGGCTTATCCGGCCGTGGCTGCGGTGTGGCGCTGGCTGCGGGCAGGTCCACATTAATATCAACCGTTGCCAGAGGTGCGGCCACCATAAAAATAATCAGCAGCACCAGCATCACATCAATAAAAGGCGTCACGTTAATTTCATGACTTTCCTGAAGATCATCGTCAACATTATCGCGTAAACGGCTGCCCATGATAATTACTCCGCAGCCTTGACAACGGCTGCACCGTCCTTGGAAACCGGCTGCCGGTCGGATTGTTTCTGCGCCATATCCCTGGCAGCACGCATATCAAGATCACGGCTGACAAGACGTTCCACACCGGCACTGACATCAGCCAGCAATTGGCGATAAGAAGTGACAGAGCGGGCAAAAATATTATAAATAATCACTGCGGGAATGGCCGCAACCAAACCGATTGCAGTAGCCAGAAGCGCCTCGGCAATACCCGGTGCCACAACAGCCAGATTGGTGGTCTGCGCCTGCGATATACCAATAAAGGAATTCATAATTCCCCACACGGTTCCGAACAAACCAACAAAAGGCGCGACGGAGCCAATTGTGGCAAGTACCCCTGTGCCTCTGGCAAGCCGGCGTCCGGCCGCGGCTTCAATCCGGCCAAGCTGTGAGGAGACACGCTCTTTCAGCCCCTCACCTCCGACATAGCTTACAGCAGGTGTTGATTGCAGCACCTCTTCTTGCGCCGCACGCACCAAATGGGCAGCGGAACCGCGCTTTTTTTCAAGCGCCTGCACAGCCGCAACCAGATGGTGCGCATGAGAAACCTCTTTCAACACAAAACGTGCATGACGGCGGGCTGCGGCAATCTCAACGGATTTGGCAAGCCACACTGTCCATGTTGCCAGAGATGCGAGTGCAAGGCCGATCATGACCGCTTTCACAACAAGGTCAGCGGCCATAAACATACCCCATGGCGACAAATCATGAGGCAGTTGCAATGTATTTATTCCGGCCTGCTGCGCCATAACCGGCGCGGCTGATGCAAAAATCATACTGCTTGCTGCCAGTATTACGGCACATGGCAATAGGGTCAATTTTGCCTGAAATGCTCTTTTTATCTTAAACACTGCATCGTCCTCATTGCCTGATGCATTTAAGTTTACAGAAATACCAAAATGCCTCATTCTCTGTTTAATGTATTATCGGCTCTGTTTACCTATTATTGACCTTGGCATTACACATTTGCGCTGCGCAAAATGCCTCAATATTCAGGACAGCCCTGCCCGCCGCAACAGGCGTTACTCCCCTCTGCATTACTACTATTAAATATGACAATTCAAGTCATATTTAAGAAAAAATATCTTTTCTGCCTTATTTGATCATAATTTCACAATCTGTGCAGCGATAAATCATCATGATGCCATGGGCGATACTGTTCTGTCCCTTATCACTGTTTTATCACAGCCCCTTGTCAAAGAGGCTTGATATCACTGCGCGGGCATAATGAGTTGCAATTATGCAATCATCTTATTGTCAGCAAACAATCATAAAGCTGACGTATAGACAGCCTATCATGGCTTTACGCTTTCCAGTGTATAAGCAGGGGACAATAAATGCACCAGAAAATGCAAAATATTGAGACCACCGCCCGCCTTGCCATGGTGCATCCTTGCGAGCCCGCCCGTCAGGAAACCGCCATTTTGCGTGCCGGTTTTTATGTAACCGCAGCCTGCATTTCTTTGACCGCGCTGTTTTTGATAATTATCTGATGTGCCTTCTTCTATAACTAATATTGTAATAATAGATATTCAGGCTGCGCGAATAAAATTTATCCTGTTAACTGTACCGGCATTTTTACAACACCAAAACACAGGTTTCAGCTGGCACTGCGCAGCAGGAACCATTATTCTGGCCGTACGTTATAAGTATGATTTATATTTCAGTTTTATTTAACGGAGGCTCTCATGGCTCGTGACGCAAAAAATATCAACGACACCCAGACGAGCAACACAGAAGAATTACAGGCGCAGATTGCACAACTCAAACAGGATATTGCATCCCTTGCCGCCACACTGTCTGATATCGGTTCACAAAAAATCAACCAGGCCAGACAAAACGCATCCGAGAACTATCAGGATATTTATGAACAGGGTGAAAATGCTATTCATGCACTAAAAAATCAGGCTTATTCACTTGAGGAACAAGTAACTGATTATGTGCGGGAGCGCCCTTTGACAACGCTGGCGCTGGCCGCCGCGGCCGGCTATCTTTTCTCCGCAATCACACGGCGCTGATATGCTGAAACGCCTTATCCCGCTTTTGACCGGCCTTGCTGACGCTGAAATGAAGGCTGCAGCTGCACGCACCAAACGCAATATCACATTCTTTACGATTATCACTCTGGCCACTCTTCTCACCGTCATATTTCTGGTTATTGCCGCTTATCTTGCCCTCACTGTCCGGTTCGGGCCTGTAATAAGCGCATTGCTGATTGCCGCAATCTGTGCAGTGGTGGCGTTTTTTGCCTTTGCCCTCAACCGGATATATGAGAAAGCGCACAAAAAGCGGCAGGCGGAACGTCGCGCCGCCATTGATACCAATGCCGCACTCACCGCCGCAGCCGTTGCAGCCGTGCCCACATTTCTAAAACGACCTGTACTGACAATTGTCCTGCCGCTGGCAGGCCTTGCCGTCTTGTCAATCTTATCCGGCAAAAACAGCAAAAAAACAGACCACGATGAGTAATTAAAAAGAGCGCATGGTTACCTGTGCTGACATATTATCAGGCCCGTAATCATAATTGCCTGTCACATTCAGCAGTTCCTGCAAACGCACACGCGCACGGCTGACGCGGCTTTTAATAGTGCCGATTGCGCAGCCGCATATTTCCGCCGCCTCTTCATAAGAAAATCCGGAGGCGCCGATCAGAATAATCGCTTCACGCTGATCATCCGGCAACTGGCTGAGCGCATGGCGGAAATCCTGCAAATCAAGTGAGCCATATTGTGCAGGATGCACAGCCAGCCGCTGCGTGTGATAGCCTTCTGTATCCTGCACTTCACGGCCGCGCTTGCGCATCTGACTATAAAACTCATTGCGCAATATTGTAAAAAGCCACGCTTTAATATTCGTGCCCATAATAAAACTGTCGCGCTTGCCCCAGGCTTTCATGATCGTATCCTGCACCAGATCATCAGCCTTATCCGGTTGTCCGGCAAGAGAAACCGCAAAAGCACGTAACGCCGGAAGAGCCGCAAGCATCAGGCGTTTAAAGTCGTCCTTCTCCTCCACCATAGGCATCAGTTCCCTGAAACTGAGGATAATTTATGCTCAGCCTGATCCAGTTTTTCCAGCAGATCGAGAAAACGCTCCGGAATTGCCTCTTCCTGAATACCCGTATAAAGCGCCCGCAATTTAAGCCCGATCTCACTATTAGAGCCAAGCTCATCACCCGCATTGGCTCCGTCGCACATTCTGTCATGCTGCGTGGTATTTTCTTGCGCCTGTGCAGTCATATTATCATCTTGCGCCTTCAAAGAATTTTTACAGTTCATCGCATCCGTATTCCGGTTGATTTGCTGGTATTTTCCGGCCAGTTGCATAGGCGAAGCTTGCCGCAATTCATAGCTACCTGTTTTTAAAACCCCTTATTATGCGCATTCTCCGGCAACTTACATTTGTTCAAATCCGCGCAATTAAAGAACATGTAATACCGCAGGAGCTGCAATGGAAAATACGCAATTACAATAAAATGCAGCATCGAAAAATTAGTTCCTGCAGCAGGAACATTTATAATTGCCAGACGTTTTAAAACCATACAATCTGATATGTCACTTCAGTCTGTAGCCAGTCTTCCTGACGGAGCATTCAATGTCACTATCCACACGTATTGCACCACATCTGCCCTATTTGCGGCGTTTCTCACGCGCCGTAACCGGCTCGCAGGCAGCCGGCGATGCCTATGTTGCTGCAATTCTTGAAACCCTGATTGACGATATCTCCGTATGGCCTGACTGCTCATCCGATAAGATAGCACTCTACCGCCTATATTCCAGTATTTTTGACCGCACATCCATTGAAATACCCGATAATGCCTCATCCGCCGTATGGGAAAAACACGCCGCGCGTAATCTTGCCCTGCTCACCCCGCGCTCACGGCAGGCTTTTCTGTTGGTTTCGGTTGAAGGATTTAATGAACGGGAAGCAGCAGAAATTCTTGATGAAGATCAGGCCGGATTTGCAGCTCTTCTTGCTGAGGCGTCTGAACATATCTCCCGCCATATCGCCACACGCATCATGATCATTGAAGATGAACCGCTGATTGCAATGGATATTGAGCAAATGGTTGAAGAGCTTGGCCATGAGGTTACCGCCATTGCCAGAACCCGTAAGGAAGCCGTTTCTCTGTATCATCAAACCAAACCGGCCATGATCCTGGCCGATATTCAATTGGCTGATGGCAGCTCCGGCATCGATGCTGTGAACGAAATTCTCAAACAGGACAATCTGCCGGTTATATTCATCACCGCCTTTCCTGAGCGCCTGTTGACAGGAGAAAGACCGGAGCCGGCTTTTTTGGTCACCAAACCGTTTAATCCGGATATGGTCAAGGCGCTGATCAGTCAGGCATTGTTTTTTGAAGAGGAGGCAACAGCGCAAGCCTGACACGAAGAGAAGGCGCCTCTGCCTTACAGGAAAATATCCCAGCCACAATACAAAACGGCTCGGGCAAAACGGCTCAGGCAAAACCGCTCGGAACCAAATCCGCAACCATTCGTTTCAGGTCAGGCAAACAAACAGATCTGCCGCGCCGCGGTTTATCACCTGTGCAATGCCCGCTATATCGGTGAGATAACAGAAAGCACATATGTTATGGCGCCAACTGCCTCTTCAACCAATTACAGCAGCACCGGCCAGATCCGGCTGCGCTCCCTGCTCCGCGCCATACGCAACAGCAATGTTGCCGTTTTTTACCAAACACCGGACCTCTGTTACGCCTGGGCAGAAAATGTGCCGGCATTCTGGCAATTATGCTGGCAAGCCGGCATCAGCGAACAGGATCTTATGCCGCGCCCCATTGCAGAAAAACTTATGCTTGCCAAAGCACGGCTCCTGCAAAATGGTGAGGCACAACGCCTTGAAATCGCTTTTACTGAAAAGAACAATCCGCGGTGGTACGAGTTTTTCATTGATCTGGATAAAGATGAAAACGGAGCAATTATCGGCATTGTCACCACCGCAGTTGAAATC
This sequence comes from Pseudochrobactrum albidum, assembly GCF_051851455.1. Classification (NCBI taxonomy): domain Bacteria; kingdom Pseudomonadati; phylum Pseudomonadota; class Alphaproteobacteria; order Hyphomicrobiales; family Brucellaceae; genus Pseudochrobactrum; species Pseudochrobactrum albidum. Next base: position 27,460 of record NZ_JBPVTR010000016.1, read on the forward strand.
AGTGAGCTGAAACACCGTGAACAGGTTCTTAAAATCCTGCTGCGCGAGGTCAGTCACCGCTCAAAAAACCTTCTGGCAGTCATTCAGAGTATCGCCGCACAGACAGCGCGTTATTCCGGCTCTGTTGATCAATTTCTGCACAAATTTCGCGGACGGCTTTATTCCCTTTCCCATTCGCAGGATCTGGTAACCGATTCCAACTGGCATGGTGCAGCGTTTCACGATCTTTTAAACGCACAACTGCAAAAATATATCCACCTCAAGGATGAGCGCCTCAAGATCGAAGGGGAGAATGTCTACCTGTTCCCGGGGGCAGCCTTGCATATCGGGCTTGCACTCCATGAGCTTATTGTTAATTCCGCCTCCTATGGCGCCCTTGCCTGCAATCACGGCAACCTCACCATCTCGGCAAGGCTTGGCACCAACAACAAGGGGGAAACAGATCTGGTAATTTGCTGGAAGGAACTCAGCCCCACGGCGGAAATCCCCCGTCTCCAACCACAAAAAATATCAGAGAAAAACAACCATGGCAGCAAGGCAGGCGCAGCGCAACATTTTGGCAGTGCTGTTTTGCTGCGCATTGTACCACAGGCTGTTAACGGCACAGCAAGCTATGATATTCACAACGGTCTTGTAGAATACAGGCTGCACATTCCCTATCAGCATTTTGATTATTGATAATTGCCAGCCTTTACAGCCAATCATGAGCCGGCATAAACCGCGTTGATTGCCAAGAAATGCTAAAAGCTAATAGTAGCGCAGGGACAATAGTGGCGCGCTCCGGAGATAAATCATCCGGAAGCGCGCGAGACCGGAAATAGGGGGCGTATTTACGGTCGGTAAAAAACATGATTGCGAGAAAACATGCTTTCTGTTGGCCATAACGCATCAAACAACAAAAAGTTTCATCCCGGCATAATAAAAACCAGAAAATAATCGATTTTTGTTATCAATATAAAAAAGAAGATGATTTTACCTGCAATATCAATAAGATAATAAAATTTATAACACTGTTTTTGAAGAAACCTGCTTTGCGGCTTTTAATAGGAAATTCGTCAATTCCGCTTTTTTAGTCTGCCTTGATTTTCCGGCCGTAAAGCTCAAAGCGATGATGAATAATCTCATAGCCGAGAGAGCGGGCAATCTCTTCCTGCAATTTTTCAATCATTTCTGAATGGAACTCAATCACATCACCGGTATCCATATCAATCAAATGATCATGATGCTCATTACCGGCCTGTTCAAAGCGTGACGGCCCGCCATCAAAGGCATGACGATGAATTGCACCCTGCTCCTCCAGCAATTTCATGGTGCGATAGACTGTTGAAAGCGAGATGCTCTTGTCAATCTCAACAGCACGGCGGAAAATTTCCATTGCATCGGGATGACCATCAGACTGGGCAAGAATATCAAGAATAACCCGACGCGGGCGCGTAATCCGCACGCCGGCTTCACGAAGCTGTTTCTCGTAATCAGTTTTCATTATCATAATCCCCATAGAAGCCCTTTGTACCAAGATCGGAAACACAGGCGCAAATGCGGGTAAACACGCAAATTATGACTGCAAAACCCTGTTTTACAAGCAGGGCTTTTGAGAAACACAAATATCAGTTTTGCAAAACCTGTGCTTCAGGTCAAATAACAGCCGGATACAGAATCTCTGTAAGCATGTTTATAAATTTACGAAAGACAATCAAAGCCTTTATCCGGCTTTACCGGCAAGAACACAAAGATTTAACAGGTAAACGCGGCAACTTATCATAGCGCCGGCAAAGCGGCGTAAACCGCTCTGCCGGCATAATGCAACAGGCGGTAAAATGCCGGCAAGGGCACGGAACCACCTGTTGATCAGCTTATTTTAAGATTATTCAAGATTGCCAAGACGCATACGGCCAACAAAACGGGATTTGCGGTAATCATAGATCATGATTTCCGTACCGCCATCTGGCAGCAGGGTTTCAAGTGAAACCAGATCACCTGAAAGGCTTTGCGAGAGCAGGCGTGTTCCCGGCGCAAGTTCCAGTTGTGATTCAACAAGCGGCAAAACATCATCCTTGACAGCCCCCTGCCCTGAAACTCCGGCCCCGGAGTTCCCCGGAATATCCGCTTTGGGGTTGTGCCCCGGAATATCTGATTGAGCTGCCGCGTTTTCTGCTGTATCGGGAGCCTTGTTAATTTTATAGATAACAGCACTCAGCACGGCCATCAGACCTATGACCATGATGGCAATTGATATGATCAACAGGCGAACCATTTTGCGGCGAACACGCTCCATAGCCGGATCGATCTGGGGTTCCTGATATGCCTGCGCAGCATATTGATGCGGTTCCGGATGTTCCTGATAATAATGGTCCTGCATTAAAGTCTCCGATTACTGGTATCGCGAGGCGTGATAACGAAGGGAAGAGACGATTGAAAGAGCTAATTGCCGATGCCGATGCCGCAGGAAAACGGCTTGATCAGTGGCTTGCTTCTCAACTCACGCCTGATCTTTCACGAAATCGCATCCAATCACTCATAAGTGCCGGCCATGTGCTGGTTGACAGCCGGATTGTGCGCGAGCCTAAGCACAAATTGCGCGAAGGTTCAATTATTACTCTGCACATTCCGCAAGCCGAACCAGCTGCTCCACAGCCGGAAGACATTCCGCTTGATCTCCTTTATGAAGATCATGACATAATTGTGGTCAACAAGCCTGCAGGGCTGGTTGTTCACCCGGGAAATGGCAATTGGAACGGAACTTTGGTTAACGCTTTGATACATCATTGCGGTGAAAGCCTCTCCGGCATCGGTGGCGTCAGACGGCCGGGGATTGTGCACCGGCTGGATAAGGATACGTCCGGCGTTCTGGTGATTGCCAAACACGACAAGGCGCACCAAAATTTAAGTGCGCAATTTGCTGATCACGGCCGCACCGGTATGCTGGAGCGCGCCTATCTGGCACTGTTATGGGGTATGCCGGAGCGCCCCGCCGGCACGATTGATACCTGGCTCGGCCGCTCCCGCCGCGACCGCACCAAACAGGCAGTGGTGCCGGAAGACCGTGAAGATGCCCGCCACGCAATCACCCATTATATGGTTGAAGAGCGGTTTGGTGAAAAGGACGATGCCACAGCACTTGCCTCACTTGTGGAATGCCGTCTGGAAACCGGCCGCACCCACCAGATCAGGGTGCATATGGCGCATATCGGCCATCCGCTGATCGGCGATGATGATTATGGCAGCGCCTATAAAACCAAGGCCAATCGCCTGACCGGTGAATTGCAGGAAACAATCCGGAATTTTCAAAGGCAGGCGCTTCATGCACGCCTTCTGGCCTTTGAGCATCCTGTAACAGGGCAATTTATGGAATTTACTACCGATATGCCGCAGGATATGCAAAAACTTCTGCATGCTTTTCGCCAAGGCGGGCTGGACGCAAAGTAATCGCAATCTTCAATATTGACGGATTAAATTTTTGTAATAACCGGAGAGAAGCCAAAAACACTCTCCGGCTTTTCTTTGCCATTATCAATTTACATCAAATAATATCCATATTTTTCATATTGTTAGGGAAAAGCTGACGGCGGACCATAATTTTATAGTCATATTGATAAAATTCACGTGTCCTGTCATTATCACCGTGTTTTTGCCCTAATTTTTCCTATATACTCACTTTATGCGACGAACTGCCTGAAATGGTGATCAGGCACAGGTTCGCCTTCAAGGGAACCTGTCATAAACAGGAGGGTGCTCTATGGCCCGTACAACATTACCGGCAATTACCGCAGGTGACGGCGGTCTTACGCGTTATCTGGATGAAATCCGCCGCTTTCCTATGCTGCAGCCGCAGGAAGAATATATGCTCGCCAAACGCTATAGCGAGCATGGGGATCCGGAAGCCGCACATAAGCTTGTAACAAGCCATCTTCGCCTTGTGGCTAAAATTGCCATGGGATATCGCGGCTACGGCCTGCCGATCGGCGAAGTTATTTCTGAAGGCAATGTCGGCCTGATGCAGGCTGTTAAGCGTTTTGAACCGGAACGCGGCTTCCGCCTTGCAACTTACGCAATGTGGTGGATCAAAGCCTCGATCCAGGAATATGTGCTGCGCTCGTGGAGCCTTGTTAAAATGGGCACCACAGCCAATCAGAAACGTCTGTTCTTCAATCTGCGCAAGGCAAAAAACCGTATTCAGGCACTGGATGACGGCGATCTCAACCCTGAACAGGTAAAAGAAATTGCCAATCGCCTGAGTGTAACGGAAGAAGAAGTTGTTTCAATGAACCGCCGCATGAGTGGCGATGCCTCACTTAATGCGCCGATCCGCGCCGCAGAGGGCGAAAGCGGCGAATGGCAGGACTGGCTGGTGGATGACAGTGCCTCACAGGAACAAATGCTGATTGATGAGGATGAACTGAACAACCGCCGCACCATGCTGGAATCAGCCATGTCCAAGCTCAATGAGCGTGAACGCCGGATTTTTGAAGCCCGCCGTCTGAGCGATGAGCCGCTGACACTGGAGGATCTTTCCGCAGAATTTAGCATCAGCCGTGAGCGTGTACGTCAGATTGAAGTGCGCGCCTTTGAAAAAGTTCAGGAAGCCGTTATGGCGGCTGCTCGGGCAGCATAATCTGCATAACACGCAGCCTGCAAAACAGGGCTGTTATTGATTAAATAAAAACCGCCTTCTTTATAAAAGAAGGCGGTTTTCTTTTACCCTTTCAAATGAAGAGCGGCAGATTGCTTTTCAGCCGTCCTGTATGCCTGCATGCCCATAAGAGTATTTCAGCTTTCAAAAAATACTGAAATTCCCTAATTGGCAGATGGAGCGCTGTTGCTCCAGTTTTTCATAACCTCATCAAATACCTTATCCCCCGGCACGCCTTTTTCCATGCTAATCAGCGCACGGCGGCCATTGCGATAGGTTATAGGAATATCAATCCACTGCTGGCGGCGCATCAAGGCCATATTCATATCCACCGCAGTGCGCGCATCATTCAAGGCGACGAGGAAAAAATTATCCGCAATTTTCATCGGTATAGCTGCCAGCGGATTGCCCGCTGCCTGTTCCGAATCCTTGAAAGTAATACGCTGCACATTTTCAATCACGCCGCCGGAAAAATCATCCGGCACAGTAAAGATCATCTCAATAAGATGGCTTGCCGGAATAGACTGATCCGCATTACGGCGGATTGTCATGCGCAGGCTGATTTTCGCATCAGGAAAACTCACATCAGCACGGATGGCCGGCTCATCCGGCGCGCCATCGCCCGGCGAATCCTGCACCACAGACCAGACAGCACTGCCCTTAACTGCCGGTGATGTTTCACCACCGCGCTGCTCTTCATAGAAGAAGGCGCTCTGGCCAACAGGGATTGGTTGTGATTGTGCGGCACCTGCAGGTGATGTCTGCCCGTTTGCCGGCGCTGTGCCGCTGGCAGCGGCTGTTGATGTGCCCTCACCAAAATTGGAGCCGCCATTGCCTGCGCCCTCATCAACCTCACTGCCATCCGGCAGCAATCGCTGTGTCAATTTTTGCTCGCTCTGCGGTTTATTTTCCGGTGGCTGGGCTTGCTGTGGCTGCGCCTGCGTCTGACTGTCAGCTTCCTCGCTATCAACATTATCGCCATCTCCGGCATCTTCTCCGGCATCCGTTCCCTCATCCGCAGATTGATCACCCGATGTCAAAGAGGCAACATAATCCCTGATCTGATCCTGATAGGTCCAGCCGGCATATCCGGCGCCGCCCAGAAGCAGAAGCGCAATCAGCCCGATTATCAGACCCTTACCGCGGTTGCGCGGCTCATCATCATAATCAGAAGCACTATAAGACGGGCGCCCTGCAAAGCCTGCATCATCATCGCGCGCATCCTGCAGATTATCATCCGCATTATCAACGGTTCCTTCATGCGGCGCATCGGATAATGCCGGATCAGGCTCAGTCCGCTCTTCAGCAACACCGGCTTCCTGCACGGCTTTCAGAAAATTTTCCAGCGGATCTGTTGTCTGCTCAGGCTGCGCCGCCTCTTCGGCCGCGCGCTCTGCAGCACGATAATCCGCTTCCACTTCTTCAATCGCGGCTTCCAATATCTGGCGCTGCTTTTGTGCCATGGCATCCGATGCATTGACCGCGGAAAGCTTTTGCTCGATTGTCGAGCGGGCCTTTGCATAGACACGCTGGCGCAACGCCTCATCAGGGTTTGCCTGTGCATCAATTGTCTTTTTCAGTACCGCTGCGAAATCTGCCATACTTTTCTATATCCGTTGCTGACGATTGAAATCTGCTGCCCTGTACACTTATCCGGCGCAATCTGCAGCAGCATCACCAAAAATCAGATGAAGCCTGAATGTTTATTAAGCATAAGTCTTAACGAATGCAAAGTTTACCGTATATTTCAACCTGTTAGAAGCGCCTAACTGCACCAATTGTGGCAAAAAAGTGCCTGTTTTATCAAAAAATAACCCATAAAACAGGGTGAACCACCCTGCCACAACAATCAGGCAGACTATAAATCAAAAAAGGCGGAATAAAAATTCCGCCTTTAAATCCTGTATTTTTTTGCATTCCGCAGGCAAATGCCGCAGGATTAATCCTGAAACGGATCTGTAACCAGAATAGTATCTTCACGCTCCGGACTGGTCGAGAGCATAGCAACCGGCGCGCCGATCAGCTCTTCAATATGGCGCACATATTTCACCGCCTGCGCCGGCAGCTCGCTCCATGAACGTGCGCCTGCTGTTGTCTGCTTCCAGCCTTCCAGCGTTTCATAAATCGGCTTGACACGCGCCTGCGCATCCATGGAGGCCGGCAGATAATCAATACGTTTGCCGTCCAGCTCATAGGCCACACAGACCTTGATCTCATCCAGACCATCCAGAACATCAAGCTTGGTCAGTGCAATGCCGGTAATACCGGAAGTGCGCACAGTCTGCCTGACCAGAACCGCATCAAACCATCCGCAGCGGCGGGAGCGGCCGGTATTCACGCCCACTTCCCGGCCAACAGTTGAGAGATGCTGACCGATCTCATCATTCAGCTCACAAGGAAACGGCCCTTCCCCCACGCGGGTGGTGTAAGCCTTGGTAATCCCCAGCACATAGCCAATCGCTGTCGGGCCAAGGCCTGAACCGGCAGCAGCCTGACCGGCCACGGTATTGGACGATGTAACAAACGGATAGGTTCCGTGGTCATTATCGAGAAGCGCACCTTGTGCGCCTTCAAAAAGAATACGGGCACCGGCCTTGCGCTTGTCATCCAGAATTTTCCAGACCTGATCCACATAAGGCAGGATCTTGTCAGCCACTTCCGTCAGCTCTGCATGGATTGCATCAACCGAGATCTCTGCAAGCCCCATACCACGGCGCAACGCATTGTGATGTGTCAAAAGCCGTTCAATTTTAGGACGCAGGCTTTGCGGCTCCGCCAGATCAATCACACGGATTGCGCGGCGGCCGACCTTATCTTCATAGGCAGGTCCGATGCCGCGCTTGGTGGTGCCGATTTTCAAACCGGCTGATCCATCTTCACGAATGGCATCCAGCTCACGGTGCAGGGACAGGATCAGGGGAGCATTTTCAGCAACACGCAACACCTCAGGCGTTACCTCAACCCCCTGTGCACGCAGTTTTTCAATCTCTGTCACAAAATGGTGCGGATCAACAACAACACCATTGCCGATAACGGAAAGCTTGCCGCGCACCAGCCCGGAAGGCAATAATGCAAGCTTATAGCTTACACCATCAATGACCAGCGTATGACCGGCATTATGGCCGCCCTGATAGCGCACAATCACATCGGCGCGTTCCGACAACCAGTCAACGATCTTACCCTTGCCTTCGTCACCCCATTGTGAGCCGACGACGATCACATTAGCCATGAAGAAAACTCCTCAGTACAAAATGTACAGCTTGTTTGGAATTTGAATCGAGCCTGTGACACATAGAGCATTTCCCGCAACAATGCGTAGCGATTTTACGTGCAGATAATGCGCCTAAACAAACACTTTAGGCCCGTTCCTTTCTAAAACGCGCTTTCATTCAAAACCCGCGCTTTTTTACAGAACGTGAGCTTCTATACAGCGTCACAATTAAAAGTGCGACTCCCGATTGCCGGAAATCGCACCTGTTCATGCAAAAACAGGCTTATTTATTCAGATTGCGCACCATAAATCGCGCATCAGCCGAATAGCTGAGCAGTTTTTCCCGCAGATCCGGCACATCCTGCACCACAAAACCCTGTTTTTCCCAATAAGGCTGCGAGCCATTTACGGCCACAAGTGACAGTGAGTCGAAACCATGCGCCAGCGCAATATCCTTCAGCAATTGCACAAGCTTGCGGGCGGCCCCCAAGGAACGCGCCTGCGGCAACAGCGCCACATCATGAAAATAATAAGTATCGGCATCCTCTGCCATGCGATGCAACAACGTGTTGAGGGCTGGCGCGCAATGACGGCGCCAAGGATGGCTGAAACTATAGCCGAGCAATTGGCCTGTCCCTTGCAAAACCAGAGCACCCTGCGCAAAAACCTTCAGGCGATCAGCAAAAATGGCCGGATCTTCCGGAAAGTCCGGATGCACAATACAGCTCATCGCATGCACTTCCGCAAGATCAGCTTCACACATCTGCCGCCATTGCGCCTTGAACGGCGCCGGATCTGCCGACATTAACAACCTCTTTTGAAAGAATATTCCGCAACAACCGGACAAGCGCCGGACAAGCAAATGACGGGAAAACCTGATTTTCCCGTCATTATATTTTTATACGATACTTTATACTTAATCTGCCGCCACATCAAAAACCAGTGGCCGCGCCTGCACAATTGCCTCATTGGCACGCAGAACATCCAGCACCGCTTCCGGAATACGCTCATCAAGATAAAGCAGCGCAATTGCATCGCCGCCCATACGTTCACGACCAAGCGAGAAATTAGCAATATTCACACCATGCTGACCGCAAACCGTTCCCAGCCAGCCGATCATGCCCGGCGTATCATTATTGGTGGTATATAGCATATGCCGGCCGACTTCCGCATCCAGATTAATTCCCTTAATCTGGATAAAGCGCGGCTTGCCATCAGAAAAGCATGTGCCGGCAATCGAACGCGTACGCTTGGTGGTGCGCACAGTGATCTTGATATAGCCGTCAAACACACCCGATTTATCGCGCTTGACTTCCGATACAATAATACCGCGCTCCTTCACCATAACCGGTGCAGAAACCATATTCACATCAGAGACCTGCGGGCGGATAAGACCGGCAAGCGCCGCGCTGATCAGGGCACGTGTATTCATGGTTGCGGTGGAGCCGTCAAAAAGAATTTCCACTTCCTGAATAGGCTCATCCGTCACCTGACCGATAAAGGCGCCCAGCACCTCAGCCAGTTTGACAAAAGGTTTCAGGCGCGGTGCTTCTTCCGCAGTAATCGACGGCATATTGATTGCATTGGTAACAGCGCCCTTGATAAGATAATCCGCCATCTGCTCGGCAACCTGCAATGCTACATTTTCCTGCGCTTCCGAGGTGGAGGCGCCAAGATGCGGCGTGCATACCACATTTGGCAGTTCAAATAATTCTGATTCTGTTGCCGGTTCCACTTCAAAAACATCAATACCGGCACCGGCCACCTTGCCGGATTTCAAGGCTGCAACCAGATCTTTTTCAACAATCAGGCCGCCGCGTGCGCAATTGATAATCCGTACGCCGTCTTTCATCTTAGCAATATTTTCTGCATTGATGATATTGCGGGTCTTATCAGTCATCGGTGTGTGCAGGCTGATAAAATCTGCCCGTGCCAGCAATTCATCCAGTTCCAGCTTTTCCACGCCCAGCTCTTCAGCGCGCGCCTCTGAAAGAAAGGGATCAAAGGCAACAACATGCATTTTGAGGCCGATAGCCCTTGTGGCAACAATGGAGCCGATATTGCCGCAACCGATAATGCCAAGTGTTTTGCCGGTAATTTCCACACCCATGAAGCGGTTTTTTTCCCACTTGCCGGCACGCGTTGACTGATCTGCCTCCGGCAACTGGCGGGCAACAGCAAACATCAGCGCAATCGCATGTTCCGCAGTGGTGATTGAATTGCCAAAAGGCGTATTCATCACAATAATACCGCGTCGCGATGCAGCCGGAATATCCACATTATCCACACCAATACCGGCACGGCCAACCACTTTAAGATTGGTTGCAGCGGCAATCAGCTTATCGGTTACTTTGGTTGCCGAGCGAATTGCCAGACCATCATATTGGCCGATGACTTCCAGAAGTTTTTCTTTATCCTTGCCAAGATCCGGCAGATAATCCACTTCTACGCCGCGATCCTTAAAGATCTGCACTGCGGTTGGCGACAATTTATCCGAAACGAGAACACGAGGTGCCATAACAGCCTCCGTAATGATGTGACAGAAGAATATAAGGGTGGCGCGCTGCAACCGTCCCAACACAGTTGCAGCTGATATTGCATTTCAAGAGAGCCTTGCGGCCAATATGGTGAAATCAGGAAAGCTGTGCTTTTTGCGTTTTGAATGCCCAGTCAAGCCACGGCAGCAATGCCTGCAAATCCGATGCCTCAACTGTTGCGCCTGTCCAGATGCGCAGCCCCGAAGGCGCATCACGATAAGCGCCGATATCAAAGGCAACACCCTCTTTTTCCAGCGAGGATACAAGTGCCTTGGCAAAAGCTGCCTGCTCATCAGCCGGCAGCGCTGCAACCTGCGCATCAGTAATGCTCAGGCACACAGAAGTGTTGGAGCGGGTGGCCGGATCTTTTGCCAGATTGGCAATCCAGTCACGGCTTTCAACAAAATCATTAATCACGGCAAAATTCTTGTCCGCCCGCGCCATCAGCCCCTGCAAACCGCCGATTGACTGCGCCCATTGCAGTGCATCAAGATAATCCTCAACGCAAAGCATGGATGGCGTATTAATGGTTTCGCCGCTAAAAATACCTTCAATCAGCTTGCCGCCTTTGGTCATGCGGAAGATTTTTGGCAACGGCCATTGCGGCTTATAGTTTTCCAGACGCTCAACAGCGCGCGGGCTCAGGATCAGCATACCATGCGCACCCTCACCGCCGAGCACTTTTTGCCAGGAGAAAGTGACAACATCGAGCTTGGCATAATCAAGATTCTGCGCAAAAGCCGCAGAAGTCGCATCGCAAATCGTCAGACCTTCACGTGTCTCAGGTATAAAATCCGCATTTGGCACACGCACGCCGGATGTGGTGCCATTCCATGTGAAGACCACATCACGGTCAAAATCCACTTTTGCAAAATCAACGATTTCGCCATAGGGCGCCTCAAATATACGGACGTCTTTAAGTTGAAGCTGTTTTACGACATCGGTCACCCAGCCGGCGCCGAAACTTTCCCACGCGACCATATCAATACCGCGCTCACCAAGCAGTGACCATAAAGCCATTTCAACAGCGCCGGTATCTGATGCCGGCACAATGCCAATACGATAATCTGCGGGAACCTGGAGAATTTCACGTGTCAGGTCAATTGCTGCTTTGAGCTTTGCCTTGCCGGTTTTGGCGCGATGCGAGCGGCCAAGCGGTGCATCTGCCAGCACATTAAGTGTCCAGCCCGGACGTTTTGTGCAAGGACCTGAAGAAAATTGTGCATTAACCGGACGGATATCCGGCTTTGGAAAAGTCGTCATTTAATCTACCCTTTCAGATAGCACGCTTCCCGTTGGGGAGAAGTGGCCCGCTGACCGGAATATAGAAACTTGTGCTTTTACGCAAGCTTTGTTTCATCAAACTGGTCTGCTTTTGTCTGTCTGCGACAATCTAACACCTCATAAAAGGATTTGACATATAGTTAGGTGCCAAACTATATCTGCCGTTATGGATAATAAATACACAGCCCTGCTCAGCCATGCTGAACGCAATGATCTCAATCCGCAGGATCTTCGCCTATGCTTTGAATTGCTCTCCACATCCAGACAAATTGATTTAAGCTGCGCTGCAAAACTTAGCCCCTATCAGCTGAGTGAAAGCCGCTTTGTCATTCTCTTTTTGCTGCGGGAGGAAAAAACAGGATTGCCCCCCTGTCTTCTTGCACAACGTGCGGGCATTAGCCGGGCAACGCTGACCGGCCTGCTCGACGGGCTTGAACGTGACGGCTTTATTCTGCGCAATCCTGTGCAGGAAGACCGCCGTTCAATTCTCATCACATTAACCAATAAAGGCGCAGACATAGCCTCGGCGCTGACCGATCAGCATATGCGATGGATTGCCTCCCTTATGAAGCCGTTAAACGCTCAGGAAAAACTTACATTAAGTGCATTGCTGACAAAAATCCGCATCACCGCAAAGGCTTCGGCAGATCATGACAAAGCCAGCGGTTAAGCCTGTTCGTCGTACCGGAGAAATTGCGCCGCAACGCCTGCGTGAACTCAATAACGGCACTGCGCAAACCACAATTTTGGCCGAGTGCCTTGCCGTTGATTTTGCACAATTGATGCAAAGCGCCTTGCCGCAAACCACATCCGAAATGCACCAGGTAATGGCCACTTCAACGGGCGGCATTACCGCACGCATGGCACTGGCCGCGCAATTACTGTATAAAAACGGTAATATTTCATTGTGCACACTCAGCAACCACCCTTCTGACACAATTCGCGGCTGGGCCTGTTATTTTATCGCAGCGCAAAAGAATCTCTCACTGTCAGAAAAGCTGGAGCACATTCACATTCTGGCCGATGATCCTCATTTTGGCGTGCGTGAATGGGCGTGGCTTGCTATGCGCAGCGACATTATTGCACAAGCAGAACACGCTTTTACATTGCTGCCCCCCTGGGCAAAGAGCCCGTCCTTTAAAATCCGCCGCTTTGCCAGTGAAGCCATCCGACCACGTGGTGTATGGTGCACTCATTTTAACTTGCTGAAAACCGAACCGGAGCGCGCATTGCCAATTCTTGAAGCATTACGCAGTGATCCGGAAATTTATGTGCAGGATTCTGTCGCCAACTGGCTTAATGACGCTTCCAAAACCACACCGGATTGGGTTCGGTCTGTGGTGGCGCGCTGGCGACAAGAAAGCACCTCACCAGCCACAGCGCGAATATGCAAACGCGCTTTACGCACAATTGATAAATGAGCAAACAGCATGACATATTATCTGGCAGAATTATACAGCCCGAAACCGGCATGGTTTGCAGCCTGCTGAATAGAAAAACACCGCGCCCTTAAGCCAGGCGCGGTGTTTTCAGATTATAGGGGTTTTCAGATTATAAAAGTGTTTCTGACCACTTATTTATAAACCGGTGTTGTCATGTCATTATAAGCGACAGGGGCATAACCGCCAAACTGATAGCGCAAGCCAACGCGCACATCATGAATGTCGAAATGCTTGTCATAACCATTGCCGATCCACTGATCCCCCTTGAACATCTGCCCCCCGTTAATGCGGCGGAAACGATAGCCCGCATCCAGTTTAAGGCTTTGGGTAAGATCATAAGAAACACCGGCCATCAATGCCCATGTAAAGCGCCAGTCTGATGAGCCTTCGTGCTCAGTTGAGCCGGGCTGATCAAAATTTCCGCCAATTGTATTGGTCAGATTACCCCATTTGATACGGGTACCACCAATACCGGCACCGACATATGGTGTGAAGCCATTGAAATTGCCAAGATCAATATATGCATTGGCCAAAATCGACAGAGCTGACATTTTTGCTGTATCAGTGGAGACGCAATCAAAAACCGTACCCCCAGATGTGCAGACACCGCTGGTTGAGCCGTTAAATTTCGAGCGCGTCAGATAATCAACCGTCAGATCAGTACGGAAATAATCAGTCACCTGATAACCGACACCGGCACCGATCAGGAACGAGCCTTTCAGCTTACCAAACAGCTCATTGCTGCCAAAACTTGAATTGGTGCCGCCACAGTCAGTCGGGCAATTATCAATCGTCGAATAATGCGCGCCTTTAAACTTGGGCGAGGAATAACCGATATCGCCACGCAGATACCAGCCACCCACATGTGCAGGCTGCACGATCACTTCCGGAACCGGTTCGGGAACAATAATATCTGCTGCAAGAACCGGAGAGGCTATGGCCGCCAATGCACCACCTGCAACACCGGCGATAAGCACGTCTTTCAATCTTTTCATCTTCATATCCTATCGCGTTTCCACGGCCTTCCAATACCGGGACAATCACTCTCGGATTCACCATAAGACTGAAAAGTTAAGCAGCATTTAACCTTAATTATTTACGATATTAATTAATACTTACGCAAATAATAGAATACGAATAGTATAATAAAATTCATATGTTCCGGCAGCTCCCTTCAAAATTGCAGCCGGAACTTTTTTTATAAAAACTTGTCAGATTTTGGAGGCGGCTCTGATTGAAGTGATAATATCATCCACCACGCTCTCAACCAGGCTATGATCATCGCCCTCCGCCATCACGCGGATCAACGGTTCTGTGCCTGACGGACGAATCACCACACGGCCGGACGCACCAAGCTGCCCTTTGGCTTCTTCAATCGCCTGTACGACCTTTTTATCTGCCAGCAGGCCGGAACCAGATACGCGGATATTTTTAAGAATCTGCGGCACCGGTTCAAATTTACGGCAAACCTCACTTAACGGGCGCTGCCGTTCCTGCATGACAGCCAAAATCTGCAAGGCTGAGATGAGACCATCGCCGGTTGTTCCAAAATCAGACAGGACAATATGGCCGGATTGCTCACCGCCAACATTGAAACCATGCTTGCGCATATGTTCCACCACATAGCGGTCGCCCACTTTTGTGCGCGCCAGCGATAACCCCTTATCACCCAAAAACCGCTCAAGGCCGAGATTGGACATGATTGTTGCAACAATCCCCCCGCCAACGAGACGACCGGTATCCGCCCAGTTTTCCGCAATCACCGCCATAAGCTGATCGCCGTCAATAATTGTGCCGTTTTCATCCACCATCAGCACACGATCAGCATCGCCATCCAGCGCAATACCAATATCTGCCCGGGTTTCATGCACTTTACGGATCAGCCCTTCCGGATGAGTAGAGCCGCAATCCTCATTAATATTGGTACCATTTGGCGCATTATTGATGGTAACAACCTCTGCACCAAGCTCCCATAATGCGGCAGGTGCCACTTTATAGGCCGCGCCATTGGCGCAATCGACAACAATTCGCAAACCATTGAGCGACAAATGCCGCGGCATTGTGCGCTTGGCAAATTCAATATAGCGATAAATATCGCCATCAACACGCTTGGCACGGCCAATCTCGCCATGGCTGCTCATATGCGCGCTCATATCATCATCAATCAGTTTTTCAATTGTCAGCTCCAGCTCATCCGACAATTTATAACCATCAGGGCCAAACAGCTTGATACCATTATCATAATAAGGATTATGCGAGGCAGAGATCATAACGCCGATATCTGCACGCAGGGAACGGCATAACATCGCCACGGCTGGCGTTGGAATAGGCCCCAGCAAAAACACTTCCATGCCCATGGCCGTAAAACCGGCAACCAGTGCATTTTCAAGCATATAACCGGAGCGGCGGGTATCCTTGCCGATCACCACGCGGCGCCCCTGCCCGCCATCGCGGAAGGAAAGCCCAACAGCCATCCCCACCCGCATGGCTATTTCTGGTGTCATCGGAAAAGAATTAGCCTTACCGCGGATGCCGTCAGTACCAAAATATTTACAGGACATATCCAAGCCTTTTCTTCACGGAACAACCAAACTGCCCGCCTAGAAAACAATATTTGAAAAAGACAGGTCAGCAGAAAAACAAGCAATGCAGCGATTTTCCGCCGCTTGTCAAACAATGTCTGGGATAATCTGCATTATTGGATAATTTTTTAACAACAGCCAGAAAAAACCGGGCTTCACAGCCCGGTTTTATTTCAGATTTTGGCTTATAGCTCAGGTGAGATCTTCATTCTCAGAATGAGATCGCTCTCACGCCTGCGGCTCAGGCTCCATATTCTGCCCGGCTTCCGGCTCATCACCTGGTTTTTTGCGGGCACGGCCTGTTTTTGGCACCGCAGAGCCGCGTGAAGATGTCGTATCATCGCCATTATCGCGATTAGGCTTCTGACCGGCAATCAGCTGCCTTATCTCTTCACCGCTCAGCGTTTCATATTCTAAAAGCCCTTCAGCAATGGCAACCCATGCATCATGCTGCTCTGTCAGAATACGGCGCGCCTCTGCATAGGCATTATCAATCAGTTCCCGCACTTCCGCATCAATCAGCTGGGCAGTTGCCTCGGAAACATTCTGTGTGCGGGAAACGGAATGACCAAGAAACACCTCTTCCTGATTTTCGCCATAAGCCACATAGCCAAGCTTTTCCGAAAAGCCCCAGCGGGTTACCATGGCTCTGGCAAGTTTGGTTGCCTGCTCAATATCGGAAGATGCGCCGGAAGTGATATTTTCCTTACCGAATTTGAGCTCTTCGGCAATGCGGCCACCCATCATAATAGCAAGGCGCGACACCATCCATTTATAACTCATGGAATATTTGTCGCCTTCGGGCAATTGCATCACCATGCCCAATGCCCGGCCACGGGGAATAATCGTTGCCTTATGCACAGGATCGGCCGCCGGAACATTCAATGCCACAATGGCATGACCGGATTCATGATAGGCGGTCAGCTCTTTTTCTGCCTGCGTCATGGCTGAAGAGCGCCGCTCTGCACCCATCATAATCTTGTCCTTGGCGTCTTCAAACTCCTGCATGGTGACCAGACGCTTGTTGCGCCGCGCCGTCATCAGCGCCGCCTCATTGACAAGGTTCATCAAATCGGCACCGGAAAAGCCCGGCGTACCGCGCGCCAGCACTTTCAGGTCAACATTTGGCGCCAGCGGCACATTGCGCACATGCACTTTCAAAATCTGCTCGCGGCCGGTTACATCCGGATTGGGCACCACAACCTGACGGTCAAAACGGCCGGGGCGCAGCAAGGCAGGATCCAGCACATCAGGGCGGTTGGTTGCAGCAATAAGAATAATATTCTCATTGGCCTCAAAACCATCCATCTCAACCAGCAGCTGGTTCAGCGTTTGCTCGCGCTCATCATTGCCGCCGCCAAGACCGGCACCGCGGTGACGGCCGACAGCATCAATTTCATCAATAAAGATAATGCAAGGCGCATTTTTCTTGGCCTGTTCAAACATGTCGCGAACACGGCTTGCACCCACACCAACAAACATTTCCACAAAATCCGAACCGGAAATTGTAAAGAACGGCACATTGGCCTCACCGGCAACCGAGCGTGCCAGCAAGGTTTTACCGGTTCCCGGAGGGCCTACAAGCAGCACACCGCGCGGAATTTTACCGCCAAGACGCTGAAACTTCTGCGGATCACGCAAAAACTCAACAATCTCTTCCAGATCTTCCTTGGCTTCCTCAACGCCGGCAACATCCTGAAATGTCACCCGTCCATGCGCCTCAGTCAAAAGTTTTGCCTTGGATTTGCCAAAGCCCATGGCCCCGCGTGAACCGCCCTGCATCTGACGCATGAAGAAAATCCAGACGCCAAGGATCAGAATCATCGGCAGCCAGGATAAAAGAATACCAAACAGCGACCCCGAACCATCACTTTCAGGCTTTGCGGTGATCGCAACATTTTTTTCTTCAAGGCGGCTGATCAGCGAGGAATCCGACGGAGCATAAGTCTGGAAACCGGCATTATTATCCGCATAAGAACCAATAATACGCGGCCCCGTGATCGTAACGGATTTAACCCGCCCGCTCGATACATCATCAATAAATTGCGAATACGGAATTTCACGAGACGACGCACGCTGCGCCGGACTCTGAAACAGGTTGAATAATGCAACCAGCAGGAGAGCAATGATCGCCCAAAGGGCGAAGTTGCGGTAATTTGGATTCATCTCGGGTCCAATCGACTATCAACGTCTTTCCGATCCTGAGCACCTTTTGCGCACATTCGGAAAAATATTCAAACCTAACATAGGTTCGATGAACCGCCTTGCCAAGACAGTGCAAAGCTTCATAAGTGATTCTTCTGCATTCTTTGCAGAATTTACATGATTTTATGGTCAAGAGGCATGGTTAAAAACGCTTTTACTACCCTTGCAACCTCAAAATCATAGCCGGAAAGCACATGATCAAAACAGGCAAAATAAGGTTTCACGCTCACAATACTGTTTTGATCAGCCAATCCGGACAAGGCAGGAATTGCCATACATAGATTATCAACAAACACAGCGGGCAAAACCAGCAACTCCTCCCGTCGCGCGGGCAGGGATGCAGGCAATTTTGCACGATCATGGCAGCGCAGAAAATCAGACAATTGTCGCATATTCACAGATGCGATTGTCAGCGTCAGCGTTGTCTTATTTATCACACTATAGCGCCCGTCCCAGATAATCCCCTGCCCTGCGGCAACGGCCATTTCCGGCAGGTTGCGCCGCTCGCGGCGGATCATAATTGCGCCCTGCACCCGCTCAATCACACAATGGTGCAATGTCCGGCTTCCGCCACCGCCAGCCTGCATTGCAGGCAGGCTTTGCAGCAATTGCGCACAATCACTGATTGCCGGCAAAAATGACCTGCCGCCAATTGCCGCCAAAAGATAGGCAAGCGCCAAAGATGCATATGCAGTATATTGCGCATTCCAGCCATCGCGCAGCAGCAAACCGCCATTTGCCAGCGGTTGAAAATATGCCCTGTTTTGGCACATCAATGCCGCAACTTTATGATTATCCTCCAGACGCTGGCCTGCATATTGGTGTATTTTCTGCAAAATTGCGGCTTTATCTGCAAATTGTGCTGCCGTTCTTGTGCGCGGGCGCTCATAAGCCTGGTTCATATTGCTCGGATCATCCACCCAGCCAATATTACGTGCGCGCAAAAATTGCCGCAGGGTTTCGCGTCCGGTTTTCAATAACGGACGGCACAATAAAACACTGTCTTGCAGCAATGTCTGCGGTGCCATAACGGCCAGCCCGCGCCCCGCACCGGCAATATGACATTGCCGGTTAAGGCGCTTTTGCCGCATCAGATAGGTTTCCACCTGATCATCAGCCGTATGCCCGCTCAAAATAACACTTGCACCAACCTGCCGCGCTGCGTGCACCAAAAGTGCATAACGGGCAGTTCTGGCTGCAGCTGCAATGCCGCTTGCAGGTTTTTCCCCCTCCCAGCTCAGAATTTGGTGCTCAATATTCAGGCGGCTGCACAATTGCCCCACGGCCGAGGCCTCAGCGGCTGATTCTGCACGCAATTGATGGTCAATTGTTACCGCAAGCAACTTGCTTTCAGGGCTTTTCCGGGCAAGATAAATTTGCGCCAGTAACAACAGCGCCACGGAATCACTCCCGCCGGAGATCGCAACCACCACCACGTGCGGGGCAGGCTCCGGCCAGCAAGCATCAAATCCGGCAAAGATGCTTTCATCAGCATCAATATTTTCAATGGTTGAAAATCCGCTCACATCATTGCTCAGCAATGGTTGAGTTTGCGTTCTTCATCGGCGCGTTTGAGCACCGCAGGAGCCGCATTGGGATAGCGGCTGCCGATTTTTGCCAATGTTGCGCAAGCCACCTCCCGGTCATTAAGCTTAGCCATGGCCATGCCAAGTTTCAGCATATTTTCAGGCCCGCGCCTCGAATCAGGAAAATCACGCTGCATATCAATAAAAACCGTTGCCGCCTCTGCATAACGTGCTTGCCCAAACAGCGCCTCACCCAGCCAATAGCGCGCATCTGCCGTCATCGGATCTGCCGGATAACGCTCAATATGCTGACGAAAAGCCACCTCTGCGGCACGATAATCACCGGAAAGAATATATTGATAGGCAGCCTGATAAAGCTCATTCGGATTATCGGTCTTAGGCAGGGATGCAACAACCTGCTGCTGAACGGCATCTTCATTCAGGCTGCCGCCGATTACATTGCCACTGGCATCAAACCGGATTGAGCCAAGCGCACGCGGCGCCTGTGAGGCAACAGTAACCGGATTTTGCTGGCCAGTGGCAACGGAATTGGCGGCAGGCGCAGTCTCTGCAATGGCAGGCTGTGCCTCTTTAAAATCTGAAATATCCTTATCCGCATCATCTGCGCTGCCAAAGCGCGCCTCTTTAGCAGAAGCTGCAGCGGCAGGATCTGCCGCCGCTGTTTTGGTTGAGGAATCAGAGCCTGCATCGGCTTTTTTCTGCTTTTCCAGCTCCTGAAAGCGGAATTCATTATCTTCCTGAATTTTGCGCATCTGCTCCTGCATCTGCAAAATCTGGAAATTAATCTCTTCCAGTTTACCTGTCAGGTCACGTACCTGCTCCTGCAACTGGTTAATGCGCTGATCATTCACCTGTGCCTGTGCGCCTGTTGCGCCCAGCCCCGTTCCTGACAGCAGTAAACCGGCAATAACAGCCAGTTTTGTCATTGCTCTCTTCATTCGCAATACCTCATGCGCCCGAAATTTGTCACGACTTCACTTCAAAAATGGTTGTCTCGGTCATTTCCTGTTTTTTTTAAAACTGAAAAATGCCTTTATGATGATATGAGCAAAATAACTGCCAAACACAGTTCTGCATCATATCCGGATCATCTTTATAATCTCCGTATGAATGGTGCAATTGAGTGCGGCTAAATTTGGGCTTTCATATTTAAAATGAAAAAGCGACCCTGAGGCCGCTTTTCACATAAGTCTGTGTCTTTTTTATCGCAGAATTATATCATCTCGCGAAATTTTCAGGGCAAATATTATACTATACGCGCACAATCTGCCCTGTTTTCACGCCTTGGCTATTTTTAACCTTAGCTGCCGGCACCATTAAGCACAGTCACAGCGCGGCGGTTCTGCGACCAGCAGGAAATATTATCACACACGGCAACCGGACGCTCCTTACCATAGGAAACAGTGCGCATACGGCTCACCGGCACACCGCGCGACGCCAGATAATCACGCGCGGCAGCGGCGCGGCGCTGACCAAGGGCAAGGTTATATTCGCGGGTGCCGCGCTCATCCGAATGCCCTTCAATAGTGATTGAATAATTCGGATAGCGGGCAAGCCACTGAGCCTGACGGTTCAGGGTTTGCTGTGCATCTGCGCGGATAACGGAAGAATCGAGGTCAAAGAAAACACGATCACCGACATTAACTGTAAAGTCCTGGGCAGAACCTGCAACCGCACCATTTGCACCATAGCCGCCATTAAGGCCGAGATCACCGGCATTGTTTGGCAGGTTCTTCTTATTGGCGCAACCGGCAACGGCAAGCGACAGGAACAGGGCAACAGCAAACGGGCTGCGGGCAATCGGCTGGGAACGGCGCATGGCCCGTACTCCTTAAAGAATATTGCGTTTAGATGGATATGACCAATCAAATGATTAATCATATTTAGGTTAAAAACCGTTCAAAAGACATGGTTAATTGTCGCTTAAACGGTGTAAAAACTCAACTGTTTTACCCCCGGGCAATCATAACCGGCGCTTATCCGGAGATTATCCTGAAAAAGCCTGCCGGAAGGCTTATATCACCCAAAGGCATGACCCTGCCGGCAACTTAAAAAACAATAAGGCAGAAACACGACTTGTGCGGCAAAAACCGGTTGCCAATATTGTTACAAACAGGCCTGCACAGTGAGATGACATTTATTTTCTCAACATGCTGACCTTATGCCAGACTTAAAACATCCGGCAAATACGTCCTGTCATCAATTCAGCAATGGTGACCATGCTGGATCGGAAGCTGCATTCGGCGTTTGAATTTGGCGTTCATTGCGCCCTGTAAGATCAATGGTGAACAGACGCGAAACCCCGCCAACCTCACGGAAGAACATCAGGACACGGCCATTTGGCGCCCATGTCGGGCCTTCATTATGGAAACCGCTTGTAAGGATACGCTCTCCGGAGCCATCCGGTTTCATCACGCCGATGGAAAACTGCCCGCCCGATTGCTTGGTAAAGGCGATAAGATCACCACGCGGCGACCAGACCGGAGTGGAATAGCTGCCATTGCCAAAAGAGATACGCTGCGGGTTGGAACCATCTGCCCCCATCACATAGAGCTGCGGGCGACCACCACGGTCAGAGGCAAACACAATCTTTGAACCATCCGGCGCGTAGGAGGCCGATGTATCAATAGCCTGTGTGCTGGTCAGACGGGTTGTGGTGCGCGACCGCAAATCCATTGTATAAATATTGGCACTGCCATCATCCTGCAAAAGGCTCATGATCACTTTCTGCCCGTCGGGCGAAAAGCGCGGTGCAATTGTCATGCCGGGGAAATTTCCCACCAATTCCTGCTGTCCGGTTTCCAGCTGCAGAAGATAAACGCGCGGGCGGTCACCCGCAAAGGACATATAGGTGATTTCCTGCCGGTTTGGCGAAAAACGCGGTGTCAGCACCAGATCGCGGCCATTGGAGAGATAACGCACATTGGCACCATCCTGATCCATGATTGCCAGACGCTTGATCCGTTTCTGGGCATTGCCGGATTCATCCACAAACACAATACGTGTATCAAAATAGCCCTTTTCACCGGTCAGGCGCTCATAAATCGCATCTGCAATAATATGAGCCACACGGCGCTTGTTCTCCGGTGTGGTAAAAAACTGCTGGCCGGCAAGTTGCTGGCCGGCAAATGTATCCCACAGACGGAACTCGGCTTTCAGGCGGCCGTCCGGCTGCTTGGTAACACGTCCGGTCACCAGAGCCTGCGCATTAATCACTTTCCAGTCTTCAAAACGCGGCGCCACATCCGGATTGCTGATCTTCTCAATAAAGGCCTTTTTATCAATCGGCGCAAACAGGCCGGAACGCTCAAGATCAGCAGCAATAATGGATGTGATCTCCGTACCCAGTTGATCACCGGATAAAAAATCGGTCAGCGCAATCGGCAGCGGGTCAACATTACCCTTATTGATATTGACTTCCACAACCGCACGTGCAGGCAGCACCGCAGCCGAACTTACTGCCGCAGTGGCAACAAACAACGAAATGAGTGTTTTAAACAATGTCTTCATGATGGCGTGGACCTCGTTTGTCCTGATCATTTGGTTTTGTGAGAAGTCTCACCTTAAGTTGGCGTTATTCTGACTGGAGCACATCCGGTTTGCATGCCGGATGTGCCGGCTATATTATCTTTATTAAGAGTATCCCGTTTTTCACAGAAATACCGGAATGCTCTAGAACATGTCGCTCGGATCAAAATTCACAATCACCGTTGCCCATGTATCATATTTATCCCGCGGCAGATTATAGGGTGCCGCGCGCAAGACTGCCCGTCGCGCACTGTCTGCCGCAGCCCGGCCAATCACGGAATCGCCGCCCGTATAGGTTACCTCCGGCGTACCGTCGATGTCGCCATTCTCCTTCAGCCGCATCTTGACCGTAATGCGCAAATCAGAAGCATCAGCCACACCGGCAGGCACACTCCATTTATCGCTGATCTGCCCCTTCAGGGCATCCATTTCCGTCTGGCTGAGTTTGCCGCCGGTCGTCTTCTTGCCGCCAAAAGATTCTTTATCCGTAGAGCGTTTCGCACCCCCGCCTGCCGCTTTTTCACGGTTCAGCAGAGCTGCTATTTCATCCGCCTTGGCATCTTTATCCTTAGAGGTATTTTGCGCTGCGGTGCTAGGCTTTTCCGGTTTTTTCTCAGCCTTTTTATTATCTTCCGCCTTGGCTGTTTCCACAGGTTTCGGCTTCGGCCTTGCTTCCGGCGCGGGCACACGATCAGGCAATTTCACATCCTCTTCAGGCTGTTTCTCAATTGCTTCTGCCACCGGATCAGGCTTGGTCTCGGCTTTTGGTTCAGGCTTTGGCTCAACCTTTGGCTCCGGTTGTTTCACCGGCTCCGGTGTTTTCACAGGCTCAGGCTTTGGTTGCGGCTGTGTCTCCTGCAGCGGCTCCGGTTTTTCTGCCGGTTTTTCCGCAGGCTTTGCCGCCTCGGCCGTTTCAACCGGTTTTGGTTTTTCATTCGGCATTGGCGGGGTTTTCAGATCAAGATCGCTATCGCCGGCATTTTCAGCCTGCTCCACAGTTTTGGGTCTTTCTGTCGGCTTTGGCGCAGGCTTATCCGTTTTGGCTGCTTTTTTCTCCCCCATCTGCACCTGAGAAATATCCTCAATCGGCACAATATCAACGGGAAAGGATTCTGTATCCGTCATGTCGAAAGGCTTTGGCGAGGAGAATGTAAACAATCCCCAGCCAATAATAATGACATGCATAAGTGTGGAGGATGTCAGACCTGCCTTCATGATGGCGTCAGCTATCCTGCTCCTGAAGGGTTACAAGACCGATATTCTTGAAACCAGCCGCAGAGATGCGTGACATCACTTTCATAACCGTGCCATAATCGGCGTTTTTGTCCCCGCGCACAAAAATACGTTCTTCATAACCGGTTTTGGAAATGGCTTCGAGTTTTGGCACCACTTCACTCATATCAATTTCCGTTTCCTGCAGATAGACCTGCCCCTTATCATTCACGGATACGGTAATTGGCTGTGTATCGGCATTCAGCGCCTTGGCCTGCGTATCCGGCAGATCAATCGGCACGCCGGAAGTAAGCAGCGGGGCAGAAACCATAAAGATAATCAGCAGAACCAGCATCACATCCACAAAAGGCGTAATGTTGATTTCGCTCATAGGAGCTTTTTTGCCCCCGCGCCGGCGGCGGCTGCCCGATCCGCCCTGACTACCCAATGACATACCCATATCTGAAACCTTCCGGCTTTTTTCCTAACCTGATAATCCGGGCCTGTTTTTAAACAACAGGCCTATAAACCGGATATTTTATCCGCGCGGCGTCAGCTTCTCATCAATTTGTCGCGAGAGTATGGCCGAAAACTCATCGGCAAACCCCTCCATACGTGCGGTGATCTTGGCCGCATCAGCCGTCAGCTTATTATAGGCAATAACGGCAGGAATAGCGGCAAGAAGGCCGATTGCTGTTGCCAGAAGCGCCTCGGCAATACCGGGCGCCACAACAGCAAGGCTGGTATTTTTTGAGGCAGCAATCGCCATAAATGAGGTCATAATCCCCACAACCGTACCAAACAGGCCGATAAATGGCGCGGAAGTTCCAATCGTTGCCAAAAAACCAAGTCTGGATTCCAGCCTGTCATTCTCCCTTGCCAGCGCAATATCCATCGCTTTTTCAATGCGCATCTGCAAGGCAATTGGTGAGCGGGCGCCTTTCTCAAAAGATTTTTTCCACTCACGCATCGCTGCCATAAAAATCGAGCTCATGCCCGTGGTGCGGCGCTCGCCAAGATTGCGGTACAATTCTTCCAGCGACTGACCGGACCAGAAAACCTGCTCAAAACGCTCAATCGCGCCGTTTGCACGGCGATAGGCCAGCATCTTGTCAATAATAATTGCCCATGTCCAGATTGAGGCTGCCAGCAAACCCAGCATCACCAGCTTGACAATCCAGTTGGCCTGCATGAACAGTCCCCAGAGACTGACATCAGCTGTATGCGCTGCAATGGGTAGCGTTTCCATTTGTTACCTGTCCTCGAATCCAAACGCCCGGCTCATCACCGGGCGGCAAAAGCAAAACAGCTGACATATATTGTGCCAGACTGTTTTAATCTGTTGTTACCTTGGCGTTCCGGATGCTTATTTGCACGGCTCGCCTGATTGCTTTGCGCCGTATATGCAATTGCCGGCCGTGATCTGCAAGACCGGCAAAAATGCTTTTTACGGTTAATTTTGGTGAAAGGAAGGCGACAGGCAGATTTCGCATGCCCCTTTCCGTCCTTGCTGCAAAGATGAACGATTATGGTTAAAGATAAGTTAGGATTCAGCTTCCTGCAGGTATTTTTATCAGTACTATTTATTTTTTCATGTCTATCCGGGTATTTAACGCCCCGCAAACAAGGCTTTCCATGCCGCCGGCATGCGGCGCGGCCGCCCTTGCTTGTTAATCAGCGCCGCCTCAACCCTGGCCTCAATTAAAAGCTCAGCCTCCTGCCCTGCCCCGTTATAGCGCCTGATCGTCTGGCCCATGGTAATACGCGCGCCCGATGCTTCTTCCACCATGGTTTCAACCAGCAACAAATCATCAATACGGGCAGACATACGAAAATCAATCTCCATACGCCGCACAATCCAGACAACCGGTTCCCCCAGCTGGCCTGCTTCCAATTGCGTGTGATGCACGCCTTTGAGCCGCAGAAAATCAGTGCGCCCGCGCTCCAGAAATTCCAGATAACGCGCATGATAAACCACGCCGGAAAAATCGGTATCAGCATAATAGACACGCGCCAGCAAGCAATGCCCCTGTGCTGTCAGCGTTCCGTTGATTACATCCGCCTGCGTCTCACTCAATCCGTTCGTTTCCGCAATAATGCCCATCAGTCTTCATCCTCAAACAGGCTGATCTGCTGTGCGGAAAGCTCTGCCGGAGCGGCAAGCCCCAGATGCTGCCACGCAACCGCTGTGAGCACCCGCCCCCGTGGTGTGCGCTGCAAAAAACCCTGCTGGATCAGATAAGGCTCAATAATATCCTCAATTGCATCACGCGGCTCGGAGAGGCCGGCGGCAATGGTTTCAATCCCCACAGGCCCGCCGCCAAAATTGCGCGCAATCATATTAAGATAGCGCCGGTCAAGCTGATCAAGGCCGATATTATCCACTTCCAGACGGATCAGCGCCTCATCGGCAATTTTCGCATCAACAATATCTGCCTTTGCTACCAGCGCAAAATCCCGCACACGGCGCAGCAAGCGCCCCGCAATACGCGGCGTGCCCCGCGCACGCCGTGCAATTTCCCGCGCGCCATCATCAGAAATATTCAGCTGCATCAGCCGTGCGCCACGGCGCACAATATATTCCAGCTCCTCAACTGTATAAAAATTTAACCGCACCGGAATGCCAAAACGGTCACGCAAGGGTGTGGTTAAAAGCCCGAGGCGGGTTGTTGCCGCAACAAGCGTGAATTTGGCCAGATCAATCTTGACAGAACGTGCTGCAGGTCCCTCACCAATAATCAGATCCAGCTGAAAATCCTCCATCGCCGGATAGAGAATTTCCTCCACTGCGGGGCTCAAACGATGAATTTCATCAATAAACAACACATCGCGCTCTTCAAGATTGGTGAGAAGAGCTGCCAGATCACCGGCCTTGGCAATAACCGGACCTGAGGTGGAGCGGAAATTAACCCCGAGTTCTTTGGACATAATCTGCGCCAAAGTGGTTTTGCCAAGCCCCGGAGGGCCGACAAATAACACATGATCCAATGCCTCACCGCGGGTTTTTGCCGCTTCAATAAAAATTTTCAGATTGGCGCGGGCGGCAGCCTGACCGACAAAATCATCCAGACTTTGCGGGCGCAAGGCCGCATCCGTATCCTCTCCGCGCTTTTGCGCAGAAATCAGACGATCTTCACCACTCATTAATTATACCCGCACTTTCAATTATTCAGCCGCACCTTAACGCGCCAGCTCTTTCAGGCCAAGCCGGATCAGCCTGGCAGAATCCGCATCTTCTCCAGCTTCGCGCAAGGCTGAAGCCACCGCATTGGCTGCCTGATCACGTGAATAGCCAAGATTGCTCAAGGCAGAAACCGCATCACTCACCGCCGTGGAAGCCACACCCTCACCGATTTCCTGTTTCAGCCCGATATTGGCCGCCGCCTCACCGGCAAAGGCAGGCGCTTTATTCTTCAACTCGGTAACAATACGCTCCGCCACTTTTTTGCCCACGCCCGGCGCCCGTGACACCATGGCAATATCGCGCAGGGCAATGGCATTGGCCAGTTCGGCAGGGGTTAATGTGCCGAGCACTGCCAAAGCCACTTTCGCTCCCACACCTTGCACATTTTGCAACAGCCGGAACCATTCCCGCTCCAGCGCCGTAGCAAACCCGTAAAGCCGCAGCACATCTTCCCGCACATAGGTTTCAATCAGCAAAATTGCCGCCTCACCCGCCGCAGGCAGATTGCCGAGCGTGCGTGCAGAGCAGAAAGCCACATAGCCAACACCATGCACGTCAAGAATAACGTGATCATCAGCAATCTCATCGACAATACCTTTCAGCTTCCCGATCATGATATGGCTGCAATCCTCCCGCTTTTCTTCAATTCCGCCAGATTATACAGGCTATGCCGGTTATGGGCATGGCAAACAGCAATAGCAAGCGCATCGGCCGCATCACTGCTATCAAAACTGGCGCGCGGCATCAGCACTTTCACCATCATATGAATTTGCTGTTTTTCACCATGCCCCACACCGATGACAGATTTTTTAACCGCATTGGGCGCATATTCGGCAACGCGCAACCCTGCCTGCGCCGGCACCAAAAGCGCAATACCCCGCGCCTGGCCAAGCTTCAGCGTGGCTGCGGCATCCTTATTGACAAAAGTATGCTCAACCGCAGCCTCATCCGGCATCATCCGGTGCAAAACCGCACTCAGCCCCTCATGCAATTGGCACAAACGGGATGCAAGATCCATCTTGTTATCAGAAGTAACGGTTCCTGCTGCCACAAAATGCAAAGCATTGCCCGCAGCCTCAATCACGCCCCAGCCGGTGCGGCGCAAACCCGGATCAATACCAATAATGCGAATCGCCTGTTTCATATGCCAACCTTATCTTGTGTAAGGGGCATTCAACAATCAAAATGTGAACAAAATGGAAACATTTACCTGAAAAGAAATAAAACAACAGGCCGGACTTTTTATCTATATGCTTATCAGGCCGCTTAATTGCTGCCAAAGGCAGTGCGCAATAACACAATCTGATCAGAAACAGAATTGCTCCGGCGTTCTTCCGGAACATGTGCCGGAGGCTGTTTATCACCATCCATACAACGCACACGATCCTGCAGATAAAGGGAACGGGCAACCATATCGCGAAAGACCTGCGGCAATTCCTGCCAGCCTTGTGCAGCTTCTCCTGCAGAAGCAGTCTCCAGGCTGATTTTGGCTTTTTCGCGCGCCACCATATCACGTGGCATATCACCGGAGCGGCTGGCGCGCTGCAATAACAGCCATGAGGCAATATGCATCAAACGTGATGTCAAACGCATGGATTCAGCCGCATAAAGCGTTGCCGCCTCATGAGACAGATGTCGCGCAACATCCCTGCCTTCATGATCAATATAAGCAGCAGCCTCTTCAACCAGCGCCATGCCTTCACTATAGAGCGGCTTGAAACTGTCCGAAAACACCATACGCTCCGACAGGCGGATCATATTATCCGTCATCCGGTTTTCATTGCGATATGTCTGTTCCATCATCTTGCTCTGCTCACTACAACATATCACGCCCGCAACCATTCAGGTAAAATAACCATTCAGGTTAACCGCGATCATGCGCCATATTCCGGCAAAGCGGCTTTGCAGCCTGTTGCCGTTTTTTGCCCCGCATCCTGAACCGCGGGTTCTTCAGGCGGCGCGGGTTGTAACCACCAGAGCCGGCGAATCCCCTGTTGTTCAGGCTGCATTTCACCCATGTGCAGCATAAAGCGCCGACAGAAAACACTCTCAGACCACAGCCTGTCCAAGTAAAATGCACGCTCATACACGCTCGCGCAATAATATGGTTAAAGAAAGATGAATTATAATTTTTTACTTGCCAGAGCCCTGATCTGCCACAATCTCAATAAATATATTTAATTCATATAGTTAGAAAGAATCAGGCGTATTTTCCCGCACAGAGATAAATTGTGCAGGCAAACGCGCTTATCCACAAAAGGCGGATATAAACCTCAGATACCGGTATATTATAAATAGCAGGACAGGATCAGAACATATCCGGTTGACGCCAAAATAATAAAAGGCGCTCTGTTTTTCACACATCCCGCCCCGTCAGCCCCTTACAAAACCCGCCACAAAAAAAGAGCCGCGATAGCGGCTCTCAAAAGTTTAACAGGGAGGCGTCATACAGAGGGACCAGGTCCACTCGGTAAGAATCCGACAATGCCGGATAGGTTCATATTGTTTCGTTAACGTTAATATTTGGTTAACCCGGCATTAACCCAGCCTTTTTCAGGAGGCTGCTACAGATTGCGGCTTAACCTTGATGAGAGCCGGTTTATGACGGTTCTCATCAGGACGCGCATCAGAGGGCACGGGCTCCGCTGCCACTGGCTTCACAGTGGTTTTGCCGTTCCAGCCAATAGCACGCAACCATTCCAGATAATAAACCAGCGCAAATTGTGCCATAATTCCGCCGGCAATCAGCAATGTATCAAAAGACAGGCTGACCGCATGCACATAGCGCAGCGCCTGCCCCATCATGGCAAGAATCGTACCGGCCACAAAAACCGGCAGCGAGTGCCGCCCCAGAATAGCAAGCGGATGATGAATATCCAGTCGCGCTTTTTCTGATAATGCCGGCACAGCGGCAATCACATAGGCCAGCGCCAGCACATGTAAAAGACGGGTCGCAGAGAGATAGGTCTTGTCAAAACCTGTCAGCACCGCAGGCAAGCCAAAGGAAATATCCCAGTGTGGATGCGGAATCCGCAGCCACAACAGCGAAAAGAGAAGATAGCCAATTGCCGCAAGCAGCAACGGGCGGTTCTGATCAAAACGTCCGCCCTGCTTCACATAGGTCATGGCGCCAATACCAATGGCAAACAGAAACTGCCATGACAAAGGATTGAGAAACCACACACCCGGTGTCGGATAATTCATCGGCGCAATATGATAATAGCCGGATAAAAACCAGATCGCTCCGGAAATGGTAAGCATCAGCGAGATGCTGATCCGCGCAAGATAAAGCATAAATGGTGCAAACAGCATCAAGACCAGATAAAGCGACAAAATATTATTATAGCCAAGCTGATGCCCCATTGTAACCAGCCCGACAAAAGCCTGAGCCGGTTTTTCCATCACGGTTTTAATATTGATCATCTCCAGCATTTCCGGCCGCTTCATATAAATTGCAGTAAAGCCGAAAATCCCCAGTGTGATCAGGGTTGTCATCATCTGCGCCATATATAATGTCATGGAGCGGCGCGCCATTTTCAGGGAAATGAGCAGGCGGTTACCTTCAATAAATCTGGAACCATAGGCAAGTGCAACAGCAAGGCCGGAAATCAGCACAAAGGCTTCCGCTGAATCGGAAAAGCCGAATTCACGATGCGTGAATTTCTCATAAATTGTTCCGGGCACATGATTGATGAAAATCGTCAAAAGCGCCAGCGCCCTGAAAACGTCCAGCCTCGTATCCCGCATTTTCACGTCTTGTCCTGTTTTGGCTCCGGGCGATTGTCCCGTTTTTGCTATTGTCATCTGCAAAATCTTTCCTCACCCGTTTTCCGTCGGCATTTTTGGTTTTGAATTATAAAAATGCTTCACGCAGGTAATTTTTGACTGCATATAGCAATAAGGCTGAAATGGGACATGAAAGCGGCTGTCAGCCCTTTTCCTCCCATCACATTATTTTCCAGAATTAAACAAAGCGGCAAGAACAAGACCAAACCACCAGAAAATTGCGGGCAATCCTCCCCGGGTCTTATGCGGGTATATGGTGGTGATGCCTGTATAATTGCTGTTACACAGGCTTGAAAAGGCCTTTCTTTTTATAATTATGCGGCAAATTTTCAAAAAACCGGTTATCTTTTGGCAATAATGTTTTAAACAGCAGTCATGCTGTTGAAACCTGCATCACAAAAAAGATGCACTTTCCTGAACTTCGCCATTTTCATGGGCTATTGAGGCCCGCTCAATGAGGCTCTGTCTGATGAAATTTCCTGAAAACCGCCCGCGTCTGGTTCTGGTCGCTCCCTCCCCCTCCGCTGAAAACGGCACTGCTGACAGGCTGTTACAGGTGCTGGATCAGGCTCTTGCCGCAGGCGATATTGCCAGTGTTATTCTCGACAGCAACAAAACCGATGAGGCCGCTTTTCAAAATTTCGCTGCAGAAGCTGTCAAAAAAATTCAGGCAGCAGGTGCCGCCGCTCTCATCCTCAATGATACCCGCATGGCAGGGCGCACCGGTGCAGATGGTGTGCATATTGAAGGCGCATTTGCCGATATTGCCGATGCGGTTGAACGCTATATGCCGAGGCTGATTGTGGGCACCGGCAATGTTAAGGAGCGCCACAGCGCACTGGAAATCGGTGAATTGCAGCCAGATTACATGTTCTTTGGCAAGATTGGTGCCGATACGAGGCCGCAGGCGCATCCGCGCAATCTTGCGCTTGCACAATGGTGGGCGGCGATGGTTGAAATTCCCGCCATTCTGCAAGCAGGCACAACGCTTGATGATCTGGCGGCCTGTTTTGCCACACGGGCAGAATTTATTGCGCTTGGGGCTGCGGTATTTTCTGCCGATAATCCGGCCCAGATTATAGCTGATGCCAATCGTCTGCTTGATGATTTAAGTGCTGCGGATATTGAAACTGAATAAATACTGAGTAAAGAGCCGATGCTGAAAAAATCTGTTTTGCTATCTGGTATTTTTGCATTCTCGCTGGGTTTACCGGCAGTTTGCGGGCAGCTTTCCGCGCAGGCAGAACCATCCGCAAAACCTGCATCGGCAAAAAAGACACATCACCACACCGCAGAGCAAAATACAAAAACAAACAGCACAAGCGCCCCCGAAAATAATGCGCATAATATTGCTGATGTGCCTGAAGTCTCAACCGGTTTTATTATCCCTGAACTTGCCGGTTCATGGGCTAAACACCAGAGTGAGAAGGCCAATATGCTGCGTCAGCCTGCCTCAACCGATGAGATGCCGGCTTTCAATGAATCCCGCTTTGGTGACAAGCCCGCTGATCCCGCATTTGGCGCCTTTCAGCGTGGCCTCTATCTTACTGCCTTTAACCTCGGCATGGAACGCGCCAAGACGGGCGATGCTGCGGCACAAACACTGGTTGCCGAGATTTATGCCCGCGGCCTTGGTATCAAGGCTGATCAGAAACAGGCTGCCTATTGGTATGGCCTTGCAGCCGCAAAAGGCGAGCATGAGGCCCAGTTTCGCTATGCTGCCATGCTGCTGCAGGGTATCTATGTGCCAAAGGATACCAAAAAAGCTGAAGAGCTGATGAAAAACGCCGCACAGGCCGGCATAGCCATGGCGCAGTTTAACTACGGGCAAATGCTGGTAATGCGCTATCCGGGCGAAAAAGGACTGGATGAGGCATGGCCGTGGTTTCAAAAAGCCGCTGATGCGCAATTGGCCGATGCTGAATATGCGGTCAGCCAGATCTTGGCCAATGGCACTATTAAAGTGCCGCGTGATGATAAGAAAGCGCGGGAATATTTGTTGCGTGCAGCCCGCAAGAATTATGATACCGCACAGCTTGATCTTGGCACATGGCTGGTTGAGGGGCGCGGTGGCGAGCGCAATTATGAAGCCGGCTTTCGCTGGCTTTTAGCAGCAGCACGCAGCGGCAATGTTGCCGCACAGGCACGTGTTGCCCGCCTCTATCGCGATGGAATCGGCACCGAGGGCAATCCGGTTGAAGCAGCCGCATGGTATATTACGGCACGCCGTTCAAAGCTCAATGCCAGGGATCTGGATTCCTTCATGGACGGGTTGACAGATGAGGAAATTCAAAAAGCCATTGCCCGCGCCAATAGCTTGCGCTGAGGCTGCCGGCCTGAGAAGAGGCCGGCAATGCGGCAATAAATGCGTTTTTCGCTCATAAGTGCCGCATAGAACCCGGCAAAGACTTGCCAAAATTGCAGATTTATGGTCTTGGAAACGCCGATTGATATGGCTGGCAAGCCCTCTGACGCGCACTGCAGCATGATTTTCCGTAAACCGACGCGGTAACGGATCAGGCGCTGCGGAATTTCAAAGGACGGTTCAGCAAAAACTTCACACTAATTCCGGATTTAACAAGCATGAAGATCAACGGCAACGAAATCCGTCCCGGCAATGTCATTGAGCATAATGGCGGTCTGTGGGTGGCGGTTAAATGCAATGCAGTCAAGCCTGGCAAGGGCGGCGCCTATAATCAGGTTGAACTGAAAAACCTCATTGACGGCACCAAGCTGAATGAACGCTTCCGTGCTGCTGAAACAGTAGAGCGCATCCGTCTTGAACAGAAGGATTTTTCCTTCCTCTATGAACAGGGTGACGCACTGATTTTTATGGATACAGAAACCTATGAGCAGCTTGAGCTGCATAAGGATTTTGTTGGCGACCGTTCCGCATTCCTTCAGGATGGCATGATGGTAACCGTGGAATTGCATGAAGAGCGTCCGATCGGCATCCGCCTGCCGGATCAGGTCACGCTGGCTGTCACCGAAGCTGATCCTGTGGTTAAAGGCCAGACCGCAGCCTCTTCCTACAAGCCTGCAATTCTGGAAAACGGCATCCGTATTCTTGTGCCGCCTTTTATTGAATCGGGTGAGCGGGTTATTGTTGACACGAATGAACTGACCTATGTTTCACGCGCCTGATAAAGCGGTTACATCTCTGTAACGCTTCAGGAAAGAATAAATAAAAAGCGCCGGTCTTTCACCGGTAGTCCGGCGCTTTTATTGTAAAATTTTCACGCGTTCACAGAACATTATTCTGTAAATGCTATTGAGAGCGCCATGTAGCTGATCAGACGCTACACAAAGCTGCTCAAACATCTTAAATTGAGCATCGGTCAATCCGGAAACTGCACAGATTTTCCGGTTCGGTGCTTGTCATTTCAATTCCAACGCATAAGCCCGTATGCGGTGAAGATGCATCCCCGCAAACTTATGCACAAACAGGACGTAAAATATGGCGCGCTCAGCAATTCTTAACGTTATGGTTCAGGCCGCAATCAAGGCCGGGCGTTCTCTGGCGCGTGATTTTGGTGAAGTACAGAATCTGCAGGTTTCCCTCAAGGGTCCGGGCGATTATGTCAGTCAGGCAGACCGGAAGGCTGAAGATATTATTTTCAGCGAATTGCGCCGTGCCCGTCCCGATTACAGCTTTTTGATGGAAGAGCGCGGCGCTGTAGAAGGCGCTGACAGCCAGCACCGCTGGATTGTTGATCCGCTTGATGGCACGACAAATTTCCTGCACGGTATTCCGGTCTTTGCCGTTTCCATTGCACTTGAGCGTCAGGGGCAGATTGTTGCAGGCGTTATTTATAATCCGGCATCCGATGAATTATTCACCGCTGAACGGGGCGGCGGCGCATTTCTGAATGATCGCCGGCTGCGTGTGGCAGCCCGCGGCAAATTATCCGATGCGATTATCACCAATGGCATGCCGCATCTTGGCCGTGGCAAGCATGGCCATTATCTTGTGGAATTGCGCAATGTCATGGGCGAGGCTGCAGGTATACGCGCATTGGGCGCCGCTTCTCTCGAACTGGCCTATGTGGCTGCAGGCCGTGTTGATGGCTACTGGGATGAGCCGCTCTCCCCCTGGGATATGGCGGCCGGTATTTTGATGGTGCGTGAGGCAGGTGGTTTTGTTTCCGATAAAAACGGCCAGCAGGATATGTACGGGCAAAAAAATATCGTTGCTGGCAATGAGCTCATCCACGGCCAGCTTTTGCGCAGTCTGAAAAAGCCGGTCTGATCAAGATCAGACGCAGGCATCTCAGGCTGAGAGCGCAAGACAATCACTTGGAGCCAATTGACCCGAAATCAATTTTAAAGCCCTGTTGCAATTCTTTGCAACAGGGCTTTTTCATGCCCTTAAAATAAAAACCCAAGCTATTATTGCACAGATTTTTTGCGGCGCCGTGCCAGCATATTAAGCGCTTCAACCAGAGCCGAAAAGCCCATGGCAGCATAAATATACCCTTTTGGCACATGGTAGCCGAAACCATCAGCAATAAGCGTCATGCCAATCATCAGCAAAAAGCCCAGCGCCAGCATCACAATAGTTGGATTGGCATTGATAAAACGCGACAGCGGATCAGCAGCCAGCAACATCATGGTAACAGCGCCGATAACCGCAACCACCATAATCACAATCTCATCTGTCATCCCGACAGCAGTGATGATGGAATCAACCGAGAAAACAAGATCAAGCAGCAAAATCTGGGCAATCGCCGCTCCCATACCCATAGCCGCCACCTTGCCGGTGCTCAGCTCATGAGCAGCATCGGGGTCAACATTATGGTGAATTTCCTTGGTTGCCTTCCAGACCAGAAACAGACCGCCAGCCACCAAAATGATGTCCCGCCATGAAAAAGCATGACCAAATGCTTCAAAAACCGGATCTTTCATCTGCACAATAACAGAAATAGTAAACAACAGGCCAAGGCGCAGCAACAACGCCGCACCAATGCCAATTTTACGTGCTTTTCCCTGCTGATGTTGAGGCAGCTTATTGGTGAGAATGGAAATAAAAATCAGATTATCAATGCCAAGAACAATTTCCATCACCAGCAAAGTGATCAGGGCCGCCCATCCCGCGGGACTGCTTAGAAACCCAAAATACTCAGCGAAAAATTCCATTCAGGCGCCCTTTGCGTCAAAAAATTCAGGAGATATCTGACAGCGATTTCAAAACTGTGAAAGGGTAAATGGAAAAGTAGCAGCCTTATTTCAATAAAATATCTGCAAAAAGAATATTTTTATTTGAAATATTGCGTGGAAAGAAAACCGCACAATCTGCTCCTGTGCGGCTTTGTCAGAGACCGTCCGGTGTTGCTGATTGCATTGAAACTGCTTAGCAACTTTAACTCCCCGCCCGCGGTTCAGCACCAGAAAGAGGGCAATGTTTCCTGCAGGCGCGGCCCGATACGCAAAGGCGCCGCCTTTTCCGCAAGGCCGGTGCGATCAGAAATTTCCACGCAAAGGCCGCAGATTGTTGCAGGCCCGTTTGCCGCCTCAAAACGGCCTTTCGGCACCTTGGAGAGAAAACGGTTGAGCGGCTCTTCCTTATCCATACCCAGCGAAGAATCATAATCCCCGCACATACCGGCATCCGACATATAGGCGGTGCCCTGGCTCAAAATCTGACAATCTGCCGTTGGCACATGGGTATGCGTTCCCACTACAAGGCTGGCGCGGCCATCAACAAAATGGCCAAAACACTGTTTTTCACTGGTTGCCTCGGCATGAAAGTCAAAAATCACCGCATCAGCCTGCTCGCCAAGGGGGCAGGCTTCAAGAATTTCCTCAGCAGTCTTGAAAGGATCATCAAGATCAGGATGCATAAAGACGCGGCCCATAATATTGGCCACCAGAACCCGCGCACCATTCCTGGCAATATAAAGGCCGGAACCCTTGCCGGCAGTGCCTTTAGGAAAATTAGCCGGCCGCAAAAACCGGTCTTCACGGCGGGAAAAATCCAGTGCCTCGCGTTGATCCCAGACATGGTTGCCAGTGGTCATCACATCGGCGCCGGCACGGATGGTTTCATGAAAAATTTCTTCCGTCACCCCGAAACCGCCGGCGGCATTCTCGCCATTCACAACCACAAAATCCAGTTTAAGATCCGCAATCAAACCCGGCAGTTTTTCAAAAACCGCACTACGACCGGAGCGGCCGACCATATCTCCTAAAAAAAGAAAGCGCATAGACTTTTTAAACCTGCCTTTTCATTTTCTGCATCATGCCGCACCGCCCGATAAGGCACAGCCTGATCAGTGCTCCGGCTATACCGTGATCACGCCGGTTTCTGTCAAAATATAATCCAGCGCCACATCATGCGGCTCATGGGCTATGTGATCTACCTGTTGCATCGCAAAGGCAACACCTATCAGCACCGGAAACCTGTTTTTCCGGTGTAAAGCTGCGATTGCGCGGTCATAATAGCCCGCACCATAACCAATACGATTGCCGCAACTGTCAAAAGCTGCCAATGGCACCAGCATAATATCCGGATCAACAACAGGCGCATGATCCGCAGGCCCCATCGTGCCAAAACCGGTTTCAATAAGCGAATCTGCAAAAGACATAGCGCGAAATTCTATTGTCTGCGCATCCAGAACCGCAGGCAGGCACAAACGCATCTGCCGCGTTTCCAGCGCCTGCATCAACGGGCGCGGATCAATCTCCGAGCGGATCGGCCAGAAGCCGGAGATGCAGCTTTGCGCCGGCACAGCCATAATATTGAAAAAATGCGGAATAATTTCCTGTGCCGCCTGCTGCCGATAAGCCATATCAAGCGCATTGCGCTTTTGCAGCACAGATTTGCGCAATGCAGCTTTATCAGCCTTCAGCTTTTCACCGCTTATCAACGCCTTGCCCTTCGCAATATCTGCCATTCTGGTTTTTTGATTAAAGCATTTCCAAACCGGAAATGTGAAGCGTCCCGACGAAAAATTCACTCTCAGCAAGAATGATTTTATCACACATCTTCACAAGACAAGACAGCCTGATTGCGTACAAGCCAAAATGCAATACAGGCCGGACGCGGCTACAGGCCGGATCCGCATTACGGATAAAAAGAAAAGCGGCGAACCGCAGCGACCGATGAAGCGATTGATCCCGGGAACCTACAAAGTAGGTGGGCACCATGTGAAGAAGCCCACGAGCTTCTTCAGGGACAGTTCCCTTAGAGATCAATAAGGCCCCGGGGATGTTAAACCTTCTGTCAGGAAGAGCAGTACGCCTGATAATATTATAGGGATTTACAGGCCATTACGCCAGAGGCGAACAAGGCAAAATAAAATATATTTTTTCATCCCCCGTGCAAAAATCTGCGCAAGCCTGCCGCCTTTTCAATTACCGCGCGGTGCAATTTTTCTGGCCAGCCCTTCAATTTGCCGCGCAGCCCGCAAAACGGCTTCACTCATCACAGCATCGCTTTTATCTGCAAGGCTCAGCGCATCATCCCGCGAGCGGCGCAGCGTTTCCGCTTCATTTTCCAACCCTTGCATACGCTTTTGTAATTCCACCAGCTCATCCATGACCATAATACCGGCCATAACAGTCAGACGCTGATCACCAATTTCACCAAAAGCATTTTTCAGATGCGTAACATATTGATCAAAACGCTCGGCCAGACCGGAGAGATGCTCTTCCTGCCCTTCGTCACAGGCCATGCGATAGGCTTTGCCATCGATCGTCACTGTTACTGTTGCCATGGAGCCTCCGTGCCGCCGTTTTTATTTTTATTGCCTTAAGACAGGCTGCCATGCAGCAAAACCGCCTAAGCCAGATTATGAAACAATAAATAGCCGCTAAATTTTATCAGGCAAACGCCTCAGACAATCTTCACAAAGTATGATTGTTTTTCAAGCTGCGTCGCATATTTCAATAATCCTGCTCAACGATCCAGCACCGTGCGGATGGTTTCCATGGCTGTTACCAGCCGGCGCGATACTTCACGATTGGCGGTTTCCAGCCGTTCTGCGCGTGCTTCTGACATGTCCAGTTCCTGGGCAAGTTTCGAGCGGTCGGCATTCAGGCGCTGCACCTCTTCCTCAGCTTCAGCAAAGTCTCCTTCTTTCTCAAGCCGCAATTCCACAGCCTGTTCCAGAGTGACCAGTGCTTTTTCCAATTGTTCGATCGCCTGTCCGAGCGTAATTTCTGAAGCCATATTGTTTCCCTTTGCCGATTACAGCTTCTGAAAACAAAACCGAATCGTCATGCCGGAAGCGGCAGATTTTGTCTCACTTTAATAAGCATAAGGCATGCACGCAACAAATGACACGCATAGCCTTTCACTCATACACGACAATCCATATATATTATGAAGCAGACTTAACCGTTTTAAGAATGCACACTGTGTCGCATCACAGGCAGAAAACGGCTGTTTGCCCTCAAGAATGGCAGGGTTTTGTTGACTCTCTTCATGCAAATGTTATGTGTCCCCAATCCTTGCCAAAGAAGTGAGCTTATCGCTTTACAGCAAGTTGTGTCCCGATGCCCACTAACCTGCCCGTACTGACCGCTCAGATATGCCTTGTCAGACATGCAGGCCACCACAGGAAAGACAGCTGAAACCATGAGCAATTCCGAAAAACAGAACCAGATGGCCAACGCAATCCGCTTCCTGTCTGTGGACGCTGTGGAAAAAGCCAATTCAGGCCATCCGGGTCTGCCGATGGGTGCTGCTGATATTGCAACCACGCTTTTCACCCGTTTTATGTCTCATGATCCGCAAAACACCACATGGCCCGATCGTGATCGCTTCATCCTGTCAGCCGGTCACGGTTCCATGCTGCTCTATTCGCTGATGTATCTGACCGGATATGAAGATATTACCATTGACGAGATCAAGAATTTCCGTCAGCTCGGCTCCCGTACAGCCGGTCATCCGGAATTTGGCCATGCTGCCGGTATTGAAACCACAACCGGCCCGCTCGGTCAGGGTATTGCCAATGGCGTTGGCATGGCACTGGCAGAGCGTATTCTGAATGCGGAATTTGGTGATGATCTTGTCAATCACCACACTTACGTTCTGGTTGGCGATGGCTGCCTGATGGAAGGCATCAGTCAGGAGGCAATATCGCTGGCCGGCCATCTCAGGCTGAACCGCCTGATCGTTTTGTGGGACGATAATAATATCTCCATCGACGGCCCGATCTCATTGGCCGATTCCACCAATCAATGCGCCCGTTTTGAGGCATGCGGCTGGAACACGCTGAAAGTGGACGGCCATGATCAGGACGCGATTGCCAAGGCTATTGAATTTGCCAAAGCCTCCGACAAGCCAACCATGATTGCCTGCAAAACCACAATCGGCTTTGGCTCACCGCACAAGGCCGGCACCAGCAAGGTGCACGGCTCGCCGCTTGGCGCTGAAGAAATTGCAGCCACCCGCAAGGCGCTCGGATGGGAATATGAGCCTTTCACCGTTCCGCAGGATATTCTGGATGCATGGCGTCTGGCCGGTCTCAATGCTGCCAAAAAACGTATTGAATGGGAAAAGCGCCTTGCTGCCGCAGACGCATCGGTGCGTGCAGAATTTGAACGCCGCATGCGCGGTGATCTGCCGGGCAATTTTGACCAGGCGATTATTGATTACAAGAAAAAACTTGTTGAGGATAAACCAAAAGTTGCCACCCGCAAATCCTCGGAAATGGCGCTGGAAGTTATCAATGGCGTTGTGCCGGAAACCATTGGCGGTTCGGCAGATTTGACCGGCTCCAACAACACGCTGACCTCACAGACCAAGCCGGTTTCACCCGATAATTACAAAGGCCGCTTTGTCCATTACGGCATCCGTGAACTTGGCATGGCTGCCGCAATGAACGGTATGGCGCTGCATGGCGGTGTTATTCCTTATTCCGGCACTTTCCTGTGTTTCTCTGATTATGCGCGTCCGGCCATGCGCCTGTCCTCATTGATGGGTATTCGTGTGGCCTATGTCATGACCCATGATTCCATCGGCCTCGGGGAAGATGGCCCCACCCACCAGCCGGTTGAGCATCTGGCTGCCTTGCGCGCTATTCCAAACCATTATGTGTTCCGTCCGGCCGATGCGGTTGAAACCGCTGAATGCTGGCAGATTGCCCTGAATTCAGCAAAGACACCCTCCACACTGGCGCTGACACGCCAGAACCTGCCCACAGTGCGCACCCAGCATGATGATGATAATCTGTGCGCCTATGGTGCCTATGAGCTGGCAACGGCATCCGATGATGCAAAAGTTACGATTTTTGCAACCGGTTCAGAGGTTGAGATCGCCCTGAACGCCCGCACACAGCTGGAAGCCAAAGGCATTCCGACCCGTGTTGTATCCGTGCCTTGCTTTGAACTGTTTGAGAAACAAACCACAGCCTATCAGAAAGCCCTGATCGGCGCTGCACCGGTGCGCATTGCGGTTGAGGCTGCAATTTCCATGGGCTGGGAGCGCTTTATTGGCGAGAACGGCACATTTATCGGCATGAAGGGCTTTGGTGCCTCAGCGCCGATCAATGATCTCTACAAGCATTTCGGCATCACTGCGGAAGCTGTTGTTGCCGCCGCAGAAGCCAAACTGGCCTAACTTATCAGGACCGGACGGGTTATCCGTCCGGTCTTTTTTCTCTTAGCCTGCACAAACAGGTTATAAACATCAAACAGTCTCGGGAGTCATAATATGGCAGTTCGCGTCGCTATTAACGGTTTTGGTCGTATCGGCCGTAACGTCCTGCGCGCCATCATCGAATCGGGTCGTACCGATATCGAAGTTGTAGCAATCAACGATCTGGGTCCGGTTGAAACCAATGCGCATCTGCTGCGCTATGACAGCGTGCACGGCCGTTTTCCGGCTGAAGTAACCGTCAAGGGCGATACGATTGATGTCGGCCGCGGTGCAATGAAAGTGCATGCCGTGCGCAACCCTGCTGAACTGCCATGGGCTGCCGAGGGTGTGGATATTGCCCTGGAATGCACCGGCATCTTCACCGCCCGTGACAAAGCTGCTGCCCATCTTGCAGCCGGCGCCAAGCGCGTTATCGTTTCCGCTCCTGCCGAAGGCGCAGACCTTACTGTTGTCTATGGTGTAAACCACGACAAGCTGAGCAAAGATCATCAGGTTATTTCCAATGCCTCCTGCACCACCAACTGCCTTGCACCGGTGGCACAGGTTCTCAATGATGCGATCGGCATTGAAAAAGGCTTCATGACCACCATCCACTCCTATACCGGTGATCAGCCAACGCTGGATACCATGCATAAGGATCTGTATCGCGCCCGCGCGGCGGCTTTGTCGATGATCCCCACCTCAACCGGTGCTGCAAAGGCTGTTGGTCTGGTGCTGCCCGAGCTCAAGGGCAAGCTTGACGGTGTTGCCATCCGCGTGCCGACTCCGAATGTTTCCGTTGTTGATCTGACATTTGTAGCCAAGCGCGCCACAAGCGTTGAAGAAGTCAACAATGCCATCCG
The DNA here is from genome assembly GCF_051851455.1 of Pseudochrobactrum albidum. Lineage (NCBI taxonomy): Bacteria > Pseudomonadati > Pseudomonadota > Alphaproteobacteria > Hyphomicrobiales > Brucellaceae > Pseudochrobactrum > Pseudochrobactrum albidum. The sequence goes on from NZ_JBPVTR010000016.1 coordinate 70,053, forward strand.
TGAAGCTGCCAATGGCCGCCTCAAGGGTATTCTTGGCTTTACGGACGAGCCTCTGGTCTCTGTCGACTTCAACCACAACCCGCATTCATCTGTTTTCCACATGGATCAGACCAAAGTTATGGAAGGCACTATGGTGCGTATCCTCACCTGGTATGACAATGAATGGGGCTTCTCAAACCGCATGGGTGATACTGCGGTTGCCCTTGGCAAGCTGATTTGATTTGTTGATCAGATAACAAAGGCCAAGGCCGCGTGACCGCACCGGACGCGCGGCCTTTTTATTATAACCGGAGAAAGCGCCATGAATTTCCGCACTCTCAAGGATGCCGATGTTGCATCAAAACGCGTGCTTGTCCGCGTTGATCTGAACGTACCGATGCAGGACGGCAAGGTAACAGACACCACCCGCATTGACCGTATCATCCCAACCATCAATATTTTGCGTCAAAAAGGCGCCAAAATTATTCTGCTCGCCCATTTCGGCCGCCCTAAAGGCGAGGCAAAGCCGGAATTCTCGCTGGAGCAGATTGTTCCGGCATTGGCGCATGCTGTTAAGCACCCTGTCGCTTTTGCCAAGGATTGCATCGGCGATATTGCCGAAGCGGCAGTCAATGCCATGAATGACGGTGATGTTCTTCTCCTTGAGAATACCCGTTTTCACAAGGGCGAAGAAAAAAATGATCCGGATTTTGTCAAGGCGCTTGCCGCCAATGGCGATATCTATGTTAATGATGCTTTTTCGGCAGCCCATCGCGCCCATGCCTCCACTGAAGGTCTGGCACATATTCTGCCGGCCTTTGCCGGTCTCACCATGGAGGCTGAGCTGACCGCGCTGGAAAAAGGGCTCGGCCGGCCGGCGCGTCCGGTTATTGCCATTGTGGGCGGCGCCAAAGTCTCCACCAAAATTGATCTCCTCTCCAATCTTGTTGAAAAGGTGGATGCACTGGTTATTGGCGGCGGCATGGCTAATACTTTCCTCAGCGCACAGGGTTATGATGTTGGCAAATCACTTTGCGAACATGACCTTGCCGATACAGCCCGTGCAATCATGGCCAGGGCTGAGAAAGCCAATTGCACCATCATCCTGCCGGTTGATGCGGTTGTGGCCTGGCATTTTGAGGCTGATGCCCCGCATCAAACCTATGGCGTGGATGCCATTCCGCATGATGCCATGATGCTCGATGTCGGCCCGCTTTCCGTTGATCGTATCAAAGCGGCAATTACAGATGCTTCCACATTGGTTTGGAACGGCCCGCTCGGCGCCTTTGAACTGCACCCGTTTGACACGGCAACCGTTGCTGCCGCCAAACATGCCGCAGAGCGCACGAGAGAGGGCAGGCTTGTTTCTGTTGCCGGCGGCGGAGACACCGTGGCAGCACTCAATCACGCCAAAGCCAGTGATGATTTTTCTTATGTTTCCACCGCAGGCGGCGCTTTCCTTGAATGGATGGAGGGCAAACCGTTGCCGGGCGTAGATGTTCTGAAAAAACAATAAGATAAAACAGCCCGTTGAAATATGCTTCAACGGGCTGTTTTATTGCCATTTTATTGTTTTGGTGTCAGCCGCAATAGCCGCCCCGGAATATCATCCTCAATCACATAGACCGCGCCGTCTGCGGCAATTGCCACATCACGAATGCGGTTGCCCATCGCATAGCGTTCAGCCTCATCGGCACTGCCGTCATCTTGGAACGCCACCCGCACCAGCGCCATGGAAGCAAGCCCGCCGATCAGCGCCGAGCCTTTCCATTGTGGAAACAGATCACCCTCATAAAAAGCCAGACCAGCCGGCGCGATCACCGGCGTCCAGTAAACCACCGGCGGTTCAAATTCCGGCCGCGTTATATGCCGCGGTATCGGCTCGCCGCTATATTGATCGCCGTTTGACACAACAGGCCAACCATAATTGAGCACCTGTTTATCGGGGCCTTGTTTAATCAGGTTCAGTTCATCGCCGCCTTTAGGGCCCATTTCATGCAACCACAATTTGCCATCAGGGGCAAAAGCCAGCCCATAAGGGTTGCGGTGGCCGGTTGTCCATGTCAATGCGCGTGCATTATCAGCATCCTGCCCCGCCAAATCAGCATGCGGATTATCTTTCGGCACCGAGCCGTCCCGGTTAAACCGCAAAACCTTGCCAAGCGCCAGCTTCGGATCCTGTGCTGTTTCAGGGTTCATGCGGTCACCCGATGTCAGAAACAGATGTGCGCCATCAGGCGAAAAAGCAATAATTCCGCCCGGTTGCCCCCATTTGCTTTTCGGCAATTGTCGCCACAGCACAGTCAGATCATCAAGAGCAGCCTTGCCATTTGTCTCACTTAAATATGCCCGAGCCAGCACAAGCGAGCTAACCATATCCTTTCCGCTGCGCTCCGGCTCGGCATAGGTAAAATAAACCAGCCGGTCTGTGGCAAAATCCGGCGAGACCGCAATATCCAGCAAGCCATTCTGCCCCTCAAAGGCAACAGCCGGCACATTGCCAACTTCCGTTTTTTCTCCTGACGGATCAACCAGAAAAATATGGCCGGCTTTTTCCGTTATCAGGAGGCGCTGATCCGGCAAAACAGCAATCGCCCAAGGGGTGCTGAAGGCAGCAATTTCCTGCACGTTAAACGGATTTTCTGCAACCGCGTGCCGCTCTCCGGCATTGATGCTGCGGGCTGAGGCTGCCTGCGGCGCCATAGCCGTAATACCTAAATGAACGGCCAGAAAAGCGATGATTCCCGCTTTTCTCAATTGTCCTGTAACAAAAATCTGATCCGGCAATTCCCCCTCCTCTGTCTGCCCGCACCATAATCACACCGGCTTTGCGGTGCATAAGTCAAGTTTATCCTGCAATATTAACCAGTTTTAAGAAAACTTGTCCTGCTTAAATCGTTTAAAAATATTTCAATCGGTTCAGATAGATGCGGCAGTATTTGTTTTATCGGACACATCTGCTATCGGCAGGATACCAATTTCCAACGCCCTTCTTAACACGGAGTTTTTTATGAGCGAACGTCTCGAAGATATTGCAGTTGCCATGGTAGCAAAAGGCAAAGGCATTCTTGCCGCCGATGAAAGCTCAGGCACAATTAAGAAGCGCTTCGACAGCATCAATCTGACATCTACAGAAGATGCGCGCCGCGATTATCGGGAAATGCTTTTCCGCGCTGATGAAGCGATGAAAAACTATATTTCCGGCGTTATTCTCTATGATGAAACCCTGCGCCAGAAAGCCCGTGATGGCAGCCCGCTGGTCGATATTATCAAGGCAGCCGGTTCTGTCCCTGGTATCAAGGTTGATACCGGTGCCAAGCCTCTGGCCGGCTTTGCAGGAGAAACCATCACTGAAGGTCTCGATGGCCTGCGTGAACGCCTGAAAGAATATTATGAACTTGGCGCGCGTTTTGCCAAATGGCGCGGTGTAATCGCCATCTCCGATACCCTGCCGACCTGGGGTGCCGTGCGCCAAAATGCGCAGGCTCTGGCACGCTATGCAGCCCTTTGTCAGGAAGCTGGCATTGTGCCGATTGTTGAACCTGAAATCCTGATGGATGGCACACCGGGCAATCACTCGATTGAGCGCTGCTATGAGGTGACCGATCTGGTTTTGAAGACTGTGTTCAACGAACTTTATGATGCCCGCGTCAAGCTGGAAGGCATTGTGCTGAAACCCAATATGGTTATTGACGGCAAAAATGCCCGCAAGGCTTCTGTCAACCAGGTGGCAGAACTGACTGTGCGTGTTTTGAAAGCCAATGTTCCGGCTGCTGTTCCGGGCATTGCATTCCTCTCCGGCGGTCAGTCGGATGTGGAAGCAACGGCGCATCTCTCTGCCATGAATGCCGGCTATGACATGCCATGGAACCTGACCTTCTCCTATGGCCGCGCGCTGCAGGCTGCTGCCCTGAAAGCCTGGGGCGGCAAGGATGAGAATGTGGCTGCGGCGCAGGCCGCTTTCACCCATCGCGCCCGCATGAACGGTCTTGCCGCAACCGGCGAATGGACTGAAGCTCAGGAAAACAATGCTTAAAGCAATATAGAAGATAAATCCGACAAGCCCGCTGAAAAGCGGGCTTGTTTTGTTTCAGGGTTCATTTTCAAAACCAGAACGCTACCGGCAATATTATTGCCAGGATCATAATTGCAATATTAATGTAAGCATCATGATTGCGATGGCGGCAACAGCAATTTTCCAGAAATCACTGCGCCGTTTCAAACCGGGCAGCCCGAGTGGTTTCAGCACATGCAGTCCCATCAGAATCAGCAGCAAAGCCGGTATAATCTTTGTCATTATATGTTTCCTGTGGGCTTTGATTGCTCTTAGCGGGTAAAGGTTTTTACGAAGCTGCTCCCTCTTAAGTCGAATGGACGCCTGTTAAACAGTGTGGATTAATGGCTTTGAGGAGCCTGCGCAGTCCGCATTTTCTATAACAGGTAAAAACCACAGAAAACCGCCCTGCGCCGGAAAATACGCAATATGCTGTCAATAAAGCATGTTCTGTATAAGCAATGGGAGGAATAAATGACTTCGGCTTATCCCGAAATTTATCAGGCATGGAAAGACGACCCCCTGGCCTTCTGGGGCAAGGCGGCAGAACGGATAGGATGGTTCAAACCTGCCAGCCGGATCTTTGATCCTGCACAAGGGCCATATGGGCGATGGTTTGCAGATGGTGTATGCAATAGCTGCTATAATATGCTCGATCGCCATGTGGAGACCGGCCGCGGCACAATAGATGCTATTATCTATGACAGCCCTGTAAGCGGGCAAAAAGCCCGTTTCACCTATAGTCAAACCCTTGAACAGGTCATGCGCCTTAGCGCGGTAATACAGGATTTCGGCATCCGGAAAGGTGACCGCGTCTTAATTTATATGCCAATGGTGCCGCAGGCTTTATTTGCCATGATGGCCTGCGCCCGCCTTGGTGCGGTGCATTCTGTGGTTTTTGGCGGTTTTTCAGCCGATGAGCTGGCAGCCCGCATAGATGATGCAATGCCTGCCCTGATCATTGCCAGTTCCTGCGGGCTGGAGGCGAATAAGATTGTCAGCTACAAGCCGCTGCTGGATAAGGCAATTGCCAGCGCGACGCATAAGGTGCAGACCTGCCTGATCCATCAGCGTGAACAATGCCGCTGCGCGCTGACTGCAGGGCGCGACCATGATCTGGAACAGCTTTGCGCACAGGCATCAGGTCGCCATGTGCCTTGCACACCGGTTGCCGCCACCGACCCTCTCTATATTCTCTACACATCCGGCACCACCGGCAAACCCAAAGGCGTGGTGCGCGATAATGGCGGCTATATGGTGGCACTCGCATGGTCGATGGATGCCCTTTATAATATTCATGCCGGTGATATTTTCTGGACAGCCTCTGATATCGGCTGGGTGGTCGGCCACTCCTATATTGTCTATGCCCCATTGCTGATTGGCGCAACCACAGTGCTGTTTGAAGGCAAGCCGGTGGGCACGCCCGATGCCGGCACATTCTGGCGGGTGATCGCCGAATATAAGGTAAAAGTGTTGTTTACCGCTCCCACGGCGCTGCGCGCCATCAGGCGTGAAGACCCTGAGGGCAGGCTCTTGCATCACTATGACCTCTCAGGCCTTGAGGCGCTCTATCTCGCCGGAGAACGTGCCGATCCGAATACGCTGGAATGGGCAGAGGAAATGCTCAACCGCCCGATCATTGACCATTGGTGGCAGACAGAAACCGGCTGGCCGATTGCCGGCAATCCCCGCGGCCTTGGCATGCTGCCTGTCAAACATGGCTCCACCTGCGTGCCAATGCCGGGTTATGATGTGCAGGTGCTTGATGATAAAGGCAATCCGGCCAAAACCGGCGCACTTGGCAATATTGTGATCAGGCTGCCGCTGCCGCCCGGCTGCCTGCCCACTTTATGGCAGGCCGATCAACGCTTCCATGAAGCCTATCTTGAAGAATTCAAAGGCTATTATAAATCTGCCGATGCGGGCTATAAGGACGAGGACGGCTATATTTTTATCATGAGCCGTACCGATGATATTATCAATGTGGCAGGCCACCGCCTGTCTACCGGTGCCATGGAGGAGGTGATTGCCGCCCATCCTCAGGTGGCAGAATGCGCGGTCATCGGCATTGCCGATAAATTGAAAGGGCAAATTCCCTGCGGTTTTATCGTTCTCAAGGCTGGTGTTTCCCAGCCTCCTGCCAATATTGAGGCAGAATGTGTGGAACGGATACGTGACCAGATCGGCCCTGTGGCAGCATTGCGCACCGTGCTTACAGTGCACAAATTGCCTAAGACCCGCTCCGGCAAAATTCTGCGCTCTACAATGCAGAAAATTGCTGACCATGAACCATGGAAAATGCCCGCAACAATTGAAGACCCGCAGACACTGGATGATATTCGCGACTGCCTGAACAAACACGGCATAGGCACATGTTCGCAAACCGGCAAACCAGCTGCCTGATCAAAAGAAAAGCCGCCGGAAACTCTCCGGCGGCTTTTATTAAAAAACAGCTGGCAAACTGACCTTACAAATCGTCGCCGTCATTTTCCGCAGCCCCCTTCATGGAAGAAAGCTTGGCAAAGACCTTATCGGCATCCAGCTCTTCTGCTTCATCATTGTGATGAATGTCCAGATTTTCCGTGGCTGATGCCGGCAGCAATGTATCTCCGGATTCCGGCTCTGCCGGACGGTTACGCGCCGCGCGCTCAACCTCAATATCCAGATCTATCTGCGAGCAAAGCCCCAATGTCACCGGATCCATCGGCTGCAGATTGGCAGAATTCCAATGCGTGCGATCACGGATTTGCTCAATGGTCGATTTTGTGGTGCCGACAAGGCGTGAAATCTGTGCATCCTTCAGCTCCGGATGATTGCGCACAATCCAGAGAATGGCATTTGGGCGATCCTGACGCTTGGACAAAGGCGTATAACGCGGCCCCTTGCGCTTGGCTTCAGGCACGCGCACTTTTGGCTCGGATAATTTCAGGCGATGCTGCGGGTCTTTTTCCCCGCGGGCAATCTCATCGCGGGAGAGCTGCCCTGTAATAATGGGATCAAGGCCTTTAATGCCCTGCGCAGCCTCGCCATCAGCAATGGCTTTAACTTCAAGAACATGCAGCTTGCAGAAAGTTGCAATCTGGTCAAAGGACAGAGCAGTATTATCGACAAGCCATACGGCTGTTGCCTTGGGCATAAGAAGCTGAGTGGCCATATGATATAATCCTCTCGTTCGCCCGCTCCGGTAGCGCGGGACGTGGGGTAAACCACAATTTCCGGGAATTCGCTCCCTCTATAACCAAATTTTCTGCAATGAGCAAGAAATCACTGCACCAGAATTCAGTTCATTCCTGAAACTTATGCCACATCCAATACAATTTTGCCGATATGATTGCCCTCTTCCATGCGTTGATGGGCACGCCAGGCATCTTTCAGCGGATAAATCATATCCATCACCGGGGCGATAGTGCGCTTTGCAAGAAGCGGCCATATATTGGCTTCAAGCTCCTTAGCAATCTGTGTTTTGAAAGCCACATCACGAGCCCGCAATGTGGAACCGGTATGGGTCAGGCGCTTGGTCATCAGCTTAGCAAAATTGGCTTTAGCCTTGGCGCCGCCGAGAAATGCAATCTGCACAATGCGCCCTTCAATTGCCGCTGCATCATAATTGCGATCCACATAATCGCCGCCCACCATATCCAGAATAACATCCGCACCCTTATTATGTGTGGCCGCTTTCACCTGTTCCACAAAATCCTGTTCACGGTAATTAATGGCCACATCAGCGCCGATTTTCAGACAGGCAGAGCATTTTTCTGCTGAGCCGGCCGTTACAATCACCATAGCACCAAGCGCCTTGCCCACCTGAATAGCCGTGGTGCCGATGCCGGAACTGCCGCCGTGAATCAGCAATGTTTCCCCGGCCTTTAACTGCCCGCGCTGCACAACATTGTGCCAAACGGTAAATAATGTTTCCGGCAGCGCCGCTGCCTCCACATAGCCATAGCCTGATGGCAGCGGCAGGGCATTGCCCTCACAAACAACAGCATATTCAGCATAACCGCCCCCCGGCAGCAAGGCAGTAACCGCATCGCCCGCTTTATAACGCTGCACATCCGCGCCGATTGCGGCCACATCACCGGCAACTTCCAGCCCCGGCAAATCCGATGCGCCGGCAGGCGGGGGATAGTGCCCTTGCCTTTGCAGCACATCCGGCCGGTTAACACCCGCGGCCCTGACCCGAATCAATATCTCGCCCTTTCCCGGATGCGGAACAGATCTTTTCACCAATTTAAGCACGGAAGGTGCGCCAGCCTGCTCAATGGCCACAGCTGTCATCTGGGAGGCAAGTTCTGTTGTCATATCCGCTCCTTAGAATAGCCAGTTCAGATATTGGTTGCTGATTTTCAATATAGGCGCCTCTTATGGATTAGCCATATTATGCTGAAAAATTATATTTCATAAGAATCTATATCGCTAATAATGCAGGTTTATGAGATGCTCAGAGCTTATGTGACATATCAGCCTGCATGAGAAGAGCCGGTATAGCACGAATATTGCGAACCATATTGAAAGCTGGAGCCCCCGGGCGCCGCAGGAAGTGAGGAAAACGCCATGTTCTTTGATAATGATAGCCAGGACACGCCAGTTGTCAGCCACCATATCGGTGAAGATGTTACCCTGCTTTCAGCCGCCGAGATAGATAACCGCATTGCCATGCTCAAGGCAGAGATTCGCCGTCTTGAAGCAGGCCGCAGTGACAGGTGCCGCAGCCGTGCAGCAGCAGAGGCCTTATTCCGGATTTAAGCCGCAGGTTAACTGCCTCAGCTTCGCTGCATAATGCGCCTTCGCCGTCAATAAGCTTACAAAAAACTGTGTAACACAACGGCAATTTTTATATCAGGCTCCCTGTCTTCTGTCAGACAGGGGGCTTTTTATTTTCATACATAATAAACAAGCCAAACCAAGGCCTTGCGCTCTTTTTCATGATAGGTCAGCATAGCAGTCACCCTCTGCCTGCAATAAAGAGCGCTTGATATATGCTTTTTTTTGCAAACAGTCTGCGGCATGACAAATAACCGCAGAAACAAGTCCGGCGCTGTTAAAAAGAAGGATTTCGCGTGTTTCGTTCCTATGTCCAGATTTTTGCACTGCTCTGCGGCACCGCTTTTTTGCTGATCGGCTCTGGCCTGCATGGTCTTTTATTACCGCTTCGCGGAAATGTAGAAGGGTTTTCAATCACTGCCCTTGGTCTGATCGGCACCACCTGGGCAGGCGGTTTTGTGGCAGGCTGTATTTTGGCACCCCGTCTTGTGCGCCGTGCCGGACATGTGCGCGCTTTTGGCTTTTTTGCTTCTTCTGCCGCCGTTATTGTGCTGCTCACAGGCCTCATGGTTGACGCGACAATTTGGGTAATCCTGCGTGCAGGCACAGGTTTTGCGATGGCCGGCGTATTTATGGTGATTGAAAGCTGGCTCAATGAAAAAGCCACCAATGAAACACGTGGCAGCATTTTCGGCCTTTATATGATGGTGAATTATGGAGCCGTGATGACCGGGCAAATGCTGGTAACCACCGGCAATGTCAGGGATGAATCGCTGTTCATGATTGCCGCAATCTTTTTTTGCCTCTCCCTGCTGCCTACGGCAGCTTCCAAGGCCTCATCCCCGCGCCCTCTTTCTGAAGTGCAGCTCGACCTGAAAAAACTCTATAATAATTCTCCGGTTGCCTTTGTCAGCGTTATCCTGATCGGCATCGCCAATGGCGCATGGGGCACGCTTGGTGCGGTATTCGGCTCGCTCAGCGGCATCGGCACCACCACAATTGCACTCATGGTCAGCGCTACAATTGCCGCAGGTGCAATCATGCAAATCCCTGTCGGGCGCTTTTCAGATCGTATTGACCGCCGCTATGTCATGGCCGGCGTTGCCGGTGCTGCGGCCTTTACCGGTTTTCTGCTTTTTCTGACTGCCCCCAAAAGCGACACTCTCATTCTTATTATGACCGCATCTTACGGCGCATTGGCCTATGCGATTTATCCGGTGGCGGTTGCCCATGCCAATGACCATGCCACACCGGAAACTTTCGTCAAGGTCTCCGGCGGTTTGCTGCTGCTTTATGGTTTTGGCACCATACTCGGGCCACTGATTGCCGCTCAGGCCATGAGCTCCTTATGGCCATCGGCATTGTTTCTGATTACAGCCTTGTCGCATTTATCAATCGCCGGTTATGCCATGCTGCGCTCACGCAAGCGTGCTTCACCGCTGCCATCGGAAAAAGAACAATTCCAGAGCATGGCTGCAGAGCGCCCTGCAACACAGGAAAGCGTCTTGCTTGATCCGCGCTCTGAGAGCGCTCAAGAGAGCAAGGCTGAAGATGAGCAGAAAGATTAAGGCAAAGAAAAAGACCTGTAACCGGTATAAATATGCGCGATTATCATGCTCAGGCAGATTTATTGCCAGAACTTGTTTATTGGCAGCGATTGGCTGCCCGCACTATGCATCACGATCTCGCGCTATGTATCACGATATTGAGCATAAAATAATAAATCCGGTGCGGGCCGGCCTCGCAGCCTGCACCTCATCTCTCAGAGCCTGCCCTGCCGGCGGTTCTGTCTGTTGCTGCTTGTAAGGGGATACAGGCGCACAGGTTTTAATGTCGGGTGACCTGGTTTTTAAGCTTTTCAATCTGTTCCTTCAGATAAAGCTTTTTGCGTTTAAGATCTGTGATCGTCAGCGTATCGGTAGCTGGCAATGCTGCGGCATCGGAAATTTCCTTCTCCAGTGCATCATGCTTCTTTTCCAATGAGGCAAGATGGGATTCAAGTGCCATTATTGCTTCTCCTTTGTACTTACGCATCATTATCATTTGCCCTGTCAGCTTTGAGCCGGACTGTGACAAAACAATGACAGTCTGACATGAGTTTTCAGCAATGTCGAATTCATAATTGGCGCATTTCAACTTTAGCAATTTTATGCTAGGGCAGAGATGAAAAAGAGCGGAATAAACCACCCGGCACATTTCCGAAAAACCGTTACCCGCTAAGGCGGGCGTGCCGGCACAGGTATTTCTCCCTCACAGACAGATCAAATGGAACATGCCATGGCCGATCAGGAACAAGCTGAAATTCGCCTCTCCGTTGCCAAATTACGCCAGGAACACACGGATTTTGACCTTGCCATCAATGCCATGATGCAAACGGGCTGCGACCAGCTCAGCATTCAGCGTATGAAAAAGAAAAAGCTGGCCATCAAGGATCAGCTCACCAAACTGGAAGACAAGATCATACCCGATATTATTGCCTGATTATTGATCTCTTAAAACCCCGGATCATTCTGAACCGGCTTTTATATAAAAGCTGACACTTGTTATTTTTGCAGCAAACGCACAGGACAGGATATTTTATGGCTGATCACAGCTCCACCGCTCCGAAAGTCGCGATTATTATGGGCAGCCAGTCAGACTGGCCAACCATGCGCCATGCCGCTCATGTGCTGGATAACCTTGGCATTGCCTATGATGCCCGCATTGTTTCCGCGCATCGCACGCCGGATCGTATGGTTGAATTTGCCAAAACCGCACGCGATCAGGGGTTTCAGGTGATTATCGCCGGTGCAGGCGGCGCTGCCCATTTGCCCGGCATGGTGGCGGCAATGACACCGCTGCCGGTTTTTGGCGTGCCGGTGCAATCCAAAGCCTTGTCCGGACAGGATTCGCTGCTTTCCATTGTGCAGATGCCTGCAGGTATTCCTGTAGGCACACTGGCAATTGGCAATGCCGGTGCAAGCAATGCCGCTTTGCTGGCGGCCGCTGTTCTGGCATTGCATGACAAACCGCTGGCAGATCGTCTGGATGCCTATCGCCAAGGCCAGACTGACGCGGTGGCCCTGACCCCGAAAGATGAGGATTGAAATGCTGCAGGCAGGATCAACAATCGGCATTATCGGCGGCGGGCAGCTTGGGCGCATGCTGGCTATGGCAGCGGCGCGTCTTGGTTTTAAAACCATCATTCTGGAGCCGCAGGAAGATTGCCCCGCTGCACAAGTGGCTAACCGCCAGATTACCGCGGCCTATGATGACCGCTCAGCCCTGCAGGCACTGGCTGAGGCTTGTGATGTTGTTACTTATGAATTTGAAAATGTGCCGGTGGAAGCCGCACAATTTCTGGCAACACAAACTATCGTCTATCCGCCGCCATTGGCGCTGGAAATATCGCAGGATCGTGTTGCTGAAAAGCAGTTTCTCAATGAGAGCGGCATTGCAACAGCGCCATGGCGCATTGTTGATGATGTGCAAGATCTCATCGCAGCCCTCAGCGCCCTGGGAGAACGGGGCATTTTGAAAACGCGCCGCTTTGGCTATGATGGCAAGGGGCAGGTGCGTCTTACAGGCCTTGATAATGAAGCAGCCGCACAGGCTGTTGGCACAATCAGGAACGCACCGGCGATTCTGGAAGGTTTTGTAGAATTTACGCGCGAAGTCTCGGTGATTGCCGCCCGTGATAAGGCGGGCAATGTGCGCCTTTATGACATTACGGAAAATATACACAAAAACGGCATTCTTGACACATCCGCCGTTCCGGCCGCTATCAGCACTGACACAGCCGTTGCCTGTGCGCGGGCTGCACATAAGCTGCTTCATGCACTGGATTATGTCGGGGTTCTCGGTTTTGAATTTTTTGTGCTGGATGACGGCTCGGTCATAGCCAATGAGTTTGCGCCGCGTGTCCATAATTCCGGCCATTGGACAGAGGCGGCCTGTGCCGTTTCGCAGTTTGAGCAGCATATTCGTGCTGTTGCCGGTTTGCCTCTTGGCGATACACGCCGCCATAGCGATTGTGTGATGCAGAACCTGATCGGTGATGATGTGTTACAGGTTCCTGCGATTCTGGCAGAATCGGATGCGGTGCTGCATCTCTATGGCAAGGCAGAGGCAAGGCCAGGGCGTAAAATGGGGCATGTCACACGCATAAAAAGTGAAAAATAACATTGTTTAACGGGTTCTTTTCGCATCAAAGGTTGACAATTGCCCCATTCACCGGCTATCTCGCCACAACCATTCAAGCGTGCTCTTTGGCTCGTCCGGAAATATGCTCCCAGATACGGGAACCGGTTTGGGAGATAAGGCATGTTGAGAAACAAAGAGCTGGAACGGGCGCGGCGTTTCTTTTGAGATGAGACACGTTTCAGGAATATGCCCCGCAAGGGCCAACAATTGGTGAGTACTATGAAGATCAAGAATTCGCTTAAAGCGCTTAAAGGCCGTCATCGTGACTGCCAGCTCGTTCGTCGTAAGGGCCGCGTTTATATTATCAACAAAACTGCTCCTCGCTTTAAAGCCCGTCAGGGTTAATGAATTAGGCGGTGCCTGGCTTTAAGCCAAGTGCATAACAGCATGGTTGAAAAGTTTCAAACAGCGCCGGTATTGATTTACCGGCGCTGTTTTTTGCCTTTTATCAGCCGTCTTTGACACTATAATAATGGCATGAAAAACAACGGCGCCTCTCTCTTCTTGTCCTTGATAACAGTGCTGGCAATATCGGCCTGTACGGGTTTTGCATTTGCACAAAATGCTGCGGAAAATACCGAAAATGTACCGTTACACCCCCCGTCACAACCCCCATTACAACCTATGCCGCCGGCAATCACTATTCCTGATGCGGCAAAGCCTGTGCCGCTGAAATCAACAACAGCGAAAACAGACGCACAAAAAACGCCGGAAAAAACCCGCAATCCTGAAGTGGAGACGGCAGGGACGCTTGCAGAAATCCGCATCAGGGAACAAGACGAACTTTTTGAACAATTGCGCAAAACAACCTCGGCAGAAAAATCGCATAAGCTCGCAAGCCGTTTACGACAGAGCTTTGCCCGCACCGGCAGCGACAGTCTTGATCTGATGCTGCGCTGGGCAGAAACGGCGCTGAATCAAGCGCGATATGCCGAGGCTCAGGATTTTATTGATGAGGTTATGGCGCAGCGCCCAAACAATGCCACGGTGTGGCAGTTGAGGGCAAGGCTGCATCTGCGCCGCAACGAACTGACATCTGCACTTAAAGATATCCGTCAGGCGATGATTCTGGAGCCGCGCAATTTTGATATTTTGGTCAATTATGCGACCTTACTGCGCGAAACCGGCAAAAGCAAAGCCGCCTTGATCCTTTATAAACAGGCTTTGAGCTTTTATCCGATGATGAAAGAAGCGCAGGATGAGATGCTCAAGCTCACAGAAGCGCAAAGCGATACCGCCATCTGAAATAACAAACAGAGTATCTGATAAGAACAATCCCCGCTAAACAGCAGGGATTGTTCACATAATTCATTAAAAGCAGTCAGATTCCTGTCAGGCCGTCCATGCCGATATAGGCAATACGCAGCATATTGGTATTGCCCGGCGTTCTGAGCGGGACGCCAACCGTAATGATGACACGATCTCCCGGTTTTCCGAAACCTTCCTGATAGGTGATATTGCAGGCGCGGTTAACCACATCCTCCAGATCATGGGCATCATCTGTTACCACGCAATGCAGCCCCCATGCCACCGACAAGCGCCGTGCGGTCTGTGCAACGGGTGAGAGTGCGATAATGGGCGTCATCGGCCGTTCACGCGAGGCTCTGAGGCCGGTTGTACCGGAAGCCGTGTAGCACACAATCGCGGAGAGATTGAGCGTGGTGGCAATCTGACGGGCAGCCAGAGATACCGCATCCGCACCGGTTGCTTCCGGTTCGGAACGCTGATTATTGATGATCGAGGGATAATTCGGATCCCGCTCAACTTTTTCTGCAATCCGCGCCATGGTTGAAACCGCTTCAACCGGATAATCACCGGCAGCCGATTCGGCTGATAACATCACCGCATCCGCACCATCAAATACGGCAGTTGCCACATCCGACACCTCCGCACGGGTGGGCACCGGAGCAGAAATCATTGATTCCAGCATCTGGGTTGCAACCACAACCGGTTTGCCGGCCTTGCGGCAGGCGCGCACAATCTGTTTTTGAATGCCGGGCACACTTTCCAGCGGCATTTCCACACCCAGATCACCGCGGGCAACCATCAGCGCATCGGACAATTCAATAATTTCATCAAGGCGGGTCACGGCCTGCGGCTTTTCAATCTTGGACATTAACGCCACGCGGCCGCGGGCAATTTTGCGCACTTCCGCCAGATCTTCCGGCCGCTGAATAAAGGAGAGTGCCAACCAGTCAATTTCTTCCTGCAAGACAGCATCAAGATCGCGGCGGTCTTTTTCTGTCAGCGCGCCCACCGGCAATGTTGTATCCGGCAGGCTCACGCCCTTGCGGTCGGAAATTCTGGTTCCGGAAATAACCTTGGTGCGAATGGATTTGCCATCACAGGCTTCAGCCTGCAATGTCAGGCGGCCATCATCAATGAGCAGGCGGTCACCTGGCTGCACGGCCTGCAAAATTTCAGGATGCGGAAGATAAACACGGGTTTCATCGCCTGCTGTTTCATCATCATCCAGCGTAAAACTCTGCCCCGGCTCCAGTTCAACCTTGCCATCCTTAAATTTGCCAACACGCAGTTTTGGGCCTTGCAGATCAGCAAGAATACCGATCGGGCGGCCAAGTTTACGCTCGACATTACGAATACGGCGCACCAATTCGCGCATCAAATCATGATCCGCATGGCTCATATTGATACGGAAAACATCCGCACCGGCCTCAAATAATTTTTCAATAACCGCTTCTTCCGAAGATGCGGGCCCAAGTGTTGCGAGAATTTTTACCTTACGCGCACGTCTCATTGATGATTGGTTCCTGTCACAGTGGCGGTGCCTTCCGGTGCCTCATCCGTAAGCTGCACCATCCAGCTTGATTGTTCGCCCGTATCATATTCCTGAAAACCGGCGCGCTGATAACCGCGGGCAAAACAGTCATTCACGCCATTGATCTTAAATTCATTCTCGGCCACACACATATTAATCTTGCCGTCCCAGCGGCCACCGCCCTCTGAATCCTCGGCATAGACATAATAATAACGCGATGTCAGCGGCCCCTCGATCAGGGTTTTGCAGCTGGAGCCGTTAATATGCCACCACCCTTCTGTTATCCATCCGCTCTTTGCGCGATAGCCGATTGCAACGCCGATAAGATTTTGCGTTGAATTGCAAACCCGGAAATCAGCGCGCGCCTCCGGCACCGAAAAGCCAACAGAAAAGAGTGTAACCGAAACAAGAACCAGAAAATATGACAGTGTAGAATAAAGACGCATCCGCCAGAACCTTTCAGCGCACGGTACTGTTTATATATGACAGCATGGTGTAACGATTATTCGTCTCACCGGAGTGTCAGGATTTTAGAGTATCTTAGTCTTTTGTGAAAAGGATGAAATACTCTAAATTTTTGTTTTTACGCATTATTCATAGCCCAGAGCCGTTTGGCATGTTTTGGCGGTGATAATGCGCTGATGAAACCAAATAAACGCAGTGCTGGTAACAATCAGATCAGGATTGCTCTCTTATCAGGAAAGCAGGATATCCCGAAATTGCATAATTCACGCAAGTTGCAGGCAGACTCAAGAGGCTGCAAGCAGTTTTCCGCTGCAAACAATCTTTTTGACAAGATAGATCGTCTCACTGTCATCAGGGCGGCGCAAATTCTCTCTGTCCGAGCCAACCAAGGCTGAGAAAAATACACCCTGTGTCATGAATTTAACCGGTTTTGCTCCCTCATCGGTCAAATCGATTTAAGAAGCACTTTGTCTATAGCGCACAGCTAACAAAGAGGCCAGCCTTCTTTGTGCAGCACTTTTAAGCTTATGCCCTCTTCATATAAATTGCTCGCAATTTTATGCAGTCTGTTTATATCTGCATCACTGGTGAATGAGGGAGGCGGGATGACAGATTTTTCCCCTTTTGAAATAATTAACGGTAATCCGGCACAGGGCCTGTTGCTGATTGCCGACCATGCCAGCCGCGCCGTACCACAGGAATATGGTACATTAGGGTTGAAACAACAGGTTTTTGAACGCCATATCGCCTATGATATCGGCGTGGAGATGCTCACCCGCCAAATTGCGCAGAAACTTGATGCTCCGGCAGTGCTTGGCGGTTTCTCACGTTTGCTGATTGATCCGAACCGCGGTGAGGATGATCCGACTTTGATCATGCAGCTTTCTGATGGCGAGATTATTCCTGCAAATTATCCGATGGATGAGAGCGAGCGGGAAAACCGGCTAAACCGTTTCTATCGCCCCTATCACCATGCTGTCAGCGAGGCCTGCGGCGCCGTGGCTGCGGCAAGCGGCAAGGCGCCATTTGTGGTCTCTGTTCATTCTTACACGCCGGTTTGGAAAACCACGCCGCGTCCCTGGCATATTGCCCTGCTCTGGGACAAGGATGACCGCGGCGTTGCCCTGTTTCTCTCCATGTTGCGGCAGGATGATAAGCTTATTGTTGGGGATAATGAGCCCTATGACGGCGCCTTGCGCAATGATACGCTGTTTCGCCATTGCACGGCCAAAGGCTACGCCAATGTGCTGATTGAGGTGCGACAAGATCTCATTGCCACACCTGAAGGTGTTGCGGAATGGGCGCAGCGCCTTGCCCCAATGCTCTGTTCTGTCAATAATCTGGATGGAATTCACGATATCTGCCGTTACGGCTCACGAACCGGCCCTGTTGAGCCACTATGATTTGCAGGAGAAGTTCATGGAACAAATAAACAATATGACTGACCGCCAGCGCATTGAGTTTGAGGCGGCGGCATTTCGCAAACTGGTGGAGCATTTGCGCAGCCGCCCAGATGTGCAAAATATTGATATGATGAATCTTGCCGGGTTTTGCCGCAATTGCCTGTCCAACTGGTTTCAGGAAGCCGCCGGTCATGGCGGCATATCCATGACCAAAGAACAGGCACGTGCAGAAATCTACGGCATGCCTTATGAAGAATGGCGGCAAAAATATCAGACACCGGCAAGTGCTGAGCAATTGGCAGATTTTGCGGCCAAAAAAGCTGATCATATATAAAACAGCGGTAATTTATCTGGTGTTGAATGCGGCAATCATAATTCTTCGCCTGAGAAGCAATTATTGCAGATATTTTAACCAGTATCTTACAGCTTGCCCATTATTGTATTTTTCAAAATTGTCAGGGCATTTCTGCTTTTTAAATAAAATCGTGAGAAATGCCCCCAACCCGCTGCTTGACCATGCCCTGCATGTGATGCAACCAGAATCATCTTTTTAAAGGCCTGCGACTCGCACAGCATTTCGTATGGCTTGTCTATAATCGGAGAATGATATTGAGCGACAATATTACCGGCGACAGCGCCCAGTCCATCGCAGTTGGCCAGCTACGTGCCTTTATTGAACGTATTGAGCGTCTGGAAGAAGAAAAAAAGACCATTTCTGATGATATTAAAGAGGTCTTTGCAGAGCTGAAAGGCTCCGGCTTTGACACCAAGGCCGTGCGCACCATCATTCGCCTGCGCAAAAAGGAAGCGCATGAGCGCCAGGAAGAAGAGGCGATGATCCAGCTTTATATGGAAGCGCTGGGAATGGAGTAACATATACCGGTCAGACAGAAAGGGAGCCCCGCGCTCCCTTTCAATTTTCTCTGTATGCCTGTCAGAATAAAAAACAGGAACATATTTCAGTTCAGAAATCTTTTATCTTAGCCCCGAATTTATAGTCTGAGAATTTTCCCGCAAAACACTGCAGCATATAAACTGCCGGTAAGCGGAACTCACCCGACAATTGCGAAAGTATCCCGCACCTTGCCGGAAGGGCTGGTAACAGGTTTGCGGCCAATCCATTGCACATGGCGCGTGAGAATATTGGCCGCCTGATCAATATCCCCCTCACGTAATGCCGCAAGTATAGCTAAATGATCATGATCGGTGCGTGTTTCCCAATCTGCTCGCCAGGACATGAACAAAAAACGGGCACTGGCATCATGAAGATCATCAATAGTGGCCAGAAGCCGTGGCATGGCACAAGGCGTAATCAGCAGACGGTGAAATTTGCGGTTGGCAGCTTCCCATGAACGCACATCGCGGGAATTATCACCGGCATAGGTGGCCTCTTCTGCCTCATCAAGGATGGCGCGCGTCAGATGCGGTGCGGCATGGCGCAGTGCCAGCACTTCAAGGGCTGCACGCATTTCCGCCACTTCGCGGATCTCCTGCAGGGAAAAAGAGGCAACACGCACACCGCGGCGCGGTTCGGATACGGCAAGGCCCTGTGCTTCAAGACGGCGGAAAGCCTCACGTACCGGCACATGACTGGTGCCAAATTCATCGGCAATATGATCTTGTCGCAATTTTGCGCCGGGCTCCAGCTCACCGGCAATGATGCGTTGCGACAGGACGCGGCTGATTTGCGCGGCTATCGTATCGCTTTTTTGTTGTCGGGAGGCTGGCTGTGTGGTCACGTCGATCAATATCCGTTTTGACGGGCATCACTAGGATATATATCACTATGCCCATGATTGTGCATAGATAAAGCCCAGAAACGGCTGTGTCCAGAGCCGGCATATTTTTTCATTTCAGGCTTGGTTGCCGGTTCGCTCGCAGCAAAAAAGTTAAAAAGCTGTTCCGGCGGGATAAAAAAAGATATTATGCATTTAAGCAAATAGTCATGATGCTGCGTGGCTGGACGCGGGGCGCTGTTTTCCGTATAAAGCGCACATTCCGCAGGGATGAATGCGAATGCAGCATTTATATTGCAGAGCATATTTAATCCCGGCTCCGTTTTTATAATTTTCCAGACAAAGCGGAACCGGTTTTTTCGTCCGCAACTGCGTTAAAATAAAAGATAGAGCGGTTTTTGATTTGAGACAGAAAACCGCGTCAAAACCTGAATAGGGGTGCTATGGCCGGCCATTCACAGTTTAAAAATATTATGCATCGCAAGGGCAGACAGGATGCCGTGCGCTCAAAAATGTTCTCCAAGCTTGCTCGTGAAATTACCGTGGCGGCAAAACAGGGCTTGCCTGATCCGGCAATGAATGCACGCCTGCGTCTGGCAATCCAGAATGCAAAAGCGCAATCCATGCCAAAGGATAATATTGAACGCGCGATCAAAAAGGCATCCGGCTCGGATTCTGAGAATTATGATGAAGTGCGCTATGAAGGCTACGGTCCGGGCGGTGTGGCTGTTATTGTTGAAGCCCTGACGGATAATCGCAACCGCACAGCCTCAAATGTGCGTGCAGCTTTCACCAAGTCAGGCGGCGCATTGGGCGAAACCGGCTCGGTTGGCTTCATGTTCTCGCGCATTGGTGAAATTGTCTACAAGCCGCAGGCTGGTGATGCCGATAGCGTGATGGAAGCCGCAATTGAGGCGGGCGCCGATGATGTGCAGTCTGACGAGGACGGCCATGTTATTATCTGTGCCTTTGAAGATGTGGGAGAGGTTTCCAAGGCGCTTGAAGCTGCGCTTGGCGAGGCCGAATCGATTAAAACCATCTGGAAGCCGCAGACAACCGCCCCTGTGGATGAAGAAAAGGCGCAATCCGTTCTGCGCCTGATTTCAACACTGGAAGACGATGATGATGTGCAGAATGTCTATGCCAATTTTGAGGTCAGTGAAGAAGTGCTGGCCAAATTGAGCGTATGATTCTTTGCATGAATAAAATAACAAACCCCGGCAATCTGTCTTGCCGGGGTTTGTTATTTGTTGCCGGTATTTTTGAAAATTTTCAGGCCTAGATGCCTCAAAGACGCGGAATAAAAAAACGCCGCATAGCGGCGCTTTTTATAATAACCGGTTGATACGGTACCGGGATCAGATACCCAGATTGCCGAAGCGATTTTTGAACTTGGAGACACGGCCGCCACGATCAACAATCTGCTGATTGCCGCCGGTCCATGCCGGATGGCTCAAAGGATCGATATCAAGATTCATGGTATCGCCTTCTTTGCCCCAGGTTGAGCGGGTGAAATATTCAGTGCCATCAGTCATAACAACTTTGATGGTGTGGTAATCTGGATGAATGTCTGCTTTCATAGTCAGCTTCCTGAAAGGTTTATGGCATGGTTGCCACGCTCCGGTCATTGCCAGAACTGCGGCAGATACGCCCACTTGTCTCATTGAAGCTGCAGGCACTACGGCTACGGCTTCCAAAAGGGTTGGTGAGCCTATACATCAGGCAACGGCTAATAACAAGGGCGCAATATCGCAAGTAAGCAGAATGACAGTGACGATTTCACAAAACAAAGCACTTCCGGATACCGAAAACGCCAAAAAACAACGCCGGTCGCTCAAACCGCTGGCGCGAATCTTTCCCTATATCGGTCGCTATCGCGGTTCTGTGGCCGGTGCGCTGATTGCGCTGGTTCTTGCTGCGCTTTCCACACTGGTGTTACCGGTTGCAGTGCGCCATATGCTGGATAATGGCCTCAATATTGCCGATAGCCGCTTTATCAACACATCTTTTGCGGCGCTCATGGTGCTGGCGGGCATCTTGGCTCTGGCTTCTGCCGCGCGCTATTATTTTGTTATCACCCTTGGCGAGCGCATTGTTGCTGATCTGCGACGCGATGTTTTTGCCCATATTACCCGTTTGTCAGCCTCATTTTTTGATGAGGTGCAATCAGGTGAGATTGTCTCCCGCCTGACAGCTGATACAGTACAGGTCAAATCCGCTGTAGGGGCAACTGCTTCTATCGCTTTGCGCAATCTGATTCTCGTCATCGGCGCTGTGGTGATGATGGTGGTTACCAGCCCCAAATTATCAGCTCTGGTACTTGCCGCAATTCCGCTGGTGGTGTTGCCGCTGATGGCCTTTGGCCGCTCTGTACGCCGCCGCGCACGCCGCGCACAAGATGAACTGGCACTGGCAACAGCCTATGCCGGAGAAAAAATTGCCGCTATAAGAACAGTGCAGGCATTCACCCATGAAAACCGCGCAATTGCCGCCTATGCCCGCGCCGTTGATGATGCCTATAATGCTGCACAGCAATCAATTTTTGCCCGCTCAGTTCTTACAGCCTTTGCAATTTTTATCGTCTTTTCCAGTGTTATCGCCGTTTTGTGGTTTGGCTCTCATGATGTGATGAGCGGGCATATGTCTGCCGGCACATTGGGACAGTTTCTCATCTATGCCGTGGTGGCTGCGGGTTCGCTTGGCGCCTTGTCGGAAGTGTGGGCAGAACTGGCACAGGCTGCCGGTGCGGCCGAGCGGCTGATAGAGCTTCTTGATGAAAAAACCGCAATCGCCTCTCCCGCAATGCCTTTGCAATTTTCACGGCTGCAAGGCCGTGTTGCGTTTTCACATGTGGAATTTTCCTATCCGGCAAGGCCGGACAAACAGGCATTGCATGATGTGAGCTTTGTGATTGAGCCGGGTAAAACCGTGGCGATTGTAGGAGCGTCCGGCGCGGGCAAATCAACGCTGATTGCCTTATTGCTGCGTTATTATGACCCGCAAAAAGGTAAAATCTTGCTGGATGATATGGATCTGCGGCAATTATCGCTTGAGGATTTGCGTAACAATATTGCGCTTGTTCCGCAGGATGTAACAATTTTTGCAGCAAGCATCCGCGAGAATATTGCTTTTGGAAAGCCACAGGCAAGCCCGCAGGAAATTGAGGCTGCAGCCAGAGCCGCACAGGCGCATGAGTTTATTATGGCGCTGGAGGGCGGTTATGATGCACAGGTTGGCGAGCGCGGTGTGATGCTCTCCGGCGGACAGCGCCAGCGCATTGCCATTGCGCGTGCTATTTTGCGCAATGCGCCGGTACTGCTTCTGGATGAGGCTACATCCGCACTGGATGCACAAAGTGAATCGCTGGTGCAAAAGGCACTGGAAAATTTGATGCAGGGGCGCACCACACTGGTGATTGCGCATCGCCTGGCAACAGTGTTGAAAGCTGACCATATTTTGGTCATGGATCAGGGACGAATTGCGGAACAGGGCACCCATGCCGCCTTGAGCCGTGCCGGCGGGATTTATGCGCGTTTGTCCAGCCTGCAATTTGCGCAGGCGCAAAGCTGATAAATTCTGCAAATCCCGGAAAAAACAGCTTAATAAAGATAAAGCCCCGCGCAAGGCGGGGCCTGTTTATTATTTTTCGGTCAGTTTCAACTCAATGCGCCGGTTGCGGCTGCGGGCATCGGCGCTGTCATCTGCCTCCAGCGGCTGAAATTCACCAAACCCGGCAGCAACCAGCCGGTTGGCCGGCACGCCGTTGGCAATAAGAAATTTGACCACGGCTGTTGCGCGGGCGGAGGACAGCTCCCAGTTATCGCGATAACGCCCTGTGCCGGACAGCGGCACATTATCCGTATGGCCATCCACACGCAGCACCCAGTTGATATC
Source organism: Pseudochrobactrum albidum (assembly GCF_051851455.1). NCBI lineage: Bacteria > Pseudomonadati > Pseudomonadota > Alphaproteobacteria > Hyphomicrobiales > Brucellaceae > Pseudochrobactrum > Pseudochrobactrum albidum. Next base: position 93,309 of record NZ_JBPVTR010000016.1, read on the forward strand.
CTCAGGTATTTCTTTATTCAGCTCAACCACTGCATCAGCCAGTTTTTTCATATCAATGAGACCCTGGCTGTTAATCTCGGCAGAACCGGTTGGAAATAACACTTCCGATTGGAACACGAAACGGTCGCCGACAATGCGGATATTTTCACGATCTGAAAGAATCTCACGCAGACGACCAAAGAAATCAGACCGGTAGCGGTTAAGTTCCTGCACACGCTGGGCAAGTGCCACATTCAGCCTTTTGCCAAGGTCAGCAATTTTGGCATTGGATTCGCGGTCACGCGCCTCAGAGGCATTAAGCGCATCTTCAAGCGCCCCGATCTGACGGCGCAATGCCGCAATTTGCTGGTTGAGCAGCTCCACTTGTGACAAGGCACGGGCGCTGACCTGTTTTTCAGCCTCCAGTGAAGCAGAAAGTTCGCCCGCACGTTTTTCGGCGGCTGCACCGCTGCCCGCAGAAGAGAGCAGGCTTTGCAAGCGTGATTTCTCATTTTCTGCCGCAGCCAGCGAGGCCTGAAGACCGGCAAGCGTATCTTCCATATCCTGCCCCTTGCTGCGCTCCAGCGACAGGAGCTCCGTCAGCTCATTGATCTGGTTGTTAAGCCGGTTAAGCACCGAATCTTTATTATTGACTTCCTGTGAGAGCAGAAACTGCGCCAGTACAAAAACAGAGAGCAAAAACATAATGGCCAGCAATAATGTGGATAGGGCATCCACAAAGCCCGGCCAGTAATCAATGTGCCGTTCATGACGGCGATTGCGTGATAAAGCCATGGCTGCCGCCTATTGTTCGCGTCTGGAAGCGGAGAGAAGAGAATTAAGCTGTTCAACAGCCTGACGCAGGGCTTTTTGTTCTTCCGCCTGCCGGTCCACCCAATCACTCATGGTTTGCTGATCATGGCGCATGGTTTTTACCAGTGCCTGCACGCCATCTGCAAGATTGGCAAGTGCTGCCGTGGTACGGGCATTGGCGCCACCATTATCCTGCATGGTCTGCAACCGGTCTGAGAATAGACGAATTTCCTCCAGGGCAGAACTGTTATATTCCGTATTAACCGGCATATCGGAATTAAGATCCGTTACAGATGAAAGCCAGTTTTCCAGCTCTGTATAAAAACGGTTTTGCGCGCGCCCTGATTGCAAATCAAGGAAACCGAGGATCAATGAGCCGGACAAGCCAAAAAGCGATGAGGAAAAAGCGGTCCCCATACCGCTTAAAGGTGCCTGTAAGCCGCTTTTTAAGGAATCCAATACGCTGCCGGTATCGCCGGATTTGGGATCAAGAGACTGGATAGTATGGCCGATAGAGCCGATAGTTTCCAGCAAGCCCCAGAAAGTGCCAAGCAGACCAAGAAAAACCAGAAGCCCGATCAGATAGCGTGATATGTCCCGGCTTTCATCAAGGCGGGTGGCGATGGAATCCAGAATGGAGCGCATGGATGATGCTGAAAGCGCCATAGACTGGCGCCGGCCGATCATGGCACGCATCGGCGCAAGCAAAACCGGATCATTTGCCCCGTCATCCCCTTCACGAAAGGAATTAACCCAGCGGATTTCCGGTATAAGACGCAGAACCTGCACAAAAGCAAGTAAGATACCAACCAGCAATACACCAAGAATTAAGCCGTTAAGGCCTGGATTGGTGATGAAAAAACTGTGTATCTGCCTTATCAGAACCAGCGCCAGAAATGCCGCCAGCAACAGAAAAATGACCATGATCATCACAACCATTCGCGGGCTGGAGAGCCGGTTGGGATCATATTCCGTACCCATCATAACATTCTGCTGCGCCATATTGTTCTCTCGTCTCAATCTGATCCTGTTTCGTTTCAGGGCAAAATGATTGCACGGGCTGAAACCAGTTTCGAGCATTTTGTTTTTTACAAGAGCGGTGAAACGCTCTGATTTCCCCCGCATTATAGCTGCACAATAAATGCGCAAAGCTGTTGCACACCCTGTGCTCAAAATGCTTTCAGGCACGCTACTGCAAAAAAGCTGAAACCGGAATGGCGCCGGCAGGTTTATTTTGCACTGCGATCCTAATATAACCCCGATTATAGCCTGTTTATGACCAGCGCATGATGCGACGATGCCAGGGTCGTTTTATACAACAAAAACCGGTCTATACAGCAAAGGCCGGCGCATCATAACAAATGCACCGGCCTTGCAAATGTATAAGCCTGCGAAAATGTGTTCGCGCTTATTACTACAAGATAGAAATCAAGCGTCTTTACGGAAAGAGGCTTTGAGAATGGCAGCGCCAAGGGCAGATTTGATCAACCCGCCAATCAGAAATGGCATAACACCAACAAGAATGGCCTTTTCTGCGCCAATCGTCAAACTTAACCAGGCAGCTCCGAGAACCAAAGCCAGAATATTGGCAATCAGGAAAGCCACAAAGGCTTTTGGCAGGCTGCTGCCGTTCCAGCCGCGTTCAGCCAGCAAGCCTGTGAGAGCGGCAATAACCGGAAAGGCAAACAGATAGCCCGCTGTAGGGCCGGAAAAAGCTGCCAGAGTGCCGTTGCCGCCCGCCAGAACAGGCATGCCCATAGCCGCCTCGCCAAGCCATGCCAGCACGGTAAGCATACCAAAGCGCCAGCCATAAAGTGCGCCGATCAACGGCACGATCAGTGTCTGCAGCGTGATTGGTACCGGCAACATTGGCACAGTAATCTGCGAAGTAAGCGCAAGAATCATTGTACCGGAAATAACAGCAAGCAGCTTCATGGCCGCGCTGCGCTCTGCGAGATTAAGTGGGCTGAATGCCGGTTGACGAACTGCATGTGCGAGAGACATGAAGAGCTCCTTCTGTAAAATTATAGATAATTTACATAATACATCTATCTTTGAAAAGGTTTAGGGGAATTTGCGCCACTTGGCCAGATAAAACTCTGCCAAATCATCAATATTTCGGCATACCGTATTAAAATAAGAGATTTTTCAGCAGGGTCAGGCAGCCTTTACCGGAGCCGGAATATACCAATTTGATTTTTCCGGCGTAAAAAATATATAAAAAACCTCACATAGGGCGCTTCAGCTTTTAACAAAACCGCTGAAATTTTATTGATCCTTATTAGAAAGCCGCCTGCTCTGGCCGAAAGCAGGCGCAGCATAAAAAGTGTTCAGCCCTCAATTTCCTCGCGCAGCATTTCCAGTTCCAGCCATTCTTCTTCACAAGATTCATTTTCGCTGCGTTTTTTTTCAAGTTCCTCAGCTATTTTGGCAAATTGTCCGGGATCTTTGGTATAAAGCGCCGGATCAGCCATTTTTGCTTCAAGCACTGCAATTTCAGCCGCCAGCTTTTCCATTTTTGCCGGCAATGTCTCCAGTGCAAATTTCTGCTTATAGGAGAGCCTGCGTTTTTCTTCACGTTTGGGCGCTGCCGCGGTTTCTGCCTCATCACTGCGGCTGGCAGACACCGGCCTGTTCTGACGGCGCACAAATGCGGTTTCCTTGCGCTGCGCCATCATATCCGAATAACCGCCGGCATATTGCAGCCAGCGCCCGTCTCCTTCCGGCGCAATCACCGATGTGACAGTCCGGTCAAGAAAATCACGGTCATGGCTCACCAGAATAACTGTGCCGGTAAAACCGCCTACCAGTTCCTGCAACAAATCCAGCGTCTCCATATCCAGATCATTGGTCGGTTCGTCCAGAATCAACAAATTGGCAGGGCGCGACAATACCCGCGCCAGCATCAGCCGCGCACGCTCACCGCCTGATAATTCACGAATAGGTGTTCGCGCCTGCTCCGGCTGAAACAGGAAATCCTTCATATAAGATACAACATGGCGCTGCTCGCCATTAACCACCAGAGATTCACCGCGCCCGTCAGTCAGATAATGGGCAAGCGTTTCATCCGGATCAAGCGCTCGCTTTTGATCAAGCTCGGCAAATTCCAGATTAACACCAAGACGGATTGTGCCTGAATCCGGCTCAAGCTTGCCGGTCAGCATGGAAAGCAGCGTGGTTTTACCCGCACCATTCGGCCCCACAAGCCCAATACGATCACCGCGATGAACACGAATGGAAAAATCTTTCACCAGCACACGATCATCATAGGCCTTGCTGATTTTATCAGCTTCGATCACCAGCTTGCCGGATTCCTTCACATCACTGGCCTGCAACGCGGCCACGCCTTGCGCATGGCGATGCGTGCGAAACTCCTGACGCATGGCATTCAACTCGCCAAGGCGGCGCATATTGCGCTTGCGCCGTGCGGTTACCCCATAGCGCAGCCAGTGCTCTTCCCGGGCAATCTGACGGCCAAGCTTTTGATGATCGCGCTCCTCTTCTTCCAGAATTTTATCACGCCATTCTTCAAAATGCGCAAAGCCCTGTTCAATCCGGCGTGTCACGCCACGATCAAGCCAGATGGTTGAGCGGCTGACATTTTCCAGAAAGCGCCGGTCATGAGAAATCAGCACAATTGCCGAGCGAATCTGGCGCAGTTCCTGTTCCAGCCATTCAATGGTTGCCAGATCAAGATGGTTTGTCGGCTCATCCAGCAACAAAACATCAGGCTGCGGGGCAATAACCCGCGCCAAAGCCGCACGGCGCGCCTCACCGCCTGAAAGTTGCTGAGGCGTCTCATCTCCGCTCAGGCCGAGATTTTCCAGCAAATATGCAACACGATAGGGGTCATCGGCCGGCCCAAGCCCGGCCTCCACATAAGCGCGCACAGTGGCAAAGCCTTCCATATCTGGCGTTTGCGCCAGATAGCGAATGGTAGCGGACGGATGGCGAAAAACCTCACCGCTGCTTGGCTCAACCATGCCGGCAGCAATTTTCAGCAAGGTGGATTTACCGGAGCCATTGCGCCCGACCAGCGCAATACGCTCTCCCTCACCAATCGACAGGCCTGCATCTTCAAGCAATGGCGTACCGCCAAATGTCAGGCTGATCTGGTCAAGACGAAGAAGAGGTGGAGCCATAATATATACTCTGACTTGAGAACCCGAAGAAAACCGCACATGCCTTTACCTTCACAGGCACGAACATAGTGCGCTTGTTACTGCATATTGCAGCAAACGGGAACCCTCACGGCAAAATTCCTGCTCCTTGATAAAATATCAAACACAAGCGGAATATAGAAAAACAGGCCGGAAACCGGCCTGCTCTTCAATCCCGGATAAACACCTGATCAGTTACAAGGTGCTTCATAAATGCGTCCGTAATTATCACGGTAGCGGCAATATTGAACACCATTGCGGGTCTGCGCTGCACCAACCAGCGTACCGGCAACCGCACCGATTGCAGCACCGGTCAGAGCGCCGCGGCCATTACCGCCAATGGCACCACCGGCCAGCGCGCCAAGTGCTGCGCCGCCCACACCATAGCCGGCAGTGCGCTGTTCAGCCGTTGTACAGGCAGCTGTCGAAAACGCGAGCACTGCTGTTACCGCCATAATAGATAAACGTGATTTCATCTGATTTAACTCCCGTTAAAACTACTCGCTGCCATATTCTTGCGCATATTAGAGCAAAAAGAAGATTAAGGCTATCAAAACAATTTACAGGTTTTTATATTCCGAATATTACCGCTGTTAAACGCCGGCCTGATCTGCGCCTGATCTGTCATCGGGCGATGCAAGCAGCACTGCCGCTCCGGAACTCAAGGTCACAGTCAGTTCTCCTTTTACTCTATTTGAGAGCGTTAAAGAAGAGCCAAACGGCACGCAAACATCATTCAGCGGCCATTGCGCGCCGGAAATTGACAATCCGGTCAATGTATCAAACCCCAGAATACTAAACAGGGCGCCATCGGGCAGATCAAAAACTGTTGCACCACTGGTGAGCGGTGTTGCCTCCTCATGGCCGCTGGTCAAAAAAATACGCTTCCCCGCGGCAGCCTGCGCCGTTGCCATGGCAAGATGCAGGAATGTATGGTCAGTGCGTTCCCCGCCAAATGCACCGGCCAGAATCACTTCATCCGCACCGCGTGCATAGGCCTCATGCAGTGCCAGCTCACCATCTGTCATATTCTTGGCAGCAGGAAAAACCTGCCTTTCAACATGCTGATAGTGATCGGCAAGCATTGTGGCTGATGAATCAAAATCTCCCAGCCAAAGTTCCGGCGTCACATGCAGTGCTGCAGCATGGCGCATGCCGCTATCTGCCGCCAGAATGCGCGCACCTTCAATCTGCTGCAAAAGACGCGGCGTAACCGTGAGATCACCACCAAGGAGAATAAGAAATTTTGCCATGCCGCTGCATATCACGGCGCACCGCCGGCCGGAAGCCCGTAAAAGCGCGTATAAACATCTTGCCTGCCGGCGCTCTTTTATCCTATTGTCATCCTGCTCTAACGGGGTGCCTTCCGCAATCGGGAGGCTGAGAGGCCGGCCTCCGGCCAACCCGCTGAACCTGATCCGGCTTGTACCGGCGGAGGGATTAGATGCTGTCCGGCTTTACGGCGCTCAATCCTTATCATTGATAACCAGAAGGAGAGCCCGTGCGGCTTTATCTCAATGCATAAACACGTCAAAAATTCAGTTTTCGCGTTATTTTCAGCCTCTGTCTTTGCCTTATCCGCAGGGGTGGCGCAGGCTGCAGATCTCACAATTTACACCTATGACAGCTTCACCTCCGAATGGGGGCCTGGACCACGGGTAAAAGAAAATTTTGAAAAATCCTGCAATTGCACGGTAGATCTTGTTGCCATCGCCGATGGCGTGGCGCTGTTAAACCGCCTGAAACTGGAGGGCAAGGCAACAAAGGCAGATATTGTTCTGGGGCTCGATACCAATCTTATCAGCGATGCTAAGGCAACCGGCCTGTTTGCCCCCCATGGTCTTGGTGCGATCAAAAGCAATGTGCCGGATAATTTTCAGGATGATGTGTTCCTGCCTTATGATTACAGCTATTTTTCAGTCATTTATGACAGCGAAAAACTGAAAAATCCCCCAAAATCCATGGCAGAACTGATTGACGGCGACAGCTCAGAAAAAATTATCCTCATGGATCCGCGCACATCCACACCGGGGCTTGGCATGATGCTGTGGATTAAGGATCTTTACGGGGATCAGGCTGCGGAAAAATGGCAGCAGCTCAGCAAACGCGTGCTCACCGTAACACCGGGCTGGTCTGCGGGCTATGGCCTGTTCACAAAAGGTGAGGCGCCGATGGTGCTGTCCTATACAACCTCACCTGCCTATCACATCGCTTATGACAAGACCGAACGCTATAAAGCCATCGCCTTTGAAGAAGGCAATTACCTGCAGATTGAACTGGCCGGCCAGACAGTGAATGGCGCGAAAAATCCCCGTGCTGCAGAATTTATGAAATTCATCACCACACCGGGCTTTCAGGATGTTATACCGGAAACCAACTGGATGTATCCGGCCTTTAACACGTCCGCCCCGCTCAGCCCCGCTTTTGACACTTTGCCAAAACCGGCTAAAAGCCTGCTGATTAATGCGGAAACAGTTGCGCAAAACCGCAAGGCATGGGTTGATGAATGGCTAAGAGCCACGAGTCGTTAAATAGTGGCCGTTTAATTATTTTGCGCATTATCTGACATACAGGCATTCTGCCGGAATATTCCGGCAGAATCTTTCGAGGGCATATGCCGGCATCGCATTTTAAAACATTATCAGGCCTGTTTGCGCTGCTACTCCTGCTGATATTAACCGGCGGCGCGCTGATCTCGCTTGCCATTCAGGGGTTTCAGACAGGGAGCATTCTCCTGTCTGCCTTTGACAGCTATTTGTGGCATATTACCCGTTTCACGCTGCTACAAGCCTTGCTTTCAGCAATATTGTCCATTGCTTTTGCCCTGCCCGTTGCCCGCGCCTTACACGCGCATCATCAGTTTTTCGGCCGTACTTTGCTGTTGCGCCTGTTTGCCATTCCCTTAACCCTGCCTTCGCTTGTTGCGGTTTTTGGCATTACCAGTATTTACGGGCGCAACGGCTTTATCGCCAAGGGCAGCACAGCTCTGGGGCTGCCGCTGATACCCGATATTTATGGTTTATCCGGCATTTTGCTGGCACATGTATTTTTCAACATGCCGCTTGCCGTGCGCCTGCTGCTTGCAAGCCTTGATTCCATCCCGCAGGATTACTGGAAGCTCTCCGCACAGCTTGGCATGGGAAGTCTGGCGCGGTTCCGGCTGATTGAATGGCCGGTTATCGCCCGTAATTTAAGCGGTATTGCAGGGCTGATCTTCATGCTTTGCGCCAGCTCCTTCACCATTGTGCTAACCCTTGGCGGCGGACCACATGCCACCACATTGGAAGTTGCCATTTATCAGGCCCTGCATTTTGATTTTGATCTTAGCCGCGCGGTAGCCCTTACCCTCACCCAACTATTGCTCACCATCGGTGTTTTATGCCTGCTGCGCCTGACCGGCAAACCAACAGAAGAAGGCTTCTCCCTTGCCACCGTCAGGCGCAATTATATCCGCCACAGCACACAGGCGCGCATCATTGCCGGCTTTATCATCATCATCGCCGCGCTGTTCATCGCCCTGCCGATATCAGGCCTGATCATTTCAGGCCTTGCGTCAAACCTCATCCGTCTGCTTAGTGAAGCAATCGTGCAGCGCGCCATCATCACCTCACTGTTGCTTGCCTGCAGTGCTGCAGTCTTATGCGTCATCCTCTCATTCACACTGGTTTGTGCCCGCGAATACAGCGCCGCCCGCAATATGAAACAACCCCGGCTGGGCCTGTCATTCTTTACCGGTGCGCTCGACAGCGGCGCCAGCCTGGTTCTCATCATCCCGCCAATCGTTATCGGCGCGGGCTGGTTCATTCTGCTGCGCCGGTTTACTGATGTGTTTACGCTTGCGCCATTTATGGTTATCGGTGTCAATGCCGTCATGGCAATGCCCTTTGCCGTGCGGCTGCTGCGTCCGGCATGGGATAGTGCGGCTGCACGTCATAACCGGCTCTGCACCAGCCTCGGCATCAGCGGGGTCAATCGCCTGCGCCTCATCGACTGGCCGGTTATACGCCGCCCTCTGGTGCTTTGTTTTATATTTGCCATGGCGCTTTCCATGGGTGATCTTGGCACAATTGCCCTGTTTGGCAGTGATGCGGTGCAAACATTGCCCTATCTGTTGCTGCAGCGCATGGGCAGCTACCGCACCCATGATGCGGCAGGGCTTGCGTTTATTCTTGCCTGCATCTGTTTTGCGCTGATGCTGGCAACCAGCCGCAACAAGCAAGCCATACCTCCCGCCAAAACCACTGAACAGGATTTTTCATGAAACGCCACCACGCCGCTATTACCCTTGATATGGTTGCGTTTTCCTTTGGTGATACGCATATGCTGTTCAACCTGCATTTGCCTGCCGGTGAGACCGGTGTGATCATCGGTCCAAGCGGTTCCGGCAAATCCACCCTGCTCAATCTTATTGCCGGTTTTGAAACACCGCATTCCGGCCGCATCTTGATCGGCGGAGAAGAAATCAACACCACCGCGCCGGCGAAACGCCCTGTCTCTATGGTATTTCAGGAGAATAATCTTTTTGCCCATCTTGATGTGTGCGCCAATATCGGGCTTGGCCGCTCACCGGATCTGCGGCTTGGCGCAGAAGACCAGGCGGCAGTACAGGATGCCATAGCCCGCGTTGGACTTACAAGTAAGGAAATGCGCAAGCCTGAGGCCTTGTCCGGCGGCGAGCGGCAACGCGTTGCCATTGCCCGCGCTCTTGTGCGCAACAAACCTGTATTGCTGCTTGATGAGGCTTTTGCCTCACTTGGGCCTGCATTGCGCCTGCAAATGCTTGAGCTGGTTAAAACCCTGCAGGAAGAAACCGGTATTACGGTTTTAATGGTCACCCATACACCCGAAGATGCCCTGCAATTCAATTCCACCCTGTTTTTTCTGGAAAGCGGTAAGATCAGGGCACAGGGTGATGCCGCCATCATGCTCTCAAATTCTGCACCACAACATATTCGTGATTATATGGGCACGCCGCGATCATAATCGCAAGAAAGCGCAGAGTTTTTGCAATTTTATCCGCAAGCGGCCTGATATTGCCATAGTTTGGCAACATTCAGATGCAGATCACGCCCGCAGATAAACAACTGCTATGACAGATTGTGAATTAACGAAAAAATCATTTCACTTCTCTTGATCTGCGCAATGTTTATAGTGCCTGCAAGGTATGGCTGAATGGAATCATCGATCATGCCTGCACAAACAATAATCGGCCTGATGCTTATATATCCGCAAGGATATATTAAGGCCTGAGGCTTAAAACTATATGAGTATCGGGGATACGACACTGAATATGCAAGCAAGGGCACAGAGATTTCCTGCAAAAGGACTGCCCTCCCCTTTGCCGGTTTTCAAACATGCAGCTATTATCGGCTTGCTGGCGATTTTGTCTGCCTGCCGTTCAGTTGATTTCAGTGATCCCAATATGATCGGCCCCTCATCCAACCCGGTCACAGCTGCCAATGTCAGCAAAAATGACAGGCTTGCCCAGCTCAGCGCCCTTCAGCATCCGCGCATTCTCGCCACCTATGGCGGAGAGTATAAAGATGCCAAGCTTGAGCGCATGGTGGCCAAAATTGTCGGTAAGCTGACAACTGTTTCCGATAATCCGGATCAGACCTATATTATCACCATTCTCAACAGCCCGAATATCAACGCTTTTGCGCTGCCGGGCGGCTATCTCTATGTAACACGCGGCTTGTTGGCGCTTGCCAATGATTCATCCGAGGTTGCAGCTGTCATCGCCCATGAAATGGGGCATGTGACCGCCAATCATGGTATTTTGCGTCAGGCCAAAGAGGCGGAATCCATTATCGCCAGACGTGTGGCCTCCGAGGTGCTGCATGATGAGGCGGCAGGGCGTGAGGCCGCTATTCGCAGCAAGCTGCGTCTGGCTCAGTTTTCACGCAATCAGGAGCTGCAGGCTGATGCGATCGGCATTAAAATGATCGGTGCCGCCGGTTATGATCCCTTTGCCTCTGCCAGGTTCCTGCAATCCATGGAGGCCTATACAGCCTTTCGCTCGATTTCCGGCGCCACTGATGCCAGCCTTGATTTTCTGGCCACACATCCGGCCACGCCGCAGCGTGTTGAACTGGCAACCGCCCATGCACGGCGCATCGGCGCGCCCGGTGTCGGCACCACAGACCGTGATTCATTCCTCAACGGCATTGACGGACTGCTTTATGGGGATCCCCCGCAGGAAGGCTTTGTGCGTGAGCGCACCTTTATTCATCCAAAACTCGGCGTGACTTTTACCGTTCCGCAGGGCTTTACCATTGATAATTCTGCCAATGCGGTTATGGCCAGCGGGCCTGGTGAACTGGCTATACGTTTTGATGGCGCTGCATTGCCGCAGGGCAGCGATCTTTCCGCCTATATCCGCAGCGGCTGGGTAACGGGGCTTGATGATCAATCCGTACGCAATACCACAATCAACGGCCTGCCTGCGGCCACAGCCCGTGCCTATGCAGATAAATGGCAGTTTGAAATTGTGGTGATTGCCTCCGGCGCCAAAGTTTACCGTTTCCTGTTTGCAGCACCCAGAAACAGCACCGCCCTTGGCAGTGCTGCACAACAAACCACACAGAGCTTTCGTGTGCTGACACCGGCTGAACAGGCAGCGGCCAAGCCCTTGCGGATCAGGGTCATCACCGTTAAGGCCGGCGATACACTGGCCTCACTCTCCGCCCGTATGCAGGGCACTGACCGCAAGCTGGAATTGTTCCGCCTGATCAATGCCCTGTCCCCCGGCAGCACCGTTTCAGCCGGCGACCGGGTCAAGATTATCAGCGAATAGATTAAGCCTGCGCAAACAGGCTTTATAAAGTAAGATTTTTTGCCTGTTCAGGCATGATAACCAGAAAAACCGCTCTGACGGCACAAGGCAATGCGCAATTTTTCCAAAGCGCGGTTTTCAATCTGGCGAACACGTTCCTTGGAAATACCAAGTTTTGCGCCCAGCATTTCCAGCGTCACCGCCTCATCCTGCAAGCGCCTTTCGCGGATAATGCGCAATTCACGCTCATTCAAAACAGCAAGCGCCTGTTCAAGCCATAAAACACGCCGCTCGCTGTCAATCATGGTTTCCACCACCTCATCCTGCAAAGGGTGCTCATCCACCAAAAAATCAATCTTGCCCGCGCTATCGTGATCATCTTTTGAAAGGCTCATATCCAGAGAACTGTCCGCGCCGGACAGGCGGGAAGCCATCAGTTCCACATCCTGCACACAAACCCCGATCTGATCGGAAATCAGCCGATAAATTTCCTGCCTGTTGACTGTTTCATGGGTCTGCGCCAAACGGGCGCGCAACCGCCGCAAATTAAAAAACAAGGCCTTTTGCGCCGCACTCGTGCCACCGCGTACAATCGACCAGTTGCGCAAAATATAATCCTGAATTGCGGCGCGTATCCACCATACGGCATAGGTTGAAAACCGCACATCCCGCTCCGGATCAAAGCGCAATGCAGCCTCCATCAACCCCACAGCCCCTTCCTGAATAAGATCAGCCAGCGGCAAGTCAAATTTACGAAACCGTGCAGCGACTGAAATCACCAGCCGCATATGGGCTGTGGTAATCTGATCAAGTGCGGCCTGATCGCCCTGCTTCTTCCATCGCTGCACCAGCGCCAGCTCCTGCGCGCGCTCAAGATAAGGTGCTGCCATGGCATGACGCATCATATGACGGGAAGATATATAATTGACAGAAGAGGGTGTGAGCGCAGAATATACCGGCGATGCTTCAGGCTTCATCTCAGTTCTCCATAAAGAAAAAGCAAAGCAAGCCGCCGGCAATAAAAATAAATGAAGGCGGCTTTCTTGCTGCCTGATCCTGATGCCGGTTCAGTTTCTCATTCTGTTCATATTCACCAATATAGCCGGCTGACCGGAAAATTTCTGCGGCATCTGACCCGTTACAATCTCAACGCATCAACGCAAATCCGGTTCCCGTATTTTCAAACAAAATTTTCTGCCGCATATGCAGCCTGTACAGATTTTATAAAATCAGCACAAAAGAAAAGCCGCCCTGCAAAAACAGAGCGGCTTTATTACAAAAAAACATCAACAGCAAAACCGGCTGATTATGCGGCTTCTGCCTCGTCATCCTCAACATCGGCCTCATCGGCTTTGGCGCCGCGTTTTGGTCCCTTTGCCAGATTTGCTTCAATCAGGCGAACAGATTCAGTATCTGATAGTTTGTTCACCGCGGCCACTTCCCGCGCCATACGGTCAAGGGCTGCCTCATAAAGCTGACGTTCTGAATAGGATTGCTCCGGCTGGTTATCAGCACGGAAAAGATCGCGTACAACCTCAGCAATAGCAATAAGATCACCGGAGTTGATTTTTGCATCATATTCCTGTGCGCGGCGCGACCACATGGTGCGCTTGACACGGGCGCGCCCCTGCAGAACCTTTAATGCACGTTCCACAAAATCGCCTTCTGACAATTTACGCATACCAATTGCGGCCGCCTTGGCAACCGGCACTTTAAGGCGCATTTTATCTTTATCGAAATCAATAACAAAAAGCTCAAGCTTCATGCCTGCAACTTCCTGTTCCTCGATAGCAACGATGTGCCCCACACCATGCGACGGATACACAATAGACTCACCCGTCTTGAAACCCTGACGGACAGCGGCCTTCTTCTGCTGGGATGACATACGCTTCAATACTCCCTGTAGTGTCCGGCGCCTGCTGCGCCGGTTTACACGCGGTGATACAATCCAGTCCTGCGGCTCACCCTGCTGCAACAGGGCAATAGAAACAGCTGAATAAGATAGTGCCGAAACAGAATGTAAAAGAGACGCTTGAGGTAAAAACCAAACATGATAAATAACAGGTCAAATTGTGGGAGCAAAATTAAAATACAAACTTGCTCCGGCACTCTTTCAGCCTGTTATGAATATCAGCCTTTCAGTGATTACCTGTAGCCGTCACGAAATGACGCCTGCTCATCGACATTGATGGGGACAGTAACACAAAAAACCGGCAGAATCAACAAAATGCCGCCACATCCTGCTGCATCAGGCAAGATGTGTTAATATATCGTTAATTATAAGGTTGCGGCTTATCGCCTGCAGGCTCTGATTACAACAAAATCAATCGCCTTCGCCGGGCTCGGGAGAGAAGAACTGCTCAAGCTTATTGGCAACGCCATCCATTTCAGCAGCTTCCGGCATCTGATCTTTCTTCACGGTCAGATTCGGCCATTTTGCTGAATATTCAGCATTAAGCTCAATCCATTTATCAAGGCCGGGCTCTGTATCCGGACGAATAGCTTCAGCAGGGCATTCCGGTTCGCATACGCCGCAGTCAATGCATTCATCAGGATTGATGACGAGCATATTCTCGCCCTCATAAAAACAATCGACAGGGCAGACCTCTACGCAATCCGTATATTTACAACGAATGCAATTATCGGTCACGACATATGTCATTGTCGAACTCCCAAAGCTCCAGCATGACCGCTCATAAAGATGCGGTTGAATTAAACAATACCGGCAGATTATTCATATACCGGCCACATTAACAGGCTGATCTGATTATTCTATAAGCTTTTCAGTTCAGCACGAAACCATCAGTCAGGTAACGACTTTAAGCCTCGCTTGCAAGAGGGTTTTCCTGATAGCGCGACGCTGCGCCGCAAAAAAGAACCAGTTTTCACAAAACTATATTACTAAAAAAACGACACCTCTTTGCCGCTGCAATAAAGCACAAACAATTCCGCCCCGCATCCTGCATCTGCCCTCAAATGGTATAAAACACACATATGTGATTGAAAATAAGAAATATGCCCGTCAGTCGCCTGTATTTTGCCCTTTAAATAGACTTACGAGAAAAACAATACCGGCAAAATATCCTCAATCCCCGCGTGTGCGGGAAATACCAATGGTGGGCGTAACAGGGATACAATATCACTTAATTGCCTTTGATTTTATTGGATTATTTTGAATAATCCCCTCACCAGAGTTTGGGTGAGGGGCAGTTCCGTTCTCAAATTGATCTGCAACGATTTGGCTGACCGCAATCCTGCGAGTATCGGTTCATCCCCGCGTGTGCGGGGAACACGCTTGAGAGCGGGTTACTAGCTCGCGAACATTCGGTTCATCCCCGCGTGTGCGGGGAACACTATCGTCAGCGGCAGAGGGGTTAATTCTCGCGCGGTTCATCCCCGCGTGTGCGGGGAACACGCCCTGAAATTCCTCGGCATGGCTGGGTTCAAGGGTTCATCCCCGCGTGTGCGGGGAACACGGCAAGGGCTACGGCTACGGGCACGGATACGGCGGTTCATCCCCGCGTGTGCGGGGAACACTACCCTGCATCCTCTTCACCAGACACCAGAGCCGGTTCATCCCCGCGTGTGCGGGGAACACAAACAATGTGATTGATACGTTTGGAGCGATTACGGTTCATCCCCGCGTGTGCGGGGAACACCGATTGTCGGCTGGGATTTTAACGGCAATGTTCGGTTCATCCCCGCGTGTGCGGGGAACACTGCCCCCGCGCCCTTTGGGTTGGACACAAATGCGGTTCATCCCCGCGTGTGCGGGGAACACCCTGCAATCCGAGATGGAAGCCAAGGTCGAGGCGGTTCATCCCCGCGTGTGCGGGGAACACGCCGAAGCTCTTAAATTGCCGTTTCCTGCAAACCGGTTCATCCCCGCGTGTGCGGGGAACACATGGCAAAAACGTTAACGAACTGCGCGACCTGAGGTTCATCCCCGCGTGTGCGGGGAACACCCAGCCTCTATGCGAGCAGAATTTAACGCCTGCGGTTCATCCCCGCGTGTGCGGGGAACACTGAATATGAACGCCAGCTTGAAATGCTGCAAACGGTTCATCCCCGCGTGTGCGGGGAACACCTATGGCTACAGTGCTGGCAAAGGGTATGTCGCGGTTCATCCCCGCGTGTGCGGGGAACACTGCAATCCCAAAAAACCGTTGGGTGCATGTTTCGGTTCATCCCCGCGTGTGCGGGGAACACGTACCAAACGCGTGTACCGTCTGGAATGCGCCCGGTTCATCCCCGCGTGTGCGGGGAACACAACACGGCAATACGCTCAAAACGGTCACCGAACGGTTCATCCCCGCGTGTGCGGGGAACACCTATCACCGTATTTTTTAGGCAGCATTTTTGACGGTTCATCCCCGCGTGTGCGGGGAACACGTTATTGACTGTAGTAGCCATATTAGAAACCTCGGTTCATCCCCGCGTGTGCGGGGAACACGATGCACTATATTCCGTAGTTGCGCCAAGCCCCGGTTCATCCCCGCGTGTGCGGGGAACACGCGATCAACGAGTGTAAACCCGTCACCGTTGTCGGTTCATCCCCGCGTGTGCGGGGAACACTTGCCGGAAGCAAAGCCGCCAAAAGTGCAAACCGGTTCATCCCCGCGTGTGCGGGGAACACATGTGGTCTCTAACCGCCGTACACAGACCATCCGGTTCATCCCCGCGTGTGCGGGGAACACAGGTGAAGTTTTATCTTTAGACATTTTAGACCCGGTTCATCCCCGCGTGTGCGGGGAACACTTTCTGACCCGCGCACAGAGGGAGGCGAGTTGCGGTTCATCCCCGCGTGTGCGGGGAACACTCATTAACGTACGGCGTTAGCCCGTGTGGCGCAGGTTCATCCCCGCGTGTGCGGGGAACACTTTGCAAAAACGTCACTCACGCAGCCGTTCTTCGGTTCATCCCCGCGTGTGCGGGGAACACCGCGACCTGAACCCAATCAGTTACCGCCTCAAAGGTTCATCCCCGCGTGTGCGGGGAACACTTTTTATTATCAAGATACCATTTCAGAGTTTCCGGTTCATCCCCGCGTGTGCGGGGAACACCGATACAACGCGTGTGCGCATTACTCAAACCCCGGTTCATCCCCGCGTGTGCGGGGAACACTCCGGAGCTACGAAATCAATAATCAGGAGAACCGGTTCATCCCCGCGTGTGCGGGGAACACTCCGTATCAATGACCGGTTTTCCATCGTCCGTCGGTTCATCCCCGCGTGTGCGGGGAACACTTCCATCTCGGATTGCAGGCCAGATTTCAGCGCGGTTCATCCCCGCGTGTGCGGGGAACACACAGATTGCATCCAGCGCCCATCCCCATTTCAAGGTTCATCCCCGCGTGTGCGGGGAACACGACCATGCATCATAATCAGCAACAGAAATGCGCGGTTCATCCCCGCGTGTGCGGGGAACACTCCGCTGTCGGTTCCAATACGTGCCAGCCGGCCGGTTCATCCCCGCGTGTGCGGGGAACACAGCATTGCCGAGCCTGAACATTTCGTACGCAGCGGTTCATCCCCGCGTGTGCGGGGAACACCAATTCGAATACCGCGATATTCTGGCGTTCTACGGTTCATCCCCGCGTGTGCGGGGAACACACCCTCGACACTCTGGACGATGTTCAAGATCCCGGTTCATCCCCGCGTGTGCGGGGAACACTATTGGGCGATGCAGGGCGAGAGCTTTCTCCACGGTTCATCCCCGCGTGTGCGGGGAACACACGGAGCCGTCGCCGCCGATGACGTTCGTCAGCGGTTCATCCCCGCGTGTGCGGGGAACACATTGCACGGGGAACCCATTTGCCCCAGCGACGAGGTTCATCCCCGCGTGTGCGGGGAACACTGAAGCCAGTCAAAAGATCGGGATGGTGGTATCGGTTCATCCCCGCGTGTGCGGGGAACACCGGCGTCATCAAGCTCGATCCGGACGGTATCGCGGTTCATCCCCGCGTGTGCGGGGAACACAGAACGGTCGGGTTATCGCTGCCGGTAAAGAGCGGTTCATCCCCGCGTGTGCGGGGAACACCACTCTCCCGTGTTAACATCACACGCCCGAACCGGTTCATCCCCGCGTGTGCGGGGAACACACATTCAACGCAGAGTTAGTTGTGTATGTCGTCGGTTCATCCCCGCGTGTGCGGGGAACACATTCTGTAGGGGCGATTGCACGCTCAATAAAACGGTTCATCCCCGCGTGTGCGGGGAACACATAATCACCGTTTTCAGTTACGATATAATCACCGGTTCATCCCCGCGTGTGCGGGGAACACTCAAACCATTCAGTCCACAGCATTTCCCCGATCGGTTCATCCCCGCGTGTGCGGGGAACACGTTCCAGAGGAGCGCGTCAATAACCGTTCTGGCGGTTCATCCCCGCGTGTGCGGGGAACACGACGGCAATAAGGTTATCACATATGCAGAGCGCGGTTCATCCCCGCGTGTGCGGGGAACACGCAGGCATCGAAATTCAAAGTCGTGCGAACGATCGGTTCATCCCCGCGTGTGCGGGGAACACGTCCTAAAAGCCTGCCAGATCGCAGCGGCAACCGGTTCATCCCCGCGTGTGCGGGGAACACCGTATCGTGAGTAAGCGCATGGGTGAGCTTGGCGGTTCATCCCCGCGTGTGCGGGGAACACGTCGAACGGTATCTGCTGAATAGCCAAAGTCACGGTTCATCCCCGCGTGTGCGGGGAACACTCGTATTGAATACAGATAACCCCTGACGCGCCCGGTTCATCCCCGCGTGTGCGGGGAACACATCAAAGAATTTAGGCCAGAGGTGCCTTTCGTCGGTTCATCCCCGCGTGTGCGGGGAACACTAGGAAAAACAGATGGTTGGCCACTAGATAGGCGGTTCATCCCCGCGTGTGCGGGGAACACTTGCGCAGAATGACATGGCTCTAGGCGGCTCCCGGTTCATCCCCGCGTGTGCGGGGAACACTAGCGGCGCTGAGTTTATTTCAGCGCAGAAGTCGGTTCATCCCCGCGTGTGCGGGGAACACGCTAACACTGCTCGGAGCAACGTCACTGACAGCGGTTCATCCCCGCGTGTGCGGGGAACACTCGCCATCAGGTCGTAATGTTAATTCATACCACGGTTCATCCCCGCGTGTGCGGGGAACACTCTGACTTCATAATTTCTCTCTCCTGCAAAAACGGTTCATCCCCGCGTGTGCGGGGAACACATAACCGCCCAGAAGATCAGCGATCTAGATCACGGTTCATCCCCGCGTGTGCGGGGAACACCTGGCAGTAACCCCGTCTATGCGTGGGTCTGACGGTTCATCCCCGCGTGTGCGGGGAACACCAGCCACGGATGCAATTCAAGCGCATCCACTACGGTTCATCCCCGCGTGTGCGGGGAACACTCTAGTGCAATGGCTTATGTGGTACGCAGGCGCGGTTCATCCCCGCGTGTGCGGGGAACACCTCACCACGGAAATCCCTCATACCAATATACCCGGTTCATCCCCGCGTGTGCGGGGAACACTCCATCGATAACATGCCGCTC
>NZ_JBPVTR010000017.1:0-142767 GCF_051851455.1 Pseudochrobactrum albidum
CCAAAACTTAAATCAACCAATCGCAGAGGCGAAACTCCCTGCCGCTAGCAGCAAGGCCGCCCTCGTTGTGGCGCTATATAGACCCCCATAAACAAAACTGTCAACACTCAAAAATACCATTTATCCATATTTTATGACAAATCTTGTTCTTTTCCCTGTTTTATCTCCCGCAACAAACACACAACCGCCTCAAAAACCCAAAATCGCCCCCTCAAACACATCTCATATATCAAAATCAAGCAGCCAAAACCGCCTCCAAACCCACAGATCCGACTCAAATGCATGGAAAAATACAGAATCAATGTGCCGGATAATCAAGGAAGAGCTGAACGGTTAATGCTCCGTCACGGGAAACTTTTACAATTTTGCGCTCTATGCTGAATAAAGCAGTACCCAGCCATAAATATACAAGCAATATTGAAAGGTAATCACTGGCTGATAAGGCCGGCATCCTGCGCATTAAAAACTGTGCCGAAAATATCATTGCGGCCTGAGCGTTTGCTCAGATAAAGCTGACGATCCGCATGCGCCATCCATTGCGATGGCGCCATATCCGTCCGGCAATAAGCAGAAGCCACACCAATGCTCACCGTTACACAGGAACTGACCGTTGATTGCGGATGCGGAATAGCGAGTGAATGCACCTGCCTCTGAATTTCCTGTGCGACACCCAGAGCCCCATTATAATCACGCCCCGGCAACACGCAGACGAATTCCTCACCGCCATAACGCGCTGCAAGATCGGTTGCCAGATGCACAGCACGTGCCAATGCCGCCGCAACCATCGCCAGGCAGCGATCCCCTGCCGGATGACCGAATGTGTCATTAAACAATTTAAAAAAATCAATATCGATCATGATCACTGACAACCAGTCGCCGGTAACAGCAAGCCTGGCCGTCTCCTGTACCAGCGTTTGCTCCAGATGGCGGCGGTTGCTAAGCCCTGTCAATGCATCCGTCACTGCCAATTGCGCCAATTGATCACGCAGCCGCTTCAGCTCAATATGATTGGCAACACGCGCGCGCAGAATAACCGGCTGAACCGGCTTGGTCACATAATCAATCGCGCCGGCAGAAAGACCACGTATTTCTGCCTCATGGTCATTCAGTCCGGTGGTAAAAATCACCGGAACATCCGCCAGAAGATGTTCTTTTTTCAGGCGCCTGCACACGTCATAGCCATCAATGCCCGGCATCAAGACATCAAGAAGAACCAAATCGGGCAGAACAGTCTGCGCAACCTTGAGCGCCTCTTCGCCTGAGGTTGCAAAACAAATTTCATAATCCTCTTCAAGGACTGCGCTCATAATCTCAATATTAGAGACTTCATCATCTACGATCAGAATGACTGCACGACTTGTCATTATTATTCTCCGATGTGCTCGTCATATATTGCAAGTTCTTCATCCAGCCATGCTAGCGCACGATTATAGTCAAGCGCATCCAATGCGGTTTTAACCGGATGCGTCTGCATGACTGCAGGCGGCAGATTCAATGCTGCGGCCAGTTGCTCAAACCCACTGCGCGCCTTCAGGCTTCGGCGCTCCAGAAGTGTACGAAAAGCGGCAATCTCTGCCTGAAGCTGCGCTGCACAGGGCTGTATTGCAGGCGAAACTGTTCCCATCATTTGCGCACCACCGGCAAGGCTTTGCGCAGCAAAAACCGCTGCTTGCAATGCCTGTTCCAACCCTGCCAGCAATTGCTGTGCCGCTTGCGTATCACCCTGTGCCAGAGCCGCTTCTGTTTTTGCTGCAATATTGTGCAGCTCTGCCAGTTCCAGTGAACCTGCCACACCTTTAAGCGTATGCGCATTGCGCCGCGCCTCATCAAGCGCACCACTACGGATTTGTACCTGCAAATCACCAGCCGTTTCAGAAAATTTCTGCCCGAAATCAATGATTAATTTTCGTAAAAGTGCTGTTTTGCCATTCACGCGCAACAATGCTTTTGCAAGATCAAATGGCGGCAATGTTTCCGGCAGATCCGCTTGTGCTTTTACCACAGATGCCAAGGGGGCAGTTTTCTGTGCACCCTCCGTTGCATGGCGCGGTTTCAGCCAGCGATCAAGCGTGCGAACCAGCAAAAACGGATCGACAGGCTTGGCCACATGATCATCCATGCCTGCTGAAAAACACTTTTGGCGCTCCTCTTCATAGGCATGGGCTGTCATGGCGATAATCGGCAATTGCGCTGATGACCATTTTTGGCGAATAAGCCTTGTTGCTTCAATACCGTCCATTTCCGGCATCTGAATATCCATCAACACAGCCTTATAGGAAAGCGGTTCTTGTAGCGCCATATCACAGGCAATGCGGCCGTTTTCCGCGACATCAATCACCAGACCCGCATCCTGCAAGATCTCGACGGCGATTTCACAATTGATCATGCTATCTTCTGCAAGGAGGATTTTAAGCCCGCGCAAATGCGCAGCCACTTTGGGAATAGTCTGACCTGTCACAGCAGCATCTGCACCGCGTGAAAACAGCTCCGTAATCCGCTCCAGCAACATATCCGGCATGACCGGTTTTGACAGAAAAGCCGCCACACCGGAACGCTCCGCCTCTTCACGAAAATTCTCGTGACCATAGGCCGTTATCATCATTACATAAGGCAATCTGGTCAGTTTTTCATTATGATGAATGGCCTGAACAGTTTGCAGCCCGTCCATTCCGGGCATTTTCCAATCCAGAAGCACCAGATCATAGGGCTGATCAGCCTTGCAGGCATTTTCAAGCGCACCAAGGACTTCCTCACCGGAAGCCACCAGATCAATCACCATGCCCCATGTGCTGAAAACATCCTGAAAAATCTCACGGGAGGCGGGATTATCATCTGCCACCAAAACACGCAAACCGGCAATTCCCACCGCAGATTGAGCTTGCGTCTCGCTCTGTGTCTCGCCGATTGCCATTTTTACGGTAAAGGTGAACAGGCTGCCTTCACCCTTTTCGCTCTGCACATCAATCGTGCCGCCCATTTGTTCAACAATCTGCTTGCTGATAACAAGACCAAGGCCGGTGCCACCGAAACGGCGCGTCATGGAACTATCTGCCTGAGTGAAGGAGTTGAACAATAATGCCAATTGTTCCGGCGTCATGCCAATCCCCTGATCGCGTACAGCCACACGCAGCATAATGTGGCGCTCCTGCAGTTTTGCACAATCAACTGTAACAATAACCTTGCCGTTTTCGCTGAACTTCACTGCATTGCCAACCAGGTTAAGCAGTACCTGATTGAAGCGCAATTCATCACCAACAAGCACATCCGGCACCTTGTCATCAATCACGGTTTCAATGGCCACGCCCTTGTTTTCAGCATGAATTGCCGCCAAATTAAGCTGATTTTGCAGGGAAGTGCGCAGGTCAAACGGGCGCTCTTCAAGAGCCAGTTTCCCGGCCTCGTTTTTAGAAAAATCCAGAATATCATTGATAAGCCGCAACAGTGCCGTGCATGCATGATTGATTTTGGAGATATATTCCTTCTGGCGCAGATCGAGATCCGTGCGCAAAACCAAATGGCAAAAGCCAAGAATAGCATTCATCGGCGTGCGGATTTCATGGCTCATATTAGCAAGAAATATGCCTTTTGATTTATTGGCGGCTTCCGCTTCCAGCGTACGCAATTCCAGAACTTCATTCTTGGCGATGATTTCATCACGCATGGTATTAATATGATTGAAACATTTTACCAGCATATCACCGAACCACACCAATACAGCCGCCTGAAAAGCGACAATCATCGCATGCAGCAATACCCGGCCAAAATCACCACCGCCTGAAAAAACCGCCGCCGGCATTAAAAAATCCAGCACCAGATGATGCAGCGCCACAACGATTGCCGCAAATATAACCGCACGCCAATCACACCAGGCAACGGTAAGCGCCAGCATGGCAAAGAAATACATATGTATATCCATCTGCCAGATATGTCCGCTCATAAAATAGAGCAGGAGTGCAGGCTGCCCCATTAAGGCCACACCGGAAATATAGCGGGTTACTGGTGCAATACCTGACCGCCACCATGCGATGTGATAAACACCTGCCAGAATGATGCCTGCAACTGCGGCACCAACGGGAGAGTGGCCGGTAGAGGCGGCAACGATGGCCAGAAACGGAACATGCAGCCAGAATAATATTAATAAGAAGCGGCTGAAGCGGCAGCGCAGATCATCAAGTTCAAGTATCATATTCCGGTTGTCCGTTTCTGTATGGCAAAGCAGCCTTCTGTCTGCAGAGGCTCAAAAACCAGCCAGACGCCTGCCTGATAAAGCCTGGCCAGAAAATCTTTTTGCGGGGAATAAACAGTAATCAGGCTGGAAGAAGAATCGACCGCAACAATGGTGCCTTCAGCCCCCTGAATGGCACTGATGACTGAATTAAGCGTGCGCCAGGGCGCTACCATAACGATATATTGGTCATCTTTACCAACCGGCCGCAACGCAGCCACAACAAGGCCGCCAAGCAGCACAAACAGCAATGCCAATGCCGGCAAAAGATCGCGGATATGAAACCGCGCGCCGCCATGCTCCCCCATTTTTATCGTCCCGATTTAAATATTGCTGATTTAGGAAGGATTTATATTGTTTACCGGCATTTCGCCAGCGCGATTTTTAAAACACACAATAAAATATCATATATAATAATAAGCCCGCCGGTGAAAACCGGCGGGCAAAAGTTCAATAAATCTGTACGAATCAGCGATAAACAATGCCGCCATCAGTTACAATGGACTGACCGGTTATATAATCAGAATCGGAGCTGGCAAGGAACGAAACCAGTGAGGCAACGTCATCCGGCGTCTGTGCACGGCCAAGGGCAATGCCCTCAACAAATTTCTTATAGGTTTCACCTTTAGGCGTGCCGGTAATTTGTGAAAATCGCTCATCGATCTCAACCCACATATCCGTGCCGACAATACCCGGACAATAAGCGTTAACCGTAATGCCGGCACTGGCATATTCTTTTGCTGCTGCCTGCGTCAGCGCGCGCACGGCAAATTTGGTTGCCGAATAGACGCCAAGCATCGCAAATCCATCATGACCGGCAATTGATGAAGCATTGATAATCTTGCCCTTTTGCCCGCGCGCCTTGAATTTGGCAGCCGCCGCCTGAATCCCCCACAGCACGCCATCAATATTGATTTTAAAGATGCGATCCACTTCTTCCGGTGTCACTTCCGCAAGCGGCTTGACCTGCGCAATACCGGCATTGTTGACAATCACATCAAAGCCGCCAAGCTCCTTTTCAGTATAATCAATGGCAGCATAAATATCATCCCGCCTGCTCACATCGGCTGCAAAAGTAGTGGCTTTACGCCCTGTTGTGGTAATTTCCTTGGCCACAGCTTCCAGCTTGTCTTCCTTGATATCCACCAAAGCGAGGTCAAAACCGTCTTTGGCAAGCCGCAGGGCAATACCGCGGCCGATACCCTGCGCAGCGCCAGTAACCAAAGCAACTCTATGGTGTGCCGTCATATCCGATTCCTTTCGTTAAAAACATTTTACAGTTATACGGAGCGGGTATATGGGGCAGGCATTCACAGAACGGATCATTCACAGCTGAATTATGGCATTTACCCTGGATTTTTTCAGATCGTCACATCACCGCAAATGTCAGGCTGATTCCGCCTGTCTGTGCAATATTTCCATTATCCCGACATAAACTGGAAACAATGTGGCCACAGCATAGGCCGATAAAAATGGCCTTCATAAGGTCATCAGCATATATATGTTTTATATTATAGTATCGTATCTTTAATTCATTGATTATAATCAATTTTTTAAATAGTTTTGCAAATAATCGCGCAAAACAATTGCCTGATTTTCCTGTGTGTCTCTTGCAGAATAGAGCAATGTAACCACGCCTTGCGCACAACAGGCCAAAAGACGCTCCACAACGGCAGAATTATTATTTAACTCATCAAAATAGCGCTCACGAAAAGCCGCCCGGTTTTTTGCCGTATGCTCCTGCGCATGAAACCATTGCCGCAATTGCGTTGTCGGGGCAATTTCTTTCAGCCAGAGATCAATCTGTGCCTGTTCTTTTTTAAAACCGCGCGGCCAGAGGCGATCAACCAGCACCCTGAAACCATCTTCAGGCAAGGCAGGTTCATAGATTCTCTTCACGGCAATTTCAAACATCGCCCTTCCCCGCTTACGTAATGATAAATTTCTCTCTATACAGGATTATAAATGTCAGGTTTTTATAGTAGATCATCGTAACAAAGATTATAGCAGAATCTGAATTGAAACGAACAGAGCAGACAGTGCATCACAATACCAGTTCCAACCGGCAGCAAAATAAAGTTGCCGCATTGCAGGTATCATCTGTCAACAGGCATTTTGATACGGTCACCGCCCTTCAGGATATAACGCTCAGCGTTGCAGCCGGCGAGATTATCTGCCTTGTCGGCCATTCCGGTTGCGGCAAGACAACCTTGCTGAAAATTATCGCCGGTATTGATACGCCCGACAGCGGCAGCGTTATTATGAACGGCAAACCGGTTGTAAGCGGTGCAACATTTATTGAGCCCGAACAGCGCCGTGTCGGGGTTGTGTTTCAGAATTATGCGCTGTTCCCGCATTTAACCGTCAGGCAAAATGTGCTGTTTGGCCTGCGCAGGGCTCCCAGAGCCACCGCATTTGCACGTGCCGGAGAATTATTGGAGCTTGTTGGCCTTTCACATATGGCGGAACGTTATCCGCATATGCTTTCCGGCGGCGAACAACAGCGTGTAGCCCTTGCCCGCGCACTTGCACCCGCACCGGAAATTCTGCTTATGGATGAGCCGTTTTCCAATCTGGATCAGGGGTTGCGGCAGAAAGTACGCGGTGAAACAATCGCTTTGTTACGCAGCCTTGGCACCACTGTCATCATTGTAACCCATGATGCGGAGGAAGCCCTGTCCGCCGGCGACAAGATTGTATTGATGAAATCCGGTAAAATTATTCAGCAGGGCTCCGCCCACGAGATTTATGACCACCCGAACTGCCCCTATGCAGCGGATTTTTTCTGTAATTTCAATGTTATCAAAGGTATTATTCGCAACGGCTCCTTTGAATGTGCTTTTGGCAGGTTAGGCCTCAAAACACAGCCCCCTGTTGAGGGAGAAGCCAGCATGTATCTGCGCCCGACACATATTTATCCTGTAACCGGAGAGGAGAATCCTGCCGATACAGTGACAGGAACAATTATCAGCCGTCATTTTTTGGGTGAGACGGAAGACCTCCTCATTGACGCTGATACGGCACACATGCCCTTGCGGATGCGCACATGCCTGCGCCTGCCTGTTGACCTCAAAACAATCCGGCTGAAATTTGATACGGATAAGGCTTTGTTTTTTAAGAATTAATCTTAAATTTCAGGCTTTAACACCTTTTGCGCCCCGTATTTAAACCTGAAAATCAACGGGCAATGAACAGCCTCAGAATTATTGCGATTTCCTATCACAAAGACTTGACTTGAAAAATCATTTTCCATAAATAGTTGACTGTATTAGTCATGATTTAACATCTCTTAATCAGGAAATATATTGATGACCAGAACCGGATATGCACAAGCAAGCCTTGCCCTTGTTTTCGGCGCTTTTTTTACCGGAACAGCTGTTGCAGAAGAGGTGAATATTTATACAACACGTGAGCCGGGTCTTATCCAGCCATTGCTGGATGCCTTCAAGGCTTCAACCGGCATTGGTGTTAATACGGTTTTTCTCAAGGACGGCCTTGCAGAGCGCGTTGCAACTGAAGGAAAAGACTCACCGGCAGATATTCTGATGACCGTGGATGCCGGAAAGCTTGTTGACCTGAAAGAAAAGGGGCTGACACAGCCTGTTGTTTCAAAAACCCTTGAAGATGCTATCCCTGCCCAGCTGCGAGATGCCGGTAATGAATGGTTTGCATTATCCATGCGTGCCCGTGTTGTCTATGCCGCAAAGGATCTTGATATCACAGCAATCAATTATGAGGATCTTTCAGATCCCAAATGGCAGGGCAAAATCTGCATCCGTTCTGGTCAGCACCCTTATAATACCGCATTGATTGCCGATTATATTGCTCATTACGGTGTTGAACAAACCGAAGAATGGCTGAAAGGCGTTAAAGCCAATCTCGCCCGCAAGGCAGCCGGCGGCGACCGTGATGGCGCCAAGGATATTGCCGGCGGCATTTGTGATCTTGCTGTTGCCAATTCTTATTATGTCGGCCTGATGCGCTCCGGCAAGGGCGGCGATGAACAGGTTAAATGGGGTGAAAGCATCAAGGTTATTCTGCCAACCTTCAAAAATGGCGGTACACAGGTCAATATCAGCGGTGCGGCACTGGCAAAACATGCCAAGAATAAGGATGCCGCAGTAAAACTGCTTGAATATCTGGTCTCTGATGAAGCGCAGAAACTTTATGCCCAGGCCAATTTTGAATATCCAGTCAAGGCCGGTGCACCGCTTGATCCGGTTGTGGAATCATTTGGCAAGCTGAATATTGACAAGACCCCTTTGACCGAGATTGTCAGCCACCGCAAACAGGCAAGCGAACTGGTAGACAAAACCGGCTTTGATAATTAATAGATGCCGCCGGTCTTCACAAAAGCTGAAGGCCGGCGCTTTTTATGGCTGCTTGGCAGTCTTGATCAACAATCACGGTTATGCGGCTGGCATAAAATGGTCTGAGCCTACCCGCAAGGCTGCAACGGGAGCGGCGCACAGGATATGGTGGCATGCGACAGACTCTGAGTATCGGGCATCACCGGCTCCGTGCCGGATCAGTCTGGCTTGTTTTTTCTGCACTTATCGCACTGACAGTGCTTTTGCCTGTGCTGGCTCTGGCTATGGAGGCAGCACAAGGCTCCGCGGGGCTCTGGTCGCATCTTCTGGCCACAACATTGCCCATTGCCTTTGTTGATACGCTTATTCTGCTATCGGGCGTTGGCATTCTCGTTGCTGTTCTTGGCACATCATCAGCATGGCTGGTTACAGCCTATGATTTTCGTGGCCGCAAAATACTGGAATGGGCGCTGCTTCTGCCGCTTGCAGTGCCAACCTATATTATCGCTTATACCTATCTTGATATTCTGCATCCCGTTGGCCCTGCACAAAGCGCCCTGAGAGCATTGCTTGGCTATAGCAGCCCGCGGGAGTTTCGCCTGCCGGATATACGCTCCATGACCGGCTGTATCCTGCTGCTCGGTTTTGTGCTTTATCCTTATGTCTATATTCCGACACGGGCAATGTTCCTCACCCAATCTTCCACGCTGATTGATGCAGCACGCACATTAGGCGTAACGCGCAATGCCGTGTTCAGGCGCGTGGCGCTGCCCATGGCGCGGCCTGCAATTGCGGTGGGCATCAGCCTTGCCCTGATGGAAACACTCAATGATATCGGCGCCGCAGAATTTTTAGGTATACGCACCCTGACCGTTTCAATTTATACGACATGGGTCACCCGTTCCGATCTGGCGGGGGCGGCACAAATTGCCCTGGCCTTGCTGGCAATTGTGGTTTTCCTTGTTTCACTGGAACGCCGGGCACGGCGCAAACAGCGTTTTTCCTCCAGCGCCAAACGCAGCCAGAGTTTTTCTCCCTACAAGGTTAGCGCAATCAAAGGTCTCGGCCTGTTTGCTGCAGGCAGCCTGCCCATATTGATCGGGTTTGTTTTTCCCGCCATTTATCTTACCGCAGAAGCATGGAAGCGGGTACGCTTTGCGGGTATTTCACCCCGGCTTTATAGCGAGATCTTCAATACAATCACCCTCGCGGCAACAGCCACCATCCTTATTCTTATCACCGGCCTGATTGTTGCCTATACAACGCGCCTGCGCTCCGGCCGCATATCCCAATGGCTTTTCCGATTCTCAACCATGGGCTATGCAGCGCCCGGTACTGTGATTGCCATTGGCGTGCTGATTATTGCAGGCGGCTTTGACCGCCTGATCAGCCATCTGGCATTATCCTGGTTCAACCTTTCTGTAGGTCTTGTACTGCTCAGCTCAGGTGTGGCGCTTATCTATGCCTATATGGTGCGGTTTCTGGCAATTTCTGCCGGCAGTATAGAGGCCGGCTTCGGGCGGATTCCGGTCACATATGATGCCGCATCCCGCAGTCTTGGTGAAACGGCAACCGGCACATTCCGGCGCATTCATCTGCCATTGTCCAAAACCACACTGAGTGCCGCGGCGCTGCTGGTTTTTGTTGATTGCGTCAAGGAACTGCCGGCCACATTGCTGCTGCGCGGCCTTAATGTAGAGACTTTGGCAACCCATCTTTACGGAGAAGCTGCCCGCGGCACATATGAGGAGGCTTCCATTGCCGCACTGGCAATTGTTGCCATTGGTATTTTGCCGGTTATCGTGCTCTCGCGCGTCGGGCGGCGGCTATAGGGATCTCAACCAGGGATCAGGTCTTTAAATCAATACCGATCAGTTCAACAGCCACAGCCGCAATCAAATCTGCCAGTTTTGTCATCAGGGCAGAAACATGGCTTGATTTGCGCCAGAAAAGGCCGATCTCGCGCTGAAAATCCGTTGTTTCCAACGGCAACAGCGCCATATGATTGCCACCACCCGTATTAAGGCAGGCAAGCTGCGGCATCAGGGTCAACCCCATGCCGGCAATCACCATCTGGCGTAAGGTTTCAAGGCTGGTACCGCGAAAATCATCATATTCATAAGCGCCATAGCGCCGGCTGAGCGATAATGCCTGATCGCGCAGGCAATGCCCCTCTTCCAGCAGCATCAGCCGCTGACCGGAGAGAGCTTCGGGCGACAGGCGCTTTTTTCCCGCCAAAACATGATCTGCAGGTACTGCCAGCCGGAAAGGCTCACTGAACAATTTGCGCCCGGTTATATGCAGGTCATCAACGGGCAGCGCCAGCAAAGCCGCATCAATCTGCCCGTCAATCAGTCTTTGCAGCAAGAGCGTGCTTTTTTCTTCTGTCAGCAGAATTTCCGTCTCATCAAAATCCCGTATAAAACGCGGCACCACATGAGGCAGGAGATAAGGCCCGAGTGTGGGAAACACCCCCAAATGTAATCTTTTGGTGCCTTTTTGCGTAAAACTTGCAGCTTCATCACGCAATTGCGTAATTTCCTGCAGAATTTTCCGGGCACGCCGTACAGCCGCCTCACCGGCCTGCGTGAGAATAAGCCCGCGCGAGGCACGCTCAAACAATGTAACGCCAAGCTCCTGCTCCAGCTTGCGGATTTGCGCTGAAAGTGTGGGCTGGCTGGCATGGCACAATGCTGCCGCACGGTGAAAGTTGCGCTGATCTGCCAGCGCAACAAGATATTCCAGCTCACGCAAATTCATGCCGCAATATGCCTCAGGCTGCTTTTTCCTCTGCCGGCAGGCGGATCAGATGATCAAAGGCAGCAAGCGCGGCGCGTGCACCCTCACCCATAGCAATCACAATCTGCTTATAGGGTGCTGTTGTGCAGTCCCCGGCAGCAAATACACCCGGTACAGATGTTGCGCCATAATTATCGGTGATAATCTCACCACGGTCATTAAGCGCCAATGTCTCTTTCAGCCATTCCGTATTTGGCACAAGGCCGATCTGCACAAAAATCCCCTCCAAAGTCAGCGAGCGGATTTCACCGCTCACACGGTCTTCATAGGTCAGGCCGGTCACGCGCTTGCCATCGCCTGTAACCCGCGTGGTCTTGGCGGAGGTAAGGACAGTCACATTCGGCAAGCTTTTCAGCTTGCGCTGCAATACATCATCTGCACGCAATTCCTTATCATATTCAATCAGGGTGACATGGCTGACAATACCTGCAAGATCAATTGCCGCCTCAACGCCGGAATTACCGCCGCCAATCACTGCAATGGGCTTGCCTTTAAACAAAGGGCCATCGCAATGCGGGCAAAAGGCCACGCCTTTGTTAATATAGTGCTCCTCACCCTCCACATTCATCTTGCGCCAACGCGCACCGGTAGACAACACAACCGAAGTGCCAATAAGCGAGGCGCCCGAGGCAAGTGTTACTTTAAAACCCTTAGTCAGGCGCTCCAGTTTGACCGCCTGCTGCCCGTTGATAATTTCTGCATCATATTCGCGCACATGCGCTTCCAGCGCGCGGGCAAGTTTCGGCCCTTCCGTATGCGGCACAGAGATCAGATTTTCGATCGACATCGTATCCAGCACCTGCCCGCCAAAACGCCCGGCAACGATGCCGGTACGGATGCCTTTGCGTGCAGCATAAACCGCTGCCGCGGCACCGGCAGGGCCGCCGCCGACAATCAGCACATCAAAAGGTGCCTGCGCATTGATCGCCTCAACAGCCCGTTCACCCGCACCCGTATCAATTTTTGCCAGAATCTCTTCTGCTCCCATGCGGCCTGAGCCAAAGACCTCGCCGTTGAGAAAAATCGAAGGCACCGACATAACCTGTCGCTCAGACACCTCATCCTGAAACAGCGCGCCGTCAATGGCCACATGTTCAATCCCCGGATTGAGCACCGCCATGAGATTGAGCGCCTGCACAACATCAGGGCAGTTTTGGCAGGAAAGTGAAAAATAGGTTTCAAAGCGGAATGTGCCTTTAAGACCGCGAATCTGGTCGATAAGTGCTTGCTCCACCTTCGGCGGATAACCGCCAACCTGCAGCAAGGCCAGCACCAGTGAGGTAAACTCATGGCCAAGCGGCAAACCGGCAAAGGTCAGATGAATCTCCTGCCCCGGCGAGGTCAGCGCAAAAGACGGCACACGCGCACCATTAATATCCCCGCGCTTGATCGTGATTTTTTCCGATTGCTCGCGGATTTGTTCAAGAAGTTGCAGCAGCTCACGCGACTTGGCATCATCGCCGGCATAGGCGATAATTTCAACCGGCCGCACCAGACGTTCAAGATAACCCTTGAGCTGGGCTTTCAGATTCGTATCAAGCATACTGTGTTCCTCTGTAAAAACAAAAAGATAACGGGCGGCCTGATAGACCGGCCGCCCGCCTTTATTTCATATATGGAGCATCAGATCTTGCCGACCAGATCAAGCGAAGGCGCAAGTGTTGCTTCACCTTCCTGCCATTTTGCAGGGCATACTTCGCCTGGATGTGCGCGCACATATTGCGCAGCCTTAACCTTGCGCACCAGATCGGAAGCATCGCGGCCAATGCCTTCCGCGGTAATTTCCATCGCCTGAATAATACCATCCGGATCAATGATGAAAGTTGCACGGTCTGCAAGACCCTGACCTTCACGCATGACACCAAAATTATTTGTCACCACGCCACTCGGATCGCCGAGCATGGTGTAATTGATCTTGCCGATTGTTTCAGATGAATCGTGCCATGCTTTATGGGTAAAATGCGTATCGGTTGAAACTGAATAGACCTCAACGCCCATTTTCTGCAATTCTTCATAATGATCAGCCAGATCACCCAGCTCAGTCGGGCACACAAAAGTAAAATCAGCCGGATAGAAAAAGAACACAGCCCATTTGCCCAGCACATCCTCTTCGGTAACAGAAATAAACTTACCCTGACGGTAAGCCTGCGCGATAAAAGGTTTAATCTGGGTATTTACGGTTGCCATTTTGCACTCCTGTAGAATGATATCTGCCCTTCATATAGATGCAAAAAGATAATTTACAAAGACAATTAATTGTTAAATATTGATAGATGGTATCTATCATCAAAATAATAATAATGAAACCGTGAGAAAACAGGCATTTAAAGTAAAAATATAAAGTTTTATCAACTGTGCAATTTATACATAGCTGCTATGCATATGCATTTTTACAAAAATTACCAATAATGCCCAGGAAAAATCAGAAAAAAATTATACAGGTAACCGGTATTTTAAATAAAAAACAATGATGCCGGTAATCTGACATCATTGCTTTTCTGCCCTGTAAACCGGATTATCAGGCAGCCTCAGCGTGCAGTGCATGTATCTGCACATCAGGGCAGATCTCACGCGCAATATCACAAAGATGACGATGATGAGTTAAATAAATAACCTGACCATGGTGCGCCATTTGTGCAAGAATCCGGAAAGTCTCTCTGGAACGGTCATCATCAAAAGTCTCCAGCACATCATCAGCAATAAAAGGCATTGACCGCTGCGCGCTGATAAATTCATAATATCCGGCAATGCGCAAACTCAAATATAACTGGAACCGTGTACCCTTTGAAAGCTCTCCGGCCATTTTGGAGCTGCCATCAGATCCTGTGGCTATCAAAATTTCATTATCCTTATCAATCTGCGTGGTCAGCCCGCGATAAGCGCCGCGGCTGATCATGGCAAAAGCTTCAGATGCTTTTGTCATCATTGTGGAGCGATGCTTATCGCGATACAAATGCAAAGCCTGCTCCGCCGCATTAATACCAAAACGCAGGCGCAGATAATGTCTCGATTTCTCTTCAATCTCCAGCAAAAGCGTATGCCGCTGCTCATCCAGCCGTGCTGCGCTCTCATCACCGGCCTGCGCTTCACGCAAGCGCTGCTCAGCCTCTTTCCACAGGCGATAATATTCCTGCTTTTCCTGATCTTGCGCATCATCCAAAATGGTCAGTTCCGCAAGCTGTTGTTTGAGCGCCGCACTATCCGCCCCTGCAAGCAGGGCTTCAGCCTCCTCAAGATTGTCTGTTTTCAATGAAGACGTTATATTCTGCTCTTCTGCCACACAGGCCGCCTGCAGATCTGCTTTTTCCTTAGCCGCCTGCATTTTCTGTCCGGCCTGCGCCAGATCATCAACATCAAAATAGCGGATTATCTCTGTCTTGCGGGCATCGGCCACGGCAATCTGCTGTGCCAGATCTTGTAAATCCCGCTCTGTTTGTTCAGACTTATATTGCAAATCCTGCAATGTCTTATGCTGCGCAACAGCCTTGCGCACCGCATCTTCCAATTGTGCGGCAATTTCCATCAGCGATAAAGCCTGCCCGTTTACTGCCTGCAAAGGCAGGGAAAGACGCTGCGCCAAATCCTCCACTGCCGCGCGATAAGCGGCCTGATCATCCCGCATTTTAATAATGCTTTGCCACAGGCCATCCCGGCGCTCCAATGCCGGCGCAAGTTTTGCCACAAGATCCAGCATCTGCCGCACAAGATCCAGCGCCGGTATTGTCTCCTTGCCAAGCCATGTTCCGGCACAGGCCAATTGCCATGCCTGTTGCCATTCTGCATCCGCCTTTGCTGCTGCATCAGCTTTTTTACGGCGTTGCTGGACATTCTGATATTGCTCTTCCCATTCTGCCTGCAGCGATGCCACTTGCTGATATTGTTCATTCACAGAAGAAGCCTGCTGTAAAAGAGAGGCCAGATCTTGTCCCTCAGGTGTTATGCCAAGAAGATCAAACTGCTGTATCAAGGTATTTGCGGCGTTTTGCATATGTTGCAGCCGCTCATCACGCACACGGCAGGTACGCAGGAAAAGACTGCGTTTTTGCAAAAGAGCTTCGCGTTTTTCCAGCCAATATTTAAGACTGCGGGCAGGAAGCTCTTCCTTATAATGCGGCAAAAGCCGGTTTTGCCATTCTTTCAGATTTTGTTTCTGCTCATTTATTTTTATAAGAAGATTTGCCTGGCTTTCTTGTGCTGCCCTGATTTTCACATCAATGACTGCCAGCTTTTCCCTGATAGAAAAAGCACGCGCCAGTTCCGCAGCCTGTGTTAAACGGCTGTGCACAACCCTGTCATCACGAAGTAACAATTGTTCAAATTTATCGGCACTCTCCACACTTAACATATTGCGGTGCTGCTGCCATGCCTCATCACGTGCACGGCGCAAATCCTCTGCCTGTTTTTCTGTCACCAGCAAATTATTGTCCTGCAGGGCTGCAAGCTGTGCGTTCAGCTCTGCCGCCTCATTGCAGCTTGCTTCCAGCATGGTTTCCGTGTTGTGCAGGCGCGATTGCAGATCATGAAGCGCCGCATCCACATTTTCAACCATAGCCATGTCCGGCGCATCCAGTTGCGCCAGTGCATCCACCGCCTCCGGAAAGGCCGTTTCCGCGCCCTCTGCAATATGTGCCGGCCTGAAAGAAAACGCCTGCCACATCTCCTGCAGGCCGGCCTGTTCTTCCCGCACATTATAATCAGCTTGCTGCAAAAAAGCCGTGTGGTCCTCACGACGCAATTGCAATAGCAAACGGTCAAGCGCAGCAAAATGCACAGCCTGCGCCTCATCAAAACAGCCCGATATCATATCACGTTTTTCACGGGCAACTGCCAGTTGCTCCTTGGCAGAGGCCAATTCGTCATGCGTCAGCCGTAGGGAAGCCTCAATACCTGAGCGACTTTCTATCAGGCTGCGCAATTGCGCTTCTGTCTGTATATTAATCAGCAGATCATGAGGGTTCTTCTCATCACTGCGTCCAAGGCGCAGCAACAGGGCCTCGATCGCCTGCTGTTCAGAATATAAGGCCGCCTCACGCTCCGGCAGGTCTTTTTGCGCGGTCAGAAAGCGGGCGCGCGCATCCTGCAAATTTTCAACAGATGCAGCAAGCCGCAGGGCATTTTCATCTGGCGCAAGCGCGGCAATTTCCCTGAGTTGTTCCTCATACCTGTCGCGCAATAGGCGCTCACTTGTGCGCAATTCTGCATCCTGCATCATCAGTTTTGGCAATTCATCAGCCCAGCCCGCAGGTATGGCCGGCACATCGGCATAAGCCTCCAGCTTTATGCGCATCTCCTGCAACTGATGCAGCCACGGCAATACTTTCAGCTGCGCCTCTAATTCGCTTTTGCGGATTTTGGTATTGCTATGATCCCGCAATGCCTGCTGATAGGTTTCCTGTGCCTGTTGATGCGCCCCGGCCAGTTTGGCATAGGCCTGTGCGGAACTATGTGCATCAAGTGCGGTTTTCTGCGTTTCAATAGCCTGCAATTGCGCTTTAAGATCAGCCAGTTCGCCACTACGTGCACCATGACGATAAAACTGATCCGCACGGGCACGCAGCAAAGCCAGATTTTGACTAAGCCCTGCAAGCCCCGCACTGGCAGAAAACAGCAATTCTCCCAGATTGCCCTTGCTGGCCAGAATAGCTTCCCCGCCCTGTTCCAGCGTGTCATCATCGAGCGAGAACATCATACGATAGGCATGCCGATCAATATCACCAAGCTCTGCGGCAATCAGACTTTCCGGCAGAACCTGCCCCTGATCATCACGCAGGCTGTTCTGCCGTGCTTTGGTGCGCACCAATTCCTGCGCACCATTTTGCAATTGCAGAGAAGCGCCAATCCTCATCGCCGGATAGGGATGCAAAAAATTATAGCGGCTTGTATGTTCAATCCCGAACAGGAGATCAAGCAATGCAGAAAACGTGGTGGATTTACCCGCTTCATTCGCACCATAAACAATATGCAAATCCGGCTTGTCTTTTTGTGCACAGCCAAAATCCAGCACATAATCAGTAAAGCGGCCATATCGGGTAAGATCCAAGCGGTTAATACGCATTATGCCTGCTCCTGCGCCTTTGCAGTGCCAAGCTCAGCCAGCACATCCTCGCTGCCCTGCCGCAACAAATCCCGCACCATTTCTGCCGTGTCTTCCTCACTTGCGCCAAACCGGCCGCGAAGCTCCCGCGGCAGTTTTTTCAAAAACCCATCCATTTGTTCTGCAAGTTCGCCCTGAAATATCGGCGAGGACATAAGCTGCCCGTTGATGAGCAAGCTCAATTCATGCAAGGGATCATGCCCCGCCATATCCTGCCCTTGTGCCGGAGAATATGCGCCAATCAGGGGGTGGCATTCAATCTCCAGCTTTTCAACCCAGCAATCGCCAATTTGCGCGGCTTTATCCTGTGCTTCTGTTAATAACAGGTCATGATCACGGCGTATCTGCCATGCCAATACTGTATTACCTGTTACATGCAAACGCGCTACCAGATGCTCGCTTTTTGTATGCCTGCGCTGCTGCTCCAGCGCCTCACCAACAAAGCGGATCAGGCTACGCCAGTCTTCCGCTCCGCTTACATCCACCACCACACGCTCAAATTGCGCAACTGATGTCAGTCGTTCTTCTGTTGTTACAGTGCCGGCCTCATCAATGGTTACCAAGGTTACGGATTTTGCACCTGCCTCATTAATATCGCGCCCTTGCGGATTACCGGGCATCACCACTGTGCTGTTACATTGCGGCGTGGCCGGATAAACCGCACGCTTGTGAATATGCCCCAAGGCCCAATAATGAAAACCATGCGCCTGCAAATCACTGACACTGACCGGCGCATAAGGGTCATGCCCCGCAGCGCCGTTCAGGCTGGTATGCATCAGCCCGATATTAACCGCGCCCTCAACAGGCAGGGCATAATGGGGCAACAGGCTTTTATCGGCATGCGGTCTGGCAAAACTCAAGCCGTGTATCACCACCGGCATCGCATGATCCGGCCGCTGAACCTGCACAGAACCGGCCTTGCTGCCAAATAGATGCACCCGCTGCGGCGGCACC
Organism: Pseudochrobactrum albidum; assembly: GCF_051851455.1. Lineage (NCBI taxonomy): Bacteria > Pseudomonadati > Pseudomonadota > Alphaproteobacteria > Hyphomicrobiales > Brucellaceae > Pseudochrobactrum > Pseudochrobactrum albidum. Next base: position 18,383 of record NZ_JBPVTR010000017.1, read on the forward strand.
AGTTCTCTGGTAATATTTGACAGCGCATCATGATTGCCTCGAATAATAAACACATCAATTCCGCGCTCATCCAGCCGGCGCAACTGCTCGGCCAGAAAACGTGCCGTTTTCATTGATGTCTGGTCGCCGTCATAAAGATCACCGGCAATCAGCACTGCATCCACATGTTCATCAAGCGCAAGATCAATCAGGCGCACAAAAGCGCGGCGTGTCGCATTGCCGATAAAACCGGCAAGCTCACTGTTGCGCAAAGCCAGTGAACGCAAAGGTGAATCCAGATGGATATCTGCCGCATGGATAAAGCGATAAGTCAAACCAACTCCTGCACAGCAAATAAACATGCTCTCTAAAAACATTTCTGTTTTTTGAGAATGCTGCGATCTATAGATAAATCCTGCTTATACCAGCCTGTATTGGCATAATGTGATCAATACTGCCCGATATCTGAAACGGACTATGCGACGGCGCAGCCAGAAAAATCAAGGCGCCGGACGCTGCAAATAATTGCAGACTACAATTTTCTTATAATTCAAACAGCTTCTTGTAAATTATACCAATTTTTTGTCTCCGGATCTTTTATAAAATACCCCGCTTTCCTATATATTGGCAAATTCGATTTTTCAGGAGACACATATGCTGCGTGCCACCTCGCGATTCAGTCAGTTTACAGCCATATTAGGTCTGGCGCTTATATTCTCGCTTTCAGCCCTTGATATTGCCGATGCCAGACGCGCAGGCGGCATGGGCGGATTTGGCAGCCGTGGCAGTAAAACCTATCAGGCACCTGCACCAACCCGCACAGCGCCCAATAATGCCGCACCTATTGAGCGTTCCATGACTCCCAATACCGGTGCGCAAAACCGTCCTGCACAAAATGCAGCCCCTGCTGCCAATGCAGCAAAACCAGGCTTTTTCAATAATTTTGGCCGCTCCATGCTCGGCGGCCTGCTTGTTGGCGGCCTCATCGGCATGTTGCTCGGCAACGGGCTTGGCGGAATGGCCGGCTTCCTTGGCCTGATTTTGCAGCTTGCACTGATTGGCGGGCTGGTTATGCTGGCTATGCGTTTTTTCGCCAATCGCAACAGGCCGGCCACAGCAACAGCCGGCCACATGCGTGCCGCGCCATTATCTGCCAGCAGCTATCAGACACAACACACAGCAAGCCGTTCGGCAGGTTCTGTGCCGCTTTCCGGAGCAACAGCCGGCATCAAACCGGTTTCAGAAGAAAAACCGCTCAATGTGACACAGCAGGATCTTGATCATTTTGAAAAAATGCTGACAGAAGTGCAATCTGCCTACGGACAGGAAAATTACGGCACTTTGCGCCGGCTCACCACGCCGGAGGCTATGTCCTATCTGGCAGAGGAGCTTGGAGAAAATGCCACCAACGGCCTGCGCAACCATGTAAGCGATGTAAAATTGTTGCAAGGCGATATATCGGAAAGCTGGAGCGAAGACGGCAGGGATTACGCCACCGTTGCCATGCGCTATGAGAGTATAGATTATCTGGCAGATCGCAATAGCGGCGCATTGGCGGAAGGCGAAACAAAGGATATTTCACAGAGCACTGAAATCTGGACATTTGTGCGCCCTGCCAATGGCCGCGTTGAAGATTGGAAACTCTCTGCCATTCAGGCTGCATAAGAGACTGATTTTGCATATAAAATTTTATAATAAGCCGCCCTGAAAGACAGGGCGGCTTTTTCATTGCGCAACACACAGGCTTTATACAAAGTTATAAATAACAAGATCATAGCACATATAAATTTTTATGATTGCATTTTTTTGCAATCAATTATATTTAATTATAAACAATCACAGCAGGTATACTATGCAAAAACCAGATATCAGCGCCTTTTATGATCCGCGCACCAGATCTGTCCAATATGTTGTTGCCGACCCTGAAACCATGGATTGTGCAATTATTGATCCGGTTCTGGGTTATGATGAGAAATCCGGCCAGACTGCCACAAGCCATGCCGATGAGATTTTAGAATTTATAACGCAGCGCGGCTACCGGCTGGTGCGTATTCTTGACACGCATCCCCATGCCGATCATTTCTCGGCCGCCCATTATCTTAAAACCCGCACCGGCGCCCCCACGGCAATTGGCGCGCAAGTCATACAAGTGCAAAAAATCTGGTCCGAACTCTATAACTGGCCGGATATGCCCTGTGACGGCTCGCAATGGGATCACCTGTTTGAGGACGGAGAAACATTTAAAATCGGCAATATTGATGCCCGCGTCATCCACTCACCGGGGCATACGCTGGCTTCAATTACCTATGTAATCGGCGATGCTGCCTTCATTCATGATACATTATTTATGCCTGACAGCGGCACTGCCCGCGCCGATTTTCCCGGTGGCGATGCCAAAGCATTATGGAACAGTATCCAGGCCATATTGCAACTGCCGCCGGAAACACGCCTGTTTACCGGCCATGATTACCGCCCAAACGGACGGGAAGCGCGCTGGCAATCGAGCATTCATGAGCAATTGCAAGAGAATATCCATCTAAGCCGCCATCATGATGAAGCAAGTTTTATTGCGGCCAGACAAGCGCGTGATGCCACCCTGCCCTTGCCAAAACTCATGCTCCATGCCCTGCAGGTGAATATTCGCGGCGGGCGTTTGCCGGAACCGGAAGATAACGGCCAGCGTTATATCAAAATTCCGCTCGGGCGCTTTAACGGCTCCCCCTGGTGATAATCATGCCCGATATTGTGAAAGACAAGGCCACAGCGCCTGAAGCCGAAGAATTGCGGGAAAGAGTGAATGAGGCATCCGCCTTTCTCAAAACTCTGTCCAATCCCGATCGGCTGCAAGTGGCCTGTGCATTGGTGGAGGGAGAAAAATCCGTACGTCAGCTTGAGGATATGCTGGGCATTCGCCAACCAGGCCTGTCCCAGCAACTGGCCGAATTGCGCGCCGCCGGCTTTGTCAGCACCCGCAAGGAAGGCAAAGCCGTATTCTATTCACTGGCTGACGGACGGGTGAGCATCTTCATCCGCACCATGCATCAATTATTCTGCGCCCCGCAAGACCATTCATAAAGGTTCTCAATCATGGAAAATTTTACCCCCTGGTCCGCTCTGGCCGGCGGTGCTCTCATCGGTTTTTCAGCCGTTATGCTCATGCTGTTTGAAGGGCGCATTGCCGGTATCAGCGGCATTGTCAGCAAGCTTTTCCCGCCCTATAGCGATAACCGGTTTTTAGCGCGCTCAGCTTTTGTGCTCGGGCTGCTGACTGCCCCTTTTATCTATATGATTTTCAGCGGGCAATTGCCGGTTATTAACGTGTCATCTGATCCTGTGCTGATGATCAGTGCCGGGCTTCTGGTTGGCTTTGGCGCAGTATTTGGCAGCGGGTGCACATCCGGCCACGGCGTATGCGGTATTTCCCGTCTCTCACCGCGTTCAATATTGGCAACCACGCTGTTTATGGCGGCCGGTTTCATTACTGTTTACATCATGCGCCATATAATCGGCTAAAGGAGAAAGATCATGTCATTACTGATCAATTTTGCAATCGGCCTGATCTTTGGGCTCGGGCTGGTGATCTCCGGCCTTGCCAATCCTGAAAAAGTGCAAAATTTTCTCGACCTTGCAGGAAATTGGGACCCTTCACTTGCACTTGTTATGGGGGCAGCAGTTATAACCACATTTATCGGTTTTCGCATGGTTTTTACCCGCCGCAAACCATTATGCAGCCTTGATTTTGATGTGCCTGCAAAGCGCAAGGCCGATACAGCCCTGATCACGGGTTCAATCCTGTTTGGTATTGGCTGGGGGCTTGGCGGCATTTGTCCGGGGCCTGCCATGACCACTCTTGGCATAGCTGCAACCGGCACACTCATTTTTGTTCCGGCAATGATAACCGGTATGCTGATTGCCCGTAAGGTAAAGGCTTCCTGAAATATCAGGAAGCCGTAATGATCAGCCAATCTGATCAATAGCATGAAAAACAGGCCCATGGCCGACGGAACAGCCGGCCTCATCCTTCATGCCCACATCAAGCCGGTATGCGGCACTGATTGCACGCAGCAAATAGGCTTTTGCCTCACGCACCGCATCCGGCAGTAAATTACCCTTTGCCAGTTCTGCCGCCAAAGCACTGGAGAGCGTGCAGCCGGTGCCATGTGTATCACGTGTTGCAATACGCGGTGCCTCAAACCACAAATTATAATCCGCGCTCAGCAATAAATCAGGGCAGTGTTCACCTGCCATATGGCCGCCTTTCATGAGCACAGCCTTGCAGCCTTTTGCAAGCAAAGCGCGCCCCTGATGCTCCATATCCGTGCGGCTTTGCGCTACCGGCAGCCTTAGCAAAGCCGCCGCTTCCGGCAGATTGGGTGTCAAAAGACTTGCCAACGGCAATAATTTTTCCGTCAGGCTTTCCACAGCCTGCGGATCAAGTAATGAAGCGCCGCCCTTGGCAATCATCACCGGATCCAGCACAATCTGCAAATCAGGCTGTTTAAGTAATTGTGCCGATAAAACCTGCGCCACATGGTCAGCAATCTGCGCATTAACGATCATGCCGATTTTAACGGCATCAACCTGCACATCGCTGAAGATCATGGTAAGTTGCTGTGCGACAAATTCTGCAGGAACAGCAAAAACGCCGGATACACCCTGCGTATTCTGTGCAGTAAGCGAGGTGAGCGCCGCCATACCATATGTGCCGCGCGCTGCAAAAACTTTCAAATCTGCCTGAATACCTGCGCCACCGGAAGGATCAGAACCGGCAAGGGAGAGAACATTTTTCATGTCTTAGCCTTTTGATCCGCGAAAAGCGGCAATTTCAGCACTGAATAAACGGGCTTGCTGCTCCGGATTATCCTGCCCGCAAATTGCAGAGACCACGGCAAGCCCCTCCACACCGGTTGCCAGCACATCATTCACATGCGGCAGTTTAATACCACCAATAGCCACTGCCGGCAGGCCATTATGGGCGTAGACGCGCTTCAGCCCGTCAAAACCAATGGAAGGCGCACAGTTTTTCTTGGTCGCTGTCGGAAAAACAGGACCTATACCAAGATAATCCACCACATTCCTGTCTGCTTTTGCAGCCAGTTCGGCAGTCTGCACAGAAAGACCTAAAATCATATCCGGGCCTATCTTTGCACGCACGTCTTCCGGCCGGCCGTCATGCTGGCCAATATGCAAGCCGTCAGCGCCAATGGCCATTGCCGCTTCTGCATTATCATTGATAATCAGCCTGACATTGCTGCCGGCAAGGGCAGTTTTAAGCGCTTTACCTGTTTCAATCACCTCCTGCTGGCTGGCATCCTTATCACGCAGCTGCACCATAGTTGCACCACCGCGCACTGCCGCCAATGCGGTCTCCACCATGCCAAAACTGCCGCAAAGCCCGCGATCAAGAACAAGATAAAACGACAGATCAAACTGTTTCATAGAATTGTACCTTTGCCTGAGACTGAAATTGTGCCGGATCAAGCGCATAGAGCGCATCAATAAAATGCATCTGAAAACTGGCAGGGCCTTTTGCCTGCAAGGCCGCCTGTTCTCCGGCCACCGCATACATAGCCAGCGCGGCCGCTGCGGCCGCCAATGCGCAAGCCCGGTGTGTGGCAATGAACGCACCGGTCAGGCAGGTTAGCGCACAGCCCAAAGCTGTTACCTGCGGCATCAGTTTGCAACCGCCGTCAATGCGCAGGGTTTTGCGGCCATCCGTCACAAGATCATAAGCGCCGGTAACAGCAACAGTGCATTGATATTGCCGCGCCAATTGCTGTGCCGCCTGATATGCGCTGCCGGCATCATCACCGCTGTCCGCTCCTTTTCCCTGTGCGCGAAAACCTGCAAGGGTGAGAATTTCAGATGCATTGCCACGAATGATTGTGGGTTTCAGCGCCAGCAATTGCTGCGCTGTTTGCCGGCGAAATGTTGAAGCAAAATGCGCCACAGGGTCAAATACCCAGGGAATTTGATGCGCATTGGCCGCGGTGATTGCCGCAATCATGCCCTGAACCCAAAGCGGTGACAGCGTGCCAATATTAATTGTTACAGCACCGCATAATTGTGCAAATTCACCAGCCTCCTCCTGTGCATGCAGCATAGCCGGAGAAGCGCCGGCCGCCAAAACCACATTGGCCGCCGTATTCATCGCCACAAAATTGGTGATACATTGTACAAGAGGATTGCAGCGGCGCATATTTGCCAGCAATGCGCCGAAATCCGGCAGATCTTTCATATCAGCCCTCCACGGCGGTGAGGGTCTGATACAGAAGGTTATCGCTATTGCGAAAATGCACCCTTTGATCTGACTCCCTCCGCCGGCATTATCCGGTTCAGGTTCAAAGGGTACTTCTCAGCCGGTATGATCCGGGCGCCCCTGTCGTTACCGGCTATTATGGCAGAGCAAAGGGTAACTGTCCACACCTGCAGGATCAGCTGATCAATATCGCACGAAAATCATTGACATTTGTGCCCGTAGGCCCGGTTACAAAAAGATCCCCGCTTTTGTAAAATGCGCTCCAACTGTCATGCGCTGCAAGATATTGCCGCGCATCCAGCCCCATTGCCCGCATATGCCCGATTGTATTGCCATCTGCAAAGGCACCGGCATTATTTTCCGAACCGTCAATCCCGTCCGTATCGGCAGCCAGAGCGCAAATATTGGCACATCCGGCAATATTTAACGCCAGCGCCAGCATAAATTCGCTGTTGCGCCCGCCTTTACCAGCTTTGCTGTCTGCGCCAAATATAACAGTTGTTTCCCCGCCGGAGAGCAGCAAAAGCGGCCGGCCGGATGTGCGGTTATGCGCCTGATATTGTGCTATTGCCCCATGCATCAGCGCAATATCCTTTGCCTCACCCTCAACCGCATCAGAGAGAATAAGGGCTTCAACGCCCTGTTCTTCAGCCAATTTTGCCGCTGCCGCCAATGATTGCGCAGAACTGGCAATAATATGATGGCTGTTGCGGGCAAACACCGCATCATTGGGTTGCGGGGCATCGGCCGCAGCATTGTGCAAATGCGCCATCACCTTTTCAGGCAGTTTTATCTTATATTGTTCAATATATTGCAATGCATCATGGCGGGTTGCACAATCGGCAATTGTCGGCCCGGAGGCAATCAATGCCGGATTATCACCCGGAATATCCGAGACAATCAGGCTGACCATACGGGCAGGCGCTGCAAGGGCCGCAAGCCTGCCGCCCTTAATGGTGGAGACATGTTTGCGAATAGCATTCATCACACTGATTGGCGCGCCGCTAGCAAGAAGCGCAGCATTAACCGCCTGCTCATCCGCAAGGTTCAGCCCTTGCGCAGGCGCTGGCAACAGCGCAGAGCCGCCGCCGCAGATCAGGGCCACAACCAGATCATCTTCATGCAGATCCTTCACACAAGCCTTCAACTGCTCTGCCGCCTGCAACCCCGCTTCATCCGGTACCGGATGCGCCGCTTCCAGCACTTTAATAAGTTTGCATTCTGCGCCATAGCCATAACGGGTCACAACCACGCCTTCGGGTGCAGGATTGCCGGCCTTTTGCCATAAAATTTCAAAGGCCTGCGCCATTTGTGCAGCCCCTTTTCCGGCACCGATCACAATCGTCCTGCCCTTTGGCGCCTGTGGCAAATAAGGTTCAAGGCAATGCAGGGGATCAGCCGCCTGTACTGCAGCATCAAACAGGGATGCGAGAAATGCCCGCTCGCATCCCGCTTGCAACTGAACCTGCGGCCGCCCTACCCCCTGAGGCAATTTGCTGCCACCATCACGATAACCGGCAGGGATTGCGCCCACTGCATTGATAATACGCCGCTCGCAAATGGCCGCAAAAATCTGGTCAACAGCCTGTTTTGCACCGGCAAGCCGCGAAGGATGGTCGGTATCCGCCGCTGCATGGGGCAGCAATAACATAGCCTGCGGATCGTGTTGTGCCAGTGATACATAAGGCGCAAGCGGCCCCGACAGAACCCCGTCTTTCTCAATCAGGTCGGCATCAACCGCAACATTGCGAATGTGGCCGCTTTGCATCAAATGCCCAAGTGCCGCGACATCCACCAATTCGCCACGGTCATAATTGATAATTATTGCACCTTTTGCCATTGCAGCCATAACGGCATGGTTCACCAGCCCCTGATTGCTATAGACCCCCGTCTCATTGTTTAAAGTGCCAAGCCCCAGATGCACAGTCAGCACATCTGCGCCTTTTGCTGCAGCCTGCGGTGTAGCAGCATAAATATAGCCCTGGCTTTCAATCCATTGCCGGTGATGCTCCCGTGCATAAATCACAACATCCATAGCAAAGGCGCTGGCAAGCCTTGCCACTTCCATGCCGATATTGCCGCTACCGAGAATGGCAATCTTGCGCCCTTCAAGACCAGAACTTGGAAATCGCGCCAGATCACGGCCAGTATCAAATTTGCCTTCCAGCACCTGCATATAAAGCGCATTCACATCCAGATCGGGCTGAAAACGCAGCAAGGCTTTCAGCACCATTTGCGCGGTGATACGGCTGTTGATACCGGGCGTATTCATCAAAGGGGCATTGCCTGAAACCCAGGATTGCGACTGCATATTGCCGGTGCCCGCACCAATGCGCACACCGCCCTCAGTAAACAGGCATTGCGGCGGAATGCGGGTTGCAGCCGCAATCACCGCATCATATTGCCCCTGTCCGGCAACGGCCTGCAACTCCTCCTCCGTGCTAAGATCAGGGCAATAGAAAAAATGCAGTTTTCCTGCTGCAAGCGCCTGCCCTTCCTGCAGGGCATGATCATGAAAGACCCCGCCTTTGGCCTCAATATAATGGCGAATTTCATGCCATTGGTGCTGACCTTGCGCATCAAGGCGCAATTCCAGATGATCCGCAATCAGGATTTTGGCTGTTTTGTCCGGCATAATTTCACTTCCCCTCCCGGATATCAGTAAGGCGCGATACCCAGATGATAATAATTGGCAATGTGCCAGAACCAGTCCGTATCAAGATTGCGCTGTATCTCACGGATCACGATATTTGCCGCACAATGATCAAACAAAGCATAGCAAAGCTCCTCATCATCATGGCGGGCATAATAGGCAATACCATCAAAATTTTCCCTGTGATCATGCAGCGCCTTCGACCAGTTCTGCGCGGTATCATAAGGCAGGCCGCTATGGAGAACCTCTGCTGTTGCGCCAAGAATGGCAAGGCCGCGTCCGGCAAGTTTTGCCAGTTTCAGCGGTGCGGTGTTTTCCAGCACCATATGGGCTTTCTTTTTCAAAAGCTGCAGATCAATCAGGCTGCGGCCGGGCTCGCGCAGAAACGTTTCCGCAAAGGCGCCCTCCCGCGTCGCGGCCGTATAAAGCACGCCATAAGTTGCATCAGGCGCATTGAGCCTGCCCGCTCGGGAGCGGTCATAATAGACAGGGTCAAAAGCCGCCGTATAAAAACGAAAAAGCTCACTGCCCGCCTCAAGAACAATCTGTTCCGGTTGGCGGTTCTGCAGATTATGAGGCGGCTGCGGCCCGCTCACGCGCCCTGCATACCAATCAGCCGCGCAACTTCCAGCACCGGCTCAATCTCTCCGCCGCGCAAAAGATCAATCGGTTTTCTGTTATCAAGGCGCGGATCAGGCCTGCTGAGAAAATTGAGCATCAGCCACGGATTTGAACTGCCCAAAGCCTGACGCACCGCCTTGAGCCCGTCTACAAGACGGCCATCATTCAAGAACTGAATTGTCGGATAAGCACGGCGATTGCCGGGGCCCGGCACCGCAAGCAAGGTCCCCTCCTGCACACGCTTATCCACCGCCTGACGCGAAATACCCTGCAATAACAGGCGCACCTGCTCCAGTGTATAGGCACCGCCTGCCTCGCGCAGATCCTGCTGGGCAATTTTCACCCCCTGCAGCAAGGCCATGGCGCGCGCATCAGGCCGGTAGGCATCACCAGCAACAGCCTTGCCAGACGGCGCCTGAACAGGCTTGCGTTTGACAGCCCGCAATTTTGCCATGCCATGCGACTTGGCATTTGCTGTGCTATCCCGCCCTGTCTTCTTATGCCCTGATATCTGATGCGTTATCTGTGCCATGATCATCTCCTGTCTTTAAAGATGATACTGCGCAGGGTGCTTGTCAAGCTTGACCCTCTTGCTTTTCTTGACAAGGTTGCTTGTTATAAAAAACGGCTGACAGAATAAGGACTTGCAGGAATATATGTTTGCTCGCCAGTTATCAGCTCTGCCAATAAACGGCCAGATGCCGGCCCCAGTGTCAGCCCGTGATGGGCATGGCCGAAGTTGAACCACAGCCCTTTTTTATTAGGCACCGCGCCAATAACCGGACGCATGTCCGGCATGCAAGGGCGCAAACCAAGCCATGGTTGTGCCTCAACCGGCCTGCCAAGAGATGGCAGAACCTTACGCGCGCGTTTTTCTGCACGATCCAGCAAAATACGGTTAACAGGTGCATCCGGTGATGCAAATTCAATGCCTGTCGTCAGGCGCATCCCCTGACGCATTGGCGCCAGCACATAGCCGCCCTCAACCTCAACCACCGGATGATGAAGTGCCGCATCGCCCTCAAGTGAAAAATGCAGATGCGTGCCGCGCTTGACCGCCAATGGCAATGTAATGCCCGCTTTTTGAAATAACAAAGCTGATTGCGGCCCGAGCGCCACAACAATATGGCGCGCGGATACCGGCTCTGCCGCAGGCAGCGACCATCCTTCATTTTCTTCCTGAAGGGTTGCTGCATCCCCATGCAAAAACACACCGCCGCGGCTCATAAACAAAGCCGCATAGGCTTTAACCAAAGCAGACGGATCATTGACTGTTTTAGGGTCGAGCCAATGCACCGCACCGGCAATATTGCGCATGGATGGTTCAGTCGCTGCAAAACCCGCATGATCCAGCACTTTATAATTCAGGCCAAAGCGATCCAGCGCCGGCAGCTTTTTAACAAAAGCATTGAAAGCCTTTTCACTGCAAAATGCTTCAAGCCAGCCTTTATCCTGCACAAGATGCCGGCAACCGGCCTGTTCAATCAAAAAATCATGCTCTTTTACGCAAGATTCCACCAAAGGCAGCATGGCTTCCGTGGCTTTTTCAAGCCCTGACGAGCCGGAATTGCGCCAGAACTGAAACAGCCAGGGCGCAAGTTTTGGCATATAGCTGATATCATAGCGCACATCCGAACGATTATTGAGCGCATATTTAACAAGATTGGCAAAACCGCGCGGAAAGGAATAGGGGATAACACTTGATCGCTCAATTAACCCCGCATTGCCATAGCTTGTGCCCTCACCCGGGGCTTTTTTATCAATAAGGCAGACCGCATGGCCACGCGCCTGCAAATGAAGAGCCGTGCTGACACCAATAATGCCTGCACCAAGAATAATCGTATCGAATTTACGCATGTTTTGGCCGGAATAAGCGGGTTTTTCCCAGTAACAGAACATTGCCTGAGAAAACTGCCACAGCTTAAGGAAAGAGAAAATATCTGCAAAAGGATTATGAGCGCGCAATTTTTGCGCGCTCATTTAGTCTTAACCCCATACGGGCAGATCAATAAATATCGAAGTCGAAATATTTTTTCATGATCTTGTCATAGGTGCCGTTTTTACGAATGGCATCAATCGCGGCATTGAACTGTTGTTTCAGGTCATCATTGCCTTTTTTAATGGCAATAGCCGTTTCTGTCTGGGTACCCGGCACATCCTCCAGCATGTGGCAGCAATCTTTACCGGTTGTCTTTACCCATTCAGCAATCGGAAACTTGTCAGAGATCACAGCATCAAGACGGCCGGTTTCCAGATCAGCAACAGCTTCATCATTGGTTGGGTAAAGCTTGATATCAGCGCCACCCTTGGCCAGCACATCTTCTGCATAAATCGACTGGGTGGTTCCGCCCTGTGCGCCTACAGTTTTGCCTTTAAAATTTTCTGTCTTTGTATCTTTGATCGGGCTGTCTTTCGGCACCACAATCGCCAGAGGCGTGGAATAATATTTATTAGTAAAATCAATCTGTTTCAGACGATCTTCCGTAATGCTCATTGAAGCGATGACCGCATCAAATTTATCCGATTGCAGCCCCGGAATCATACCATCCCAATCATTGGCCACAAGCGTACATTTTGCTTTCATCTCTTCACAAAGCGCATGCGCAATATCAACATCAAAACCCTCAAGCTTGCCGCTGGCATCAACAAAGTTGAACGGAGGATAAGCCCCCTCAGTCGCAATACGGATTTCCTTCCAGTCTTTTGCACCGGCCGAGCCTGCAATTGCAGCCAGTACCAGACCGGCAAATAATACGGATTTACGCATATGTCTCCTCACCTATGATGTAAAATCATTCTCCGGCAACAGCTAAACAGAAAAACGGGGCAAAGGAAAGCCCCTGCCCCGTTTCTCATTGCATAAAGATATTCCGATTTTGCATCACAACAAAATGCAGGAATACAGCTTGGTTTTAAGCATAAACCTTGCCAAAGCGGTTTGCCAGGAATTTGTCCAGTGCAATATCTTCCTGCTTCATAAAGCCCTGTGCAGGAATGCTGCCATCTGCAAGCATATCAACAACAGCACAGATAGCGGAAGCTGTGGTAACCTGAATACCGGTCATTTCCAGATCACCCTGTGTCTGGTTATAAACCTTATTTGCATAGGTTTCCTGTGTCAGGCGGCCATTCTTGTAACCGGTTACGGTAACAAAGATCACAATCACATCCTGCTGGGTGCCGGGAACTGCGGTTTCAAGAATATCCTTGAACAGATCACGGCGATGACGCAGGCCAAGATCGTTCAGCAAAGTCTTGAAGATAGCGCAATGACCGGGATAACGAATGGTGCGGTAATTCAGGCTGCGCACTTTGCCTTCAAGGGTTTCAGCCAGCGTGCCAAGGCCGCCGGATGTATTGAATGCTTCATACTGAACACCTTCAAGCGAGAATTCTTCACGCTCTTCCATTGCAGGAACCAGTGTCAGCTTGCCGTTAACAATCGCTTCACATGGTTCAATATATTCGTTGATAACGCCGTCCGTGCTCCATGTCAGATTATAGGTGATGGAGTTGGTCGGAAACTGTGGCAGAGCGCCAACGCGCATGCCGATGGATTCCAGCTTGTCGAATTTTTTGGCCAGATCATAGGCAACAATCGAGATAAAGCCCGGAGCCAGACCGCATTGCGGAATGAAAGCTGTTTTTGCGGTCTTGGCCAGTTCCTTGACGTGGCGTGTGCTGGCAACATCTTCTGTAAGATCAAGATAATGAACGCCTGCTTTTGCAGCCGCATCGGCAATACGGATAGTCATCTGATAAGGTGCGGCGCTCAGAACAGCAAACTTACCGGCCAGAACAGCCTCAAGCGCAGCCGCATCTGTAATATCCACGATCTTTGTGGAGATGTTTTTTTTGCCTGCAAGGGCTTTCAGCTGATTTTCCGAACGGTCGGTTACCGTTACATTATAATCACCGGTATTACCCAGAAGCTGTGCAATAGTAACACCGATTTTACCGGCACCAACGACAACGACGTCTTTCATAATCAACCCTTCACTCTTTGCATCTGCGTTGCATATTCCGCGCCTTCAGACCATGCTGACCGGCAAGAAAAATGTAACACATTAATAATATTGTCTTATTTTCCGGACATCTTGATTCATGCCCCAAAAATGATGGCATAGAGTCGCAGAATTTTCGTCAAAAAGAAGTATCTAAAATGACGAAATGACGCTATATATTTATACGTAATGACGTTTGTGAGGTGCAAAATGACGACAAAAGCCGATATGGCGCTGATTGCTCTTTTACGCGAGAATGCCCGCGCCTCCACCGCAACCCTGGCAAGAAGGCTTGGTGTATCGCGCACAACAGTGCAAAGCCGTATCGACAGGCTGGAAAAGCGTGGTGTCATTACCGGCTATACAGTAAAATTATCATCGGAACATGAAAGCCATTTGGTGCGTGCCCATGTGCTGGTCACTGCCCTGCCCAAATTTTCACCAAAGGTAGAAGCAGGGCTAAAATCCATGATGGCCGTGCGCACGGTTCATTCCATCAGCGGCAATTTTGATATGATTGTTGTTGTGGAAGCCCCCTCAATCGGAGAACTCGACAGTATACTGGATCAGATCGGGGCGCTGGAGGGCGTGGAACGCACCATGTCATCCATCATTCTCTCCACGCGGATTGAACGCTAGAGCATTTCAGTTTTCATGGAACGATGCGCCTGCGGCCTTCAAAGGGCATTTGTGGCCACGACAAGGCCGCATAGAGAGCAATTTGCGCAATTTTTTGATTTAAAACAATGATTATGGCTATTTGATGCCCCAACAGGCGTTTTGGCCGGCTGAATAAGCAAGGCAGCTATGCAAATTTGTCTCTGCTCATTTGGCATGATCAGGGCTATATACAAGTCAACAAACAACGACATAAAATTTTCTAGGTGAGAAACATGAATCTGATCCGCTCTTACAACAACTGGCGCCGTTACCGCAGCACTGTTAACGAACTGAACCGCCTCTCAACCCGCGAACTGAACGATCTCGGCATTCTGCCTGCAGATATTCCGTTTGTAGCCCGTAAGGCTGCTCAGCGCTAAGAATTTCATGCGCTGGCCGTAACAGGATCCGGCGCATATTATACGAGATTACGCATTTTCCGGCTTACCTCCTGCCGGCTATGTGTTGAAAAATATCAAATCTGAGCCTCCCTCCTCCTCCCAACTCAGATTTGATTGAAGACCGGTCTCCCTCCTCCCAACCGGTCATTCATTGTAACGCCCGATGCACCTCCCAGCATCGGGCGTTTGCTTTTGCAAAGGCCATGAGCGCATTTCAACGCTTTTTATGAGAATTCAGAATACCTGCAAAACATCTTAAAGATGAATATAGGCAAAGCCCTGCAATTGCAGCCATGCCAGTTCTGCAACGCCGCTCGGCACAATCATGGTCGTTGTGATATTATTGCGCTTCAGCCAATCCGCATCACGCATCTGCAAACTATTGGCGCAAACACAAAAAACCACGCCCTGCGCACAAAGTGCCGCAAAACGTTGCTGCAATATTTCATCTGCCCGCACAATATCAAACAGATCAAGCCCTGATCCGTGGCATATAACCCGCAGATCCAGCTTGACAGGGCTCTCTTGCGCTATCATGCAGCCAACTGCCTTTAAGTGATTAGCAAGCGAAGTGAGAAGCGCCGTCATATAGGCTTTTTGTGCCGCCGGATCATTTTTAACCGGACTGCCGTTATTATGATAAACAACCCGCTGCTCCTTAAGATCGTGATAGGGGTTATGCGCAAGCGGATTGTTCATTTCTGCTATCCTGTTCAGGCCTGTTTAAACCTGCTCAGGGCAGTTTGACTTATTTTGCCAAACTGCCCGGTTAAAAAAATAATCAATGTTTTTTACAGGACAACCACTTTTGCGCCATCGGCAATGCGCCCGTAAAGATCAATCACATCCTGATTCATCATGCGGATACAGCCTGATGACATGGCCTGACCGATTGTCCACGGCTCATTGGTGCCATGAATGCGATACAATGTGTCACGGCCATTCTTGAAAAGATAAAGGGCACGTGCCCCAAGCGGGTTTCTCTCGCCCCCCGGCAAACCGCCGGCCAATGGCTTGTAGAGCTCCGGATTGCGGCGGATCATATCCTGAGTAGGTGTCCAGTTTGGCCATTGGCGTTTATAGGCAATATTGGCGGTACCGGTAAATTCCAGACCGGCCTTGCCAACCCCCACACCATAACGCAAGGCCTTGCCGCCTTCCTGCACGAGATAGAGATATTTATTGTGCGGATCAACAATAACAGTACCCGGCACCTCATCTGTCGGATAATCGACCAGCTGACGCATATATTGCGGTTTCAAATGCTTCAGCGATACTGCGGGTACGTAGAATTTTTCATCCTCAATTGCGGCATAACGCTTTGCATCAGCAGGGTGAACCTTTGGTGTTACTTCAGCCACAGGCTTGCCGGTTGTGGTACAGGCGGCCAGTGCCAATGGTAAAAACATTGCAACAGTCAGGCTGCGCAGAGATGAATTTGAAAAAAACTGCATGATTCTTTTCTTGTTTATTTGGGGAAGAAAAACCGCAGCCGCCGATCCTTTATCAACAATACTGCGATTATACGAAACTCAAACACCCTTATAGCTTACCATATGGTAAAAATCTGATTAATTTACTTGGCCGCTTTTTCACGCGCGCGTGCATCGGCAATCGCAAGCTTGAAACTGTTATAATCAAGCGCCATAGCGCGGAACGGACCGATCAGATGTGTCGGCGTGCCCTCAACGCCAATTGAATCAGCCTGAGCCGCCACCCGTTTGAGCTGCGCGGTAATCTTATTATTATTTTTATTCAGATCAGCCTGAAGGCGTTTCATATCAACACCGGAGGCCTTGACGGCATCAAGCATGGCTTTTTTTGAAACATTGCTTCCCGGAATAGCCATCAGAGCTTTATGAACCTGTTCATATTTACCCTGATACATTGCTGCCAATGCCAGCTGCGAGCCATAAACCGAGGCCTCGGTAAGGATAGGCCATTCTTTATAAACCAGACGAATATTGCCATCCTCTTTCACTACACGCGCCAGATCTGCGCCGGATTTTTTACAGAACGGGCAATTATAATCGCTAAAAACTACAATCGTCAGGTCGCCTTTCGGATTACCGCCGACAGGCGCTTCCGGATCATAAAGAATACCATTAACGTCCACATCTTGTGCTTCTGCCGTTTCTGCTACCATAAAAGCCAGAGACGCGCTCACAGCTATGCCGGCGGCAACTTGTAAAAACTGGCGGCGATGCATGGAATTCTCCTGTGATTTTAAAATGGGATATGCCAAGCGGTCCTTAAAGCCCTAGTGCCTGCAAACCGCTGTTTAGATTTTGCGGGGTGAGCGCACCGATAATACGATTTTGCTTTTGTTCTCTGGCGCTGTTTGCCTCAAGGAACATCAATGTCGGCGGGCCTGCAATATTGAAGCGCTGCATCAAATCACGGCTGGCATCATTATATTCCGTCAGATCTGCTTTAATCAGCGTAAGCTTGCCAAGCCTCTCTGCATAGTCCGGCTCTTTCATCAGCTTGTCATTGGTTTTGCATGTCGTGCACCAATCTGCTGTAAAATCCACCAGGACGGGTTTGCCGGTGGCCAGAGCCTGTTGCAAGGTCTCATCATATTCAGCCGCGGTTCTGACAGTTTTAACCACAGGCTCAGCCTTGTTGTGCGTAATCTCTGTGCCATTGCCATGCAGAAAATCCAAAGGACGCCACGGATCGCTGGAACCGCCGGCAAAACCCGCCATCAGCAAAATGCCATAAACCAGAGCAGCAAGGCCTGCCGTTTTTTCAAGTCGTTTCAGCGCTGTGGCCTGACCGCTGATCCGGTCAAACGCACCAAGAAACACCCCGCAGGCAAGCGCGGTGAGCGCCAGCAGCAACATGGCATTTTCATCAGACAACAGGCGCATAATCATATAAACCGCAAGGCCAAGGAACACGACGCCGAAAATCTGCTTGATATGATTGAGCCAGGGGCCGGATTTTGGCAAAAATTTTGCACCAAATGTGCCAAAGATAATCAGCGGCACCCCCATACCAAGCCCCAGTGCAAACAGAGCCGAGGCACCGCGAACGGCATCACCGGTCTGTGCCACATAGAGCAAGGCTGCGGCAAGCGGTGGTGTTACACAAGGCCCCACAATCAGGGCAGAGCCAAAACCGAGCAGTAAAGCGCCGGTAACTGCACCGCTATTGGTGCCTGCCGTATGGCGGCTGAAAAAATCGGTCCAGCCTTGCGGCAGCTGCAGCTCATAATATCCGAACATCGAGAAAGCCAGCAGCACAAAAATCAGCGCCATGAAACCAAGCGCATAAGGTGTTTGCAGAGCTGCCTGCAAATTATAGCCTGACCATGAGGCGGCAAGCCCCAGCACCGCATAAGCAGCAGCCATTGCCAGCACATAGGCAAAGGAGAGCACAAATCCGCGTCCGGCTGAGAGTTTCTCGCCGGAACGCGCCAGCATGCCGGAGAGGATGGGAATCATCGGGAATACGCAAGGCGTCAATGATAAGAGCAGGCCAAAGCCAAAAAACCCGGCCAGCATCAACACAAAGCTGGATGCAAGCCATGCATTAACATCATCCGCCGCCGCATCACCGACACTGCCTGCGGCGACAGTCTTATCTTCAGACAGAGCATTTTGGGCGGTCTCATCACTGTCCGTCAATGACAGATCCGGTGCGGTAAGACCGGCCTGCATGGCGCCGCCCAATCCTGATGCCACTTTGGAAAGCGCCAATGTTTGCAGATCAAGCGATTTTGCCACGGGCGGATAACAGATACTGTCTTCTTCGCAGCCCTGCCAGCGTATCAGGATTTTGCCGTCTTTCGGCAGGTCTTTACGCGCAATTGTTGCAAAAGCCTGATTATACAGCACCTCCGTGCTGCCAAAATTCATATCATCTTTAATCAGGCCCTCATTCACATCCATAGGCAGCAAGGTGCCATCCGGCGTTTCGGCCTGAATTTTATCACGATACATGTATATTTTTGGGGCAATATTCCAGCGCAGCTGCAATGCATCTTTGTCATCCCGCGCAACAGTAAGCTGCATCGCCTCTTCCACACTGCGCACAGGTTGCGCCTGTGCCACAGAGAAAAATACCGATAGCGCCAGCGCCGTCAAACTGACAAAAACAAGGCTGAAAATCTGTCTGTTCATTTGCTGAAACATTGTATCCTTCAAATAGACAATTTTATTCTGTGTGCCTGTAATTCTGTGTGCCTGTAACAGCATAGAGGATATAAGCTTATAATAGCTTACGACCTTAAGTCAGCCTTAAGGCAGTGCATTCAGGCTGTTACACAGAAAAAGGTTGTAATTTTGCTGTATATAAATATCTGCAAAAATTCTGACGGAAGCGAAATGCGAATTCTTGTTGTGGAAGATGATCCGGTTTTGTCCAACGGCCTCAAGGTTGGTTTGGGGTTAACCGGAGCAACGGTTGATCAGGTTGCCAATTGCACTGATGCGCTCTCTGCTTTGGCAGCATGCCGGTTTGATGCTGTTGTGCTTGATCTTATGCTGCCGGATGGTTCGGGGCTGGATGTGTTGAAAACAATGCGCAAACATCAGGATCAGACACCGGTTCTGTTGCTGACGGCACTGGATGATACGGCCGACCGGATTGCCGGCCTTGACAGCGGCGCGGATGATTATATGGGCAAGCCTTTTGATCTTGATGAGCTGGCAGCACGGATCAGGGCAATCGCCCGCCGTGGCGCAGGCCGTGCGCGGGCGGTTATGATTGCCGGCGATGTGGAGCTTGATCCTTCCAACCTCCATGTAAAAGTGAAGGATGAACATGTCTCTCTCTCCCGCAGGGAATTTGCCGTGCTTTCCGCACTTATGGAGCGGCCGGGCGTTATCCGCTCCAAAAGCGATATTGAAGAGCGCCTCTATGGCTGGCAGGAAGAGGTAGAAAGCAACACGGTTGAAGTGCATATCCATAATCTGCGCAATAAAATAGGCCGTAAGGCAATTGAGACGGTGCGCGGCCTTGGTTACAGAATGCGGATAACATAATATGCTCTCCCTGCATAAAAGGCTCTTTATCATTCTTGTTGCAGCCACCGGGCTGATCTGGGCTTCGGCTGTGGCCTGGACATATTTCAGCAGCCGCAATGAGCTGGAAAAAGTGCTGGATACCCGCCTGCAGGAGGCAGCACGCATGGTGCATTCACTGCTTGGTGATGCATCCGGCATGAACACATCCAAAACTGCCAATCTGCCTTATGAATATACCCCTTATGAACGCTATCTTTCCTGCCAGATATGGTCTTTGGACGGCAAGCTGGTCGGCAGTTCCACCGGCGCACCGGAATTGAAGGTTTTTGGCAGTCATACCGGCTTTTCTGACGAGATGGTCAAAGGGGAATTATGGCGTATCTATACGATTATTGATGAAGAAAAAGCTGTAAAAATCATGGTTGCCGACCGGCTTGCCCTGCGCGACCGGCTGGTCAGTGATCTGGTCAAGGGTCTTATCGCCCCCGTCCTCCTGATTTTACCGCTTTTGGGCGTACTCATCTGGGTCAGTCTCGGGCGCGGGCTGCGCCCTTTGCATCTTTTTGCCGATACTGTTCGCCAAAAGGATGCTGATGATATGAGCGCCTTGCAAACAACCAATATTCCTGCAGAAGTGCAGCCGCTGGCCAATGCGCTTAACGGCTTATTCAGCAAGGTTGAGGCTGCGCGCCGCCATGAACGTGAAGTGACCGCTTTTGCCGCCCATGAGTTGCGCACGCCATTGGCAGGTTTAAAAACTCAGGCGCAAATTGCACTGGCAGCAACAGATCCGGCTATAAAGGAAGGCGCTTTGCAGCAAATTCTTTTATCCGTTGACCGTACCACACGGCTTGTGCGCCAATTGCTGGCACTGGCAAGGCTGGATGCCGGTGAACAGGCAGGCACAAAAGAACAGGTTAATCTCGGGCATTTGGCAGAAGAGATTATTGCGCAAAACCCGATCGTAAATCGTAAGGTGATCAATGATATTGATCCTGCCCTTTATGCCAGTGAGATTACAACAGACCGGCATAATCTGGCGCTCATTTTGCGAAATCTTTATGAAAATGCCGTGCACTCTTCACCGCCAGATCAGGCGATCTGCTGGAAAGGCCTGAAAAACGGCAAAGGTTTGATAATTTGCGATAACGGCCCCGGTGTCAGCGAAGAGGAACTGCCATTGCTCACCACACGCTTTTATCGTGGCAGCAATAAAAACCCGACCGGCACAGGGCTGGGGCTTACCATTGCAGAGACTGCTGCAAGACATATTAATGCTGAACTGACTTTGCGTAACCGCACAGACAAAAACGGCCTGGAAGCTATTCTGAGCTGGAATGAAAAAATTGTTGCCCGCAAATAAATTTTATGTAAATTTTAAGATGTTATTTTTGGAATATAAGCTATTTCAAATAATATATTTTTCTTAATTAAGCATAAAACGGGGGCTTGAAATCAAGTGTGACTCTGGCAGGTAGAAATATTCTATTCATCCTCATTTTTTGTCTGTTCTGGGTTACCCTTACCCCTTTTCTGGATTTGCGGGATCCGACAGTTTTGCTTGCTCAGGAGCAAGGCAGCATCTTTCAGCAACTGGTCTCACTACTGCTTTGCCTGATCGCCGCCCTGTATCTTCTGGCAAATATACCTGTTGCGCAGAAAATGCTGTCTCCCTTATTTCTTATGGTGCTCTTTTGGCAATTTATAACGGTTTTTACCTCTGATTATCCTGATATTGCATTTCGCCGTTATATTTTCAGCATCACGCTCATTATCATGGCTATGGCCTGGGTGCTCTTGCCTGAAGATGAGCTGTCTTTTCAGCGTATGATCAAATATTTAAGCCTCTTTATATTGGGATTAGCTTATTTTGGCGTCATTTTTATGCCGGACGTATCGATCCATAATATGTCTGAAGTGCGCGAGCTCATTAATGCCGGCTCATGGCGCGGCCATTTTGTTCACAAAAATATTGCAGGCCCCGCAATGATCGTGCTGATCATTTATAATCTCTATTTGCTGCACCGGGATCAATTTTACCTGCCGCTGACCAATATAATTCTTTCGACAATTTTTCTTTATTATTCAAATAATAAAACCTCTATCGGCTTGATTATCGTTTCACTTCTTATTGCGCAGGCCATAAAATATACGCGCCTTTTGCCCATAAAAATCATTATCGCCTTCATTCCGCTTATCCTGATGGCATCACTCACTGTGGGCACCATATTTAATCAATCCCTGCAGGATCTTGTCAGCAGCCTCATCTCCGATCCGACCTTTACCGGCCGCACCTCTATCTGGACATTTATTGTCAGCCAGCTGGAGGCACATCCCTGGATCGGCTATGGGTATGAAACATTCTGGAATATGTCGCGTCTGGTTAATGGCGGGTATGACATTGAAACATGGGCCGCCAGAGCCGGCCATGCGCATAATGGCTATTTGCAGCTCATTATCCTGACCGGCACAATCGGGGTCAGCCTGTTTGCGGTTTGGATATTGTTCTGCCCGCTTATTGATTATCATCGCTCGCAAAAAACACGCAATGATCCGGCATTGGGGCTGATGTATCTGCGGATATGGGTTTTTATGCTGCTTTATGCCAATCTTGAATCGCCGTTTTTTGCACCGCGGGGGCAAGTCTGGTTTTCACTGCTCACTGCAATTTTTGCCCTGCGCCTGCATGCCCGCACTCATTTGCGCTAACCTGCAATATAATGGTTTCAATATGCGCTGATACATGTGCAAACTGACATTGCATTTATGCCGGTTTTTAATTACACAAGCCGCACACATATGGATCCGGTGAAATTCCGGGTGGCTCTTCTGGCCGCTTATCCGCCAGACAACACAGCAAAATAACCACTGTCAAATAGAGTACTTTCGGTTCCTTGCATTATTGTGTGAATTATCCTGTGACTTCTTTTCAAAAATACCGTCAAGAATGGTTTTCCAACATTCGCGCTGACATTCTGTCCGGCATTGTTGTCGCTCTTGCATTAATCCCGGAAGCAATCGGCTTTTCCGTCATTGCCGGTGTTGATCCCAAAGTCGGGCTCTATGCCTCTTTTGCCATTGCCTGTGTCACAGCCTTTACCGGCGGCAGACCTGGCATGATCTCCGCGGCAACCGCAGCAACGGCTGTTGTGATGGTGTCCCTCGTCAAGGAGCATGGATTAAACTATCTGTTTGCCGCAACTATTCTGATGGGTATCATACAGATGATTGCCGGCGCTTTAAAACTCGGACGACTCATGCGTTTCGTCTCCCGCTCCGTGATAACCGGCTTTGTCAATGCACTCGCAATCCTCATTTTTATGGCTCAGTTACCCGAGCTCATCAATGTGCCAGTCCAAACATATTGGATGATTGCCGGCGGGCTTGCCATCATCTATCTCTTTCCTTACATCACCAGAGCAATCCCTTCACCGCTTGTGGCAATCATCGCCCTGACCTGTATTGCATGGTGGACAGGGATGGATTTACGCACTGTCGGTGATTTAGGTGAACTGCCAGCAACATTGCCGGTTTTTACCCTGCCACAAGTACCGTTTACACTTGAGACTTTACAAATCATCTTGCCATATTCGATAACTCTGGCTGCAGTCGGCCTATTGGAATCCCTGCTCACCGCCCAGATTGTGGACGATATGACGGATACGCCAAGCAATAAAAATCAAGAATGCTATGGTCAGGGTGCAGGCAATATTGCCTCAGCACTCATCGGCGGAATGGGCGGCTGCGCAATGATCGGTCAGTCAGTGATCAATGTTTCGTCCGGTGGCCGTGGCCGGCTTTCAACATTTGTTGCCGGTGCGTTTTTATTATTTTTAATAGTAGCGCTGAGCGACCTGGTAAAAATCATACCAATGGCAGCACTTGTAGCTGTCATGATTATGGTATCTATCGGCACATTCTCATGGCGTTCCGTGCTGGATCTGCGCCGCAATCCCTATTCATCATCCGTGGTAATGCTGGCAACAGTTTTCACAGTGGTGACAACACATGATTTGGCTAAAGGCGTATTGGCTGGCGTGCTATTATCCGGTATTTTCTTTGCCGGCAAAGTAGCCAGGCTTTTCACTGTCACCAAACAGCATAATGAACAATCAGAAATTATTACATATCTGGTTGAGGGACAAATTTTCTTTGCCTCTGCCGAGAGCTTTATTAACGCGTTTGATTTTTCGCCCACAGCAGAAAAAGTTATCATTGATGTCAGCAACGCACATTTGTGGGACATTACTGCCGTTGGCGCGCTTGATAAAGTTGTCATCAAGTTTCGTCGTCTCGGCGTCAAAACCGATGTCTATGGGTTTAACCGCGCCAGCGCAGATATGGTAGACAAATTCGCACTACACGACAAAGCCGAGCGACAAGCTGCCAGCTCTGCATTGCATTAGGCCTGTTCTCACCAATGAATAGCTGAACCGGCATTGCCATCACTGCAATGCCGGTTTTCTTTTTTAGCTTATTTTCAGCCGTTTAGATATATTTATCCTGTCTTGACATATTTAATATGCTTATTCTTCCCTGAATATCAAACGCTGAGAAGGCATAGTGGCACTGCCAAGCTGGCCGGAACGCCGGAATTACTTCACTGCATAATGAATTGCCTGCACAATATGATCAGCAATCATCACAAATGATCAAGGCCGGAGTTGACTATGCTCAATTTTCAAACTGTATTTCTATGGTCTTATATCTGCGGAAGACAGGCAGGAGCGCAATGAGGAGAACAACCGCTCCGGACGAGAGTTAACTGCAATCAGGGCAATCTGGGGAGATGCTCATATGATTGTGGTTAATGCGGTAACATTATTGAGGAAATGTCAGCTATGAAAAATAACAAGAATCACCGCACGGGAGGCCAGATCCTGATTGATGCCTTGCGCATTAACGGGGTGGACAGAGCTTTTTGCGTGCCGGGCGAGAGCTATCTGGCGGCGCTGGATGCATTGCATGATGCAAAGGATATTGAGCTGATCGTGTGCCGGCAGGAGGGCGGCGCAACCTATATGGCTGAAGCCTATGGCAAGCTGACCGGTAAGCCCGGCATTGCCTTTGTAACCCGTGGTCCCGGTGCCACCAACGCCTCTGTAGGGGTCCACACTGCATTTCAGGATTCCACGCCGATGATCTTGTTTGTCGGGCAGGTTGCCAGCGATCAGGTAGAGCGCGAGGCATTTCAGGAAGTGGATTACCGCCGCATGTTCGGCCAGATGGCCAAATGGGTTGTGCAGATTGATGATGTGGCACGCATTCCGGAACTTGTCAGCCAGGCTTTTCATCGCGCGGTCAACGGCCGCCCGGGGCCGGTTGTGATTGCCCTTCCGGAAGATATGCTGACTGCCCATGCCAGCATTGCTGATGTGCCTGCACATAAAAAGGTAGAGATTTTTGCCGGCGCAGAACAATTACAGGATTTGACAACTCTTTTACAACAGGCAGAGCGTCCCGTGGTCATGCTTGGCGGCAGCGGCTGGAACAAACAGGCCGTGGCCGATATGGAGGCTTTCTGCACTGTTAATAATCTGCCGGTTGCCACCTCATTCCGCTGTCAGGATCTTTATAACAATAAACTTGCCAATTATGCCGGAGAACTTGGTACCTCCGCAAACCCCAAGCTGATTGAAAGCATTAAAAACAGTGATCTTTTGCTGGTGATCGGCGCACGTATCGGAGAGATGACCAGTGCCGGTTATACAATGGTCAATATTCCTGTTCCCGATCAAAAACTCATTCATGTCCATAGCGGTGCGGAAGAACTTGGCCGTGTTTATTATCCTGCATTGCCGGTCAATGCCACTATGGCAGCCTTTGCCGGACAATTGCGTGATTTGGGTAAAATAGCCGCCGGAAAATGGGCAGCATGGACAGCTGAGCTGAATAAAAATTATCAGGACAATCTGCAACATGCGCCAATTCCGGGAAATGTGCAGATGGGCGAAATCATGCAGTGGCTGCGCACCAATCTGCCTGAAGATGCGATTATTACCACTGGTGCCGGCAATTATACCGCATGGCCACACCGCTTTTATCAATATTGCAGCTACCGCACCCAGCTTGGTGCCACCAACGGCTCCATGGGCTATGGTGTGCCCGCTGCAATTGCCGCCAAACTCACCAAACGTGACCGCACAGTGATTGCCTTTGCCGGTGACGGGTGTTTTTTGATGAATGGTCAGGAACTGGCAACAGCCATGCAATATGATGCACATGTTGTGTTTATTGTGATCAATAATGGCATGTATGGCACAATCCGCATGCATCAGGAGCGCACCTATCCGGGGCGCGTATCAGGCACTGCGCTGGCTAATCCTGATTTTGCAGCCTTGGCAAAAGCTTATGGCCTGCATGGCGAGACCGTTGAAAAAACAGAAGAATTTGCACCGGCTTTTGAACGTTCCATTTCCTGCGGCAAGCCGGCACTGATTGAAATCCGTATCGATCAGGAAGCAATTACACCCAAAATGAGCCTCAGCGCCATGCGTGAACAGGCATTGGCTGCACAAAAAGGCTGATCGCCGTTTGTCTCCCCTCCCCTTCCCTTTAAAATTAGGGGAAGGGGAGATTTTTTAAACACACCTTGAATTTCTGCCCGCCTTTCGCGCACTCAAACTTTGAAACCGTGTTCAAATATCTTTCATCAACCGCAGCGCATCATAAATTGCCGCATGGATATTGCGTGCTGCCACCGCATCGCCAATACGATAGAGCTGATAGCGCCCCTGTGCATTTTTATGCATTTCCTGCTGCCGCCCTGCAATCAGGGCATCGTAATCCACAGCGCCAAGATTTGTTGATTGCGGCTTTAATGCAAAATACAATTCATCAAGCGGCCTTGTGCCATGATTAACCACAATCTGATCATGCTGCTGCTGTCTATCCACACCCCCATAATCGCTCCCGATATGGGCAATGAGACAGTTGCCATGTCTTGATACTTTACCGAGGCGATAGGTCACGGTAAAAATAACACCATCCTTTTGCAGGGCGCGCATATAAGGCACAAGATTCATCGCCATGATTTCCGGTGCAAAACTGCGATCCGGTGTCATCACCTCCACTTTAGCGCCGGCCTTGGCCAGAACCTCCGCCGCCTGCAATGCAGCATGATCGCCCGCATCGTCAAAAATCAGCACATTGCTGCCCGCTTTGACATCGCCTGAGAGAATATCCCATGCAGAAACAATAAGATCATTACCCTCAGACAGGATTTCCGTATGCGGCAGGCCGCCAGTAGCAATAATAACCACATCCGGATCCTGCGCATCAATTTCTGCCTGTTCTGCCCAGATATTGAACCTGAATTGCACACCAAGCCGCTCACATTGCGCAAGGCGCCAATCGATAATGCCAATCATTTCCCGGCGGCGGCCGGACTGTGCGGCTAAACGGATCTGCCCCCCTGCCTTGTCCGCCGCTTCAAAAACCACCACATCATGGCCACGCGCACCGGCAACACGTGCAGCCTCCATTCCCGCCGGCCCTGCGCCCACAATCACCACTTTTTTTCTGGTTCCCGCTCTGGTGATATGATGGGGCATAGTCAATTCACGCCCTGTTGCAGGGTTATGAATACAATAGGCAGCGCCACCCTGATAAATCCGGTCGAGACAATAATTGGCACCAACACACGGGCGGATATCTTCCTCCCTGCCCTCAATAATCTTGCGCACAATATGCGGATCCGTCATATGGGCGCGCGTCATACCCACCATATCAAGTTTGCCGGAAGCTATTGCATGGCGTGCCGTTGCCACATCCGGAATTCTTGCAGCATGAAAGGTCGGAAAATCTGTTGCCGCGCGTATCTCACCGGCAAAATCAAGATGCGGTGAGCCGGCCATTCCCTGAATGGGTATAAGATCTGTCATTGCCGGATCCGTATCAATATGACCGCGCACCACATTGAGAAAATCAATCATGCCGCAATCTTTAAGGCGGCGGGAAATTTCAATCCCCTCTTCCCTGCCATGGCCGCCGGCCATCCTTTCATCACCGGTATAGCGAATCCCGACAATAAATTGTGACCCCACGCGTTTGCGGATTTCAGCCAGAACATCAAAGGTAAAACGCAGCCGGTTATCCAGCGATCCGCCATAGGCATTGGCAAGATCATTGGTTACCGGTGACCAGAGTTGCTGAAGCAAATGGCCATAGGCCTGCAACTCAATGCCATCAAGTCCGGCAGCCTGCATCCGCTCGGCAGCATCGCCAAAATCCTTGATAATTCGCTCAATATCCCAATCTTCCAGGCGTTTTGGAAAAGCACGATGTGCAGCCTCCCTTTCATGGGATGAAGTGAGAACCGGCAGCCAGTCTCCTTTATCCCAGCGGGTACGGCGGCCAAGATGTGTGAGCTGAATCATCACAGCCGCACCATATTCATGGCATTGATCGGCAAGCGCCTTCATCCATGGCACCACCTCATCCTTATAGGCCAGAACATTGTTAAAAACCGGCGGACTGTCGCGTGATACGGTTGCCGAGCCTGCTGTCATTGTCAGGGCCACACCTGCCTTTGCACGTTCTACATGATAGGCACGATAAGCCTCCTTTGGCATGCCATCTTCTGCATAGGCAGGCTCATGAGACGTGGTGATAATACGATTGCGTAATGTGAGATGTTTGAGCTGATATGGCTGCAAGAGCGGATCATTTTGCATAAGCGTTCCCTTTTTTTGGGAGAGCTTAATTAAAATGTACAATAGTGTCAATTTTATATACAGTAATGTACATTTTATCAGATATCAGCTATCTTTATGCATAAAGGCATGAATTAATATACTGAAATATAAAGATAAACTTAGAAATGAGGGCATATGTCAGAGGCAGAAAAAGCAACAGATAATGGCTGGCGGGGCTCAAAAGAACTGTGGCTTGATGCTGCCTATCAGGTTCTTCTTGAGAGCGGAGTGGATAATGTCCGTATTCTGACACTGGCTAAAAGACTCAAATTATCACGTACCAGCTTCTACTGGTTTTTTAAAGATCGCGATGCCTTGCTTGAGGATCTGCTCCGCCTGTGGCAGGAAAAAAACACAGCCTCATTATTGCGTCAAGCACAGGCCTATGCACACACTCTGGCTGAGGCGACATTGAATCTTTTTGACTGCTGGCTTGATCCGGCAATATTTGACAGTCAATTTGAACATGCTGTGCGCAGTTGGGGTATACAATCGCAAAAGGTTTCTCAGGCTGTGAACGAGGCAGATCAACTCCGTCTCAATGCCATAAAAGCTATGTTTATCCGTTTTGGCTGCGCACCGCTTGAGGCAGATGTGCGCTCCCGCGCGCTTTATCTCACCCAGATCGGCTATATCAGCATGAACACCACAGAAGATCTGGCAACACGTATGCGCAGGGTTCCTGCCTATGCCGGCATATTTTCCGGTGTTTATCCTCATGCGACAGAATTGGCGCGCTTTCACCGCCGGCACGATTTTGACGGATAAATGCGTTTATTTTGCGCTGCGTCAAATTTCTGATATCACGCGCCAGACAATATCAATGCCCACCACGCCCTGATTTATAGATCGGGTTATTTTTACCGGATGCTAGAATAAATGTTTACCCTTGAGAAGACTGAGGTTTTTGAACAAGAGATTAAACGCAGCCGTTTTCTGGCTGTTGCAGCACCGGTTGCCAATGAGGATGAAGCAAAAGCCTTTCTCAGCCGGCACAGCCATCAGGATGCCACACATAATTGCTGGGCATGGCGTCTCGGGCAAAATTATCGTTTTAATGATGACGGTGAACCAAGCGGCACTGCGGGCAAACCCATTTTGCAGGCAATTGACGGGCTTGAGCTTGATCATGTTGTGGTTATGGTGACACGTTGGTTTGGCGGCACCCTGCTTGGCAGCGGCGGATTGATCCGCGCCTATGGCGGCACTGCCGCATTATGTCTTCGCGCTGCAAATCTTATTGAGCTGATACCAACAGAAATAAGTTTCATACGTGCACATTTTTCTGATCTTGCGCTGATCAAATCACGCCTTGCCGCTATTGCCCATCTCAATATCCTGTCTGAGAATTTTCATAATACCGGCGCTGATATGAAACTGGAAATTCCTGTCAGCGAAAAAGACAATATCCTGCGTCTGCTTACAGATCTCACTCATGGACGCATTCAGATTGCCGATAGCGCCGATGAGCTCAGCTTTTAAAAATGAATAGCAAGCTGAAATTATAAATCTGTTGGCATCCATCACTATAACCAACAGATCACGACAACGCCCCCGAACAAACTCTTATAAGCAGCGCGGCTTCAGGTTCAGATCCTGACAACTTCCTGTTGTTGACAGCTGTCAACAATGCGGCTTCACCATGCCAGCCAACGCTCCGCAGCGCTACCTTTCCCTTTCAAAACGCAATCCTTAACACAGAGCTGGATGAGCCATAAAGACAGCCTGTTTTTTGAAAAACATCACAATAAGAAGCAGACAACTCTGTTATTCATTTTGCACAAAATATGAATGTCAAAACCAAATAAAAACATTGGTGTGCGCAAACAAATTTCACAAAATGCGAATAGCGTTTTAAACTAAAATATTTGCATCCGAGCAGAAGTATACTGAACATTGGCGGTTGCAGAATGGTTAATTTTGATTAACCATAAATCATTTGACATTTATTACGGAATTTCTCACCATAGTAACGATTATTATTCAATATTCGCCATTTTTCCGTTACTGATTTTGCTCTCTGTTAACAACGTTATCCAGTGTCAATTTTGACGCTGACGTTAACAGATTCGTAATTTCCTACGAATCGTAGCATTGTAATCCGTAACTGGCGCATAGTTGCGATCGGTCTATAAGGGTTTTAAAGACGTGACAACAAATTGGGCAGAAATCGTTGCTGATGCGCAGCAACATCTGGCAGCTACACATCAGGCAGAAGTGCCGCTTGCTGCCGACCGCGCAATTGCAGCTGATGCAGAGCTTCTCTCTGCACAGTTGCAGGCGATGCGCGAGCGGCTCTTTGCCCCCGCCTCCAATAAAACCTTACGCAAATTCAGCAGCAGTGAAGCTGCAAAACTAATTGGTGTATCCGATAGCTATCTGCGACAACTCTCCATTGCCGGTGAAGGCCCGCAACCGGAAACCGGCAGCGGCGGCCGCAGGCTTTACTCGTTGGGAGATATTAATGCATTGCGCCATTTACTTAATGAGCAGAGCACCAATAAAAATCGCAATTACCTGCCCTGGCGCGATGAAGAGCGCGGAGAGCATCTGCAAATTATTGCGGTGACCAATTTCAAGGGCGGCTCAGGCAAAACCACCACTACAGCCCATCTTGCGCAACATCTTGCCCTTTCAGGTTTACGGGTTCTGGCGGTTGATCTGGATCCGCAAGCTTCTATGTCCGCCTTGTTCGGCTATCAGCCCGAACTTGATTTGAGCGGCAATGATACGCTTTACGGGGCCATTCGCTATGATGAGGCACAGCGGCCTTTAAGTGATATTATTCGCAAAACCTATTTTGACGGACTTGATCTGGTTCCCGGCAATCTGGAATTGCAGGAATTTGAACATACGACTCCGCGTGTTCTTGCTGAGCGCCGCGGGCCTGCAGCTGATATGTTTTTCACACGCGTGCAGGCAGCCTTGCAATCTGTGGCCGATCATTATGATGTTGTTGTGCTTGACTGCCCGCCGCAGCTTGGCTTCCTCACCCTTTCCGCACTATGTGCCGCAACATCAGTTATTGTGACTGTCCATCCGCAAATGCTTGATGTGGCATCTATGAGCCAGTTTTTATTCATGACATCAGATTTGCTTTCTGTTGTGCGGGAAGCGGGCGGCACACTCAATTTTGACTTCCTGCGCTATCTTATAACCCGTTATGAACCAAATGACGGCCCGCAGGCGCAGATTGCAGGTTTTTTACGTGCCCAATTTGGCGATCGTGTTTTAACTGCACCCATGCTCAAATCAACCGCGGTTTCTGACGCCGGTCTTACCAAGCAAACACTTTATGAGGTTGGCCGTGAGAATTTCAGCCGCACCACATATGATCGCGCAATGGAATCGTTGACAGCTGTCAACAGTGAAATTGAATCCCTGATCTATACAGCCTGGAACCGTCAGGTGAGGGGAGGTAAAACATGAATAATTCAAGCCGTAAAAACCAGTTGAAAGCTCTTTTCGGGGCATCAATTCAGCCGGCTGCAGAGCAGAATACGCCCGTTACTGCTCCCTTGCCAGCACAGCATCCACAACAGGATGCACAAAACAAACAAGAGCCATCACCCGGTCAGGCTTTGCGCAATGCAGCAAGCCGCTCCGGGGCTGTTAAGGCTATGGGGCTTTCTCTTGCCGATATGTCGCGGGAGATACAAACAGCCAAGCAATTATCTGAAAGTCTTGCAAAGGCTGATCAGGTTGTAGAACTGGATGCATCCCTGATTGACGGCTCTTTTGTTGAAGATCGCCTCACAAGACAGGAGACGGACGATCCGGATTTTCTCAATCTTGTGCAAAGCCTTCATCAGCATGGCCAGCAAGTGCCTATTCTGGTGCGCCCGCATCCGGAGAAAACAGGTCGCTTTCAGGCCGCCTATGGTCATCGCCGTATGCGTGCGGCAGCGCGTCTCGGCCTTCCCGTCAAAGCTCTGATCAAACCTCTTACAGATGCCGAACTGGTTCTTGCACAGGGCAAGGAAAACAGCGAACGTCGCGATCTGTCTTTTATTGAACGCGCATTATTTGCACAGGCTCTAATCGAGCGTGGTTTTGACCGCTCAACCGTACAAAATGCCTTATCGCTGCATAAAGCGGAAATGACCCGTTTTCTGCAAGTTGCTGCCGCTATACCGGAGGAAATTATTCGCGCCATCGGTCCTGCGCCCAAAGTCGGACGGCCGCGCTGGCTGCAACTGGCAGAACAATTAAAAGACAAATCCGCACTCAAGCAAGCGCAGCGTCTGATCAATGAGCCGGAATTTAAAGATGCAGAAACAGATTTGCGTTTTCAGCAACTTTTGCAAAAGCTCACAAGAATCAACAAGACTGAACCGCAACGGCCTGCAGAGCAAAATCTGCACAGCCATAATGGGGAAAGTCTGGGCTTGCTTCGTGTGCAACAAGGCAGGGCGCAATTTGAGCTGCAACACCACGATGCTGAGGATTTTGCACAATTTATCGCCGATAAATTTCCGTCACTTTATGACGAATTCCGGCAAAAAAAAGAAAAAGGATAAGAATCTATCCCCGTCCTTTTCTTTTCATTTAGTCTGCGTAACAGAGCGTTGGAATATAAATAATTAAAAGGGAAAGGAGCACGCAACATCACTATTTGTCACGTCACAATAAGATCTGACGCTTGGCAGCAGTCTTAACAACAAGAACACAGATGAGGATAACACCAAACAGGCTTGTATCATAAATGATCAAACGGCCTTAAAAATTAAAGATTGAAAAAACGGCAAGAAAAAAGGCCCCCTGAACGTTACCGAACCGGAAGCCCTCTTCAATGTAGCAATTAGAGAGAATCACTTTCGGAACCAAAAGTCAAGAGTCGGTGCTGTTCCGGCAGTGTTTTTGCTTGCCTCAAATGAGGTAAAACATGACTGAGCATTTTGCTACGTCCCCCTTTTGCGGGCGAATGATGAATGCTGCGCATTTTTTAAGCTATGAAGAACTTCGTCAAAAACAGCTAAAATTGCGCGATTTACAAAACAACAATCAATCTGCAGCGGTAAAAACCATTGACCGCTGGAAGTTATTACGTGCCCTCACGGAAGCGCGCGAAGCCTATCAATTATCCCATCGTACCATTGTTGTTTTGGAGGCTCTGCTAAGCTTTTGCGGTGATAAACAGCTTGATGGACAACCATTAATTGTCTTTCCTTCCAATTACGAATTATCCATGCGCCTGCGTGGTATGTCCGCGCCAACCATTCGCCGCCATATTGCCTGCCTTGTTACCCTTGGCTTTATTCTGCGCCGTGATAGCCCTAACGGCAAACGCTTTGCACGCCGCAATAGCAATGGTGAAATTGCCATGGC
This sequence comes from Pseudochrobactrum albidum, assembly GCF_051851455.1. Taxonomy (NCBI): domain Bacteria; kingdom Pseudomonadati; phylum Pseudomonadota; class Alphaproteobacteria; order Hyphomicrobiales; family Brucellaceae; genus Pseudochrobactrum; species Pseudochrobactrum albidum. Next base: position 51,957 of record NZ_JBPVTR010000017.1, read on the forward strand.
ATTTGGCTTTGATCTTGCTCCCCTTGCTTTCAAGGCCGCAGAGATTGAAAAAAACGCGCAAAAAGCACAAGAAGAGAACCGGTTGCGTCAGCAATTGCGCTATAGCATCACCATTCACTTAAGAGATATTGCCCAAATGATTGATGCTGCGATCAAGGACGATAAACAAGGCGAATGGACACATCTTTTAAAACGCTTGCAAGAGCTCTCCGGCCGTGTTCAGCGCAATGGCACGATCGAAGATCTAAGCCAGCGCAACAAAGCTTTATGTGCATTACGCGAAAATGTAGAAAATCTTTATTTTTCAAACAATTCTGTACTAAAAATGAGCGCCAGTGTATCTCAGAATGAGCACCACATTCAGAATTCAGAATTAGAATCTATAATTGAAAATAAAGAAGCAAAAGAGCCAATCAAAACAGCGCAGAATAACAAGAACTGTTTTCTGCAATCTCAGCTTGATGAAGTTTTACAAATATGTCCGCAAATAATCCAATATGCCCGGCATGGAATTAGAAACTGGGCTGATTTTATCAAAACAGCAAATCATATAAGCAACATGCTCGGTGTTTCAGCATCGGCGTGGCAAAAAGCCTGTGACATAATGGGAGAAATAAATGCAGCAATCACTATGGCCGCAATATTAGAACGCTCAGATTCAATTCGCTGCGCCGGAGGATATCTCCGCAAGCTGACAGAACGCGCCAATTATGGCCAATATTCAGTCAGTCCTGTTCTTAAAACACTTGCAAATACGAGACATTAGCTAAATATAAAAATCAATAAAGGAATAATTTTCTGCCTTTAAAGAGACAGTTTTAAAATATAAATAACCGTTCCAAATTATCGGCTGAGCTAAAAACATGATTGATAGTCAAAGCGTTAAATCAAAAAATATAAGAATACGTGTCACATGCATTCTCATCATGGCATTGTTTTTAACCGGCGGGTTAGTAAAGCTTGGTATTTGGCAAATTCATCGCCTTGCCTGGAAACAGGATTTAATCGCCCGTGTGGAGCAAAATATACATGCGCAGGCAATTTCAGCGCCTGATATTGCACAATGGCAAAAAGCTGATCAAAAAGCCATGGAATACAGGCATATCACCGTGGCTGGACATTATCTTAATAATAAAGAAATCGCGGTTGGCGCTTTAACAGAGAAAGGTTCAGGTTATTGGATTATAACACCTTTGCAGCGCGATAACGGTGAAATAATTTTCATTAATCGCGGATTTGTCAGCACAGCGCAAAAAGACCCGGCACAGCGCAAAAGCGGGCAGATTGAAGGCGAAACCCGTGTAACCGGTTTGCTCAGACTGACAGAACCAAAAGGGTTTTTCCTGCGCCAGAATGAGCCGGAAAAAAATATCTGGTATGCGCGGGATATTGAAGCTTTTGCAAAACAAATGAATATTCACAATACGCCACTTTATTTTATTGATGCGGATAAAGCTGAAAACAGAAAAGACCGGCCGGAAGGCGGGCTGACAGTCGTTAAATTTGCCAATAATCATCTTTCCTATGCCATAACATGGTTTTTACTGGCGGTAATGGTGCTGGTTATGGCGGTGTTTCTCATTCGTTATGAATTAAAAGACAGATGAATTGCAAAATAAAAAACTCCGGAACATATATCATATATTCCGGAGAGATTATTTGAATTTACAGGAGTTTAAAATTTATAGGCAATACCAAGTCTTACATCATTTGTTGTCAGCTTGTTTCTGGAATCATTGTAGAAAGCCTGATCGAAGCTCTTTTTGCCATAATCCGTATAGCGATATTCTGCACGCAAAATAAGATTATTCGTCATCGCATAATCAACACCGGCGCCGATTGTAAAGCCAACACGACCATCGGTATCATCTGCAGTAACAACAGGATTACTATTAATAATTGTTGCTGTATCTTTTATTCTTGCGAAAGCAACACCACCCGCAATATAAGGTAAAATACGATCATAATTAATACCAAAGCGGGCACGAACTGCCCCTTCAAGTTCAATGCGTGATGTATATTCAAGCTGCGCATTTGCCGCTGTTAATATTGCTGAGTCACTCAGGCTGGAATAATTAATATCACCTTCAATACCAAACAGGTAGGAATTGGAGAATTCCCAGTTATAGCCGGCATAGATACCGCCCATAAATCCTCTTGGTTTTAATCCGATTGTATCGTCAAAACTATCAACAGTCAGTTTTGCTTTGGCCCAGGTATAGCCAACCTGACCGCCAATATAAAATCCGTCCCAAATGGCTGCTTCATCATAGACCGGTGGAGATGGCGGGTGGTAAATAACATCGGCGGCTTGTGCCAAACCTGCGTTTGAGATAATAAATACTGAAGCTAATAATAGAAATTTATTTTTCACAAAAGCTCTCCTTTTAAATAACTTTTATGAATATATTCTATTTCTGCATTGTTTGATGTAGTAAAATTACAACATGAATATGCGTTTTACATATATTTATGTTTGATGGTGATTTTTTTAAATTAAATATTGTTTGTATTTTCAATTATTATATCGATAATTTTGTTTTTATTCTCTGTAAATATAAGTATTTATTTTATTCGTAAAGCTGTTGAAATCTGTTTTTCATCAATAAAATCTGAGCCTGTGTTCTTTTTACCAGTCATAGAGCCCTGAAGAGCTGCAGACTGTACTTTTCGCATCAATCACGTGTCAGTGCGGCCACGGGATCAAGCTTTGAAGCATTGCGGGCAGGCAGAAAGCCAAAGCCAATGCCGATCAGGCTGGAGCAGATAAAGGCGGCAACAATCGAGAAGGGCGAGTAAATCAGTTGAAACGGTGTGTTAAACTGCTGAAATAACACGCCAAAACCAATTGCAAGAGAAATACCTAAAAATCCGCCGGTCAGGCAAACAAGCACAGCTTCGATCAAAAATTGCTGTAAAATATCGCTGCGTCTTGCTCCTACCGCCATACGCACACCAATTTCATTAATACGTTCAGAAACAGAAACCAGCATAATATTCATAACGCCAATACCACCAACAAGAAGTGATATTAACGCAATCGCTGAGACGAGCAGAGCCAGCGCCTGTGTTGTATTGGTAATGGTCTTGCGAATATCATCGGTGTTGAGAATGGTAAAATCCTGTTCGCCATGGCGCTGAATCAAAAAAGCAGTCACCGCTTTTTCCGCCAGATCCGGCGCTGTGTCATCTTTGATGCGCAGGGTGAGACTGCGCAGAACACGCGATCCGGTCATACGTGTTTGCACAGTCGTATAAGGCAGATAAACCGACAAAGTATCATTTGATCCAAATCCGCCTTGCTCAGGCTGCATAATGCCGATAATTCTCACAGGCATATTTTTCAGAAGAATAATCTGCCCGATCGGACTGCCGGAAAAATCTGCAAACAGGGTTTTGCGGGTATTCTCATCAATAACTGCATCAAGCGCCATATCATTAACGCTTTGGGCATCAAAGAAACGTCCCTTGGCCAGTTTGCTGCCACGGGTGACAAAATATTGATCGCTGACACCAATGACCTGTGCATTGGCCTCCAGCCTGCCAAAACGGGCTGTGGAGAGCGTGGAAACAGTTGGCGTGGCGGCCATAACATAAGGCTGTTTGGCAAGCGCATCGGCATCATCAATCGTCAGGGTGGTAATGCGTCCTGATGTGCGGTCACCAAAACCGCGCCCGGGAAAAATTTCCAGCGTATTGGTGCCAAGGCTGCTGATCTGGTCAAGAACCTGTTTTTGTGAGCCCTTGCCAAGGGCTACCACACATACAACGGAAGCTATGCCGATAATAATTCCGAGCATGGTGAGAAATGTGCGCAGACGATGCGCGTTCATAGAGCGCAATGCCATCAGAAACGCTTCATTAAACCGGTCCGTCACGGTACTGATAACGGAACGGTGTGTTGCCTTGCCATCGGCAGCAGCGATTGGGGCAGGCATTATTGTTTGCTGTTTAGCGGCGGTATCTTTGCTGTCTGCAATAATTTCACCGTCGCTGATCTCAATAATACGCTGTGCGCGGGCAGCTACATTACGATCATGCGTAACAATGATGATGGTTTTACCCTCATGATGCAGCTCTTCGAGAATTTTCAAAACTTCTTCACCGCTATGGCTGTCCAATGCGCCGGTCGGCTCATCGGCAAGGATCACATCGGCATTATTGATCAGAGCGCGGGCAATCGAGACGCGCTGCTGCTGTCCGCCGGAAAGTTGCCCCGGCCGGTGATGGGTACGTTCACCCATACCAAGCCGCTTAAGAAGTTCTATGGCTTTTTCTTGCCTGATATCACGGTTCTGGCCTGCATAGATTGCCGGAATCTCAACATTGCCGACGGCAGACAGCTCATTAAGAAGATGATAACGCTGAAAAATAAAGCCGAAATGCTCACGCCGTAATTGCGCCAGTTCATCCGCATCAAGTTTGGACGTTTCACGGCCGGATATATAATATTTACCTTCAGATGGCTGATCAAGACAGCCAAGTATATTCATCAGGGTTGATTTTCCCGAGCCGGAAGCCCCGACAATGGCCACAAATTCCCCGCGATTGATCGTCAGGTTAATATTTTTAAGTACCGTGGTAAGGCCATCACCTGCCGGATAGTGACGATAAATATGCTCAAGCGTGATCAGTGGTTTATTCATCGGCTCAGAACCTTATGGAACGGCCGCGCTTGCTGCGCGGAACAGTAAGCCCCTCAATATTGTTACTGGTGACAATTTTTTCCCCCTCATCCAGCCCCGAGCGGATTTCCACCATAACCTTGTCATTAAGACCGGTTTCTACTTGTCTTTCAGTAATTTCACCGTCTTTTTCCAGCACGTGCACAGTTGCTTTGCCATCGCTATCTGTATCCTGAAGGGCAGAGGAGGGGATCAGCAGCACATTGCTGGCCTGGCCGAGAATAATATGCACCTCTGCCGTCATATAGGTTTTTAAAACACCGTCCGGATTGGCAATGTTGAAAATGCCCTTGTAATATATTGCAGAAGATGTGTTGCTGCTGCTTACAGCATTATTGTTGCCAAAGCTTTTGTCATTAACAATAGATTGCGGAGCAGGTTCAAGGATCTGCAGCGTTGCATTATAGCGTTTGTTGTTTTGCCCCGGAATGGTAAAGTAAAGCTTTTGCCCAACCCGTACATTAATAATATCGGCTTCAGAAATATCTGCCTCAACCGACATTGTATCAAGCTGGCCGATAATTGCGATGGTGGGGGCAGATTGCACGGCATTCACCGTCTGGCCTTCCTGCACCACAGTGGCAAGAACAGTGCCGTCAATCGGTGCGCGGATCTGCGTATAGCCAAGATTGGCTTCTGCTGTCTCCACGGCAATTCTTGACTGCACAATCAGCGCATCGCTCAGGGCAATTTGCGCCTCAGCCGATTTAACAGCACTGACCGCCTTGTCATAATCGGCGCGGGATATGGCATTTTTAGTGATCATTTGCTGCTGGCGTTTCAGATCCTGCTTGGCAAGCTCCAGCTTTGCCAGCCTGTCCTCACGTTCGGCTTTGTTGCGCACTTCCTCGGCCTTTGCCTTGCGCAATTCGTTATTTTGTGTGGTGGCATCAATCTGTGCGATTAAATCGCCTTTTTTAACAATCTGCCCTGCGGTAACATTAAGTGACAGGATTCGGCCTGAAGCCTGCGCACCAACAGCCACAAGCCGCGCGGGTTTGAGAATGCCGGTGGCAAGAACCGTGGTCTCAATATCACCCCTGCTTACATTATAGGTCATGACCTGCGGTGTATCGGCTTTTAAATAACTGCTTGCAAAATAATAAAGAATGGCGGCCAGACCTGCTGCGAGGAGCAGCCAGAGGCCCCATTTTTTGCCAAATTTTTTGCGCTTTGTTTCAAGTTGACCGATCATCGGAACCTCTTTGAGTCCTTCAGGGCAGAATTTACCCGAACACCGCTGCAGAAACGGGCTTAAGGATGCTTATGATGCTGTGTTATGGCGTGCCACTATATGGGGCCCTGTATAGCCATCCTGTATCTCAGGCTTGTCTGAATTGATTGTGCCGTTCCAGCCGCCGCCCAATGCTTTTTGCAGATTTATATAATCCTGCAGCATGCTGACACGTAGCTGGATAAGATTGCCCTCTGCGGAATAGAGCGATCTCTCTGCGGTCAGATAATCAAGAAAACTGGTATTGCCGCCCTGATATAGCGTGCGGGAAAGCTCGGTTGCGCGCCTGAAAGATTGCACCGCCTTGCCGGTTTTGGCATATTGAATGCGACGCTGATTAAGCGCAACACTGGCATTTTCCACCTCTTCAAGAGCGGTCAGGATAGCTTTGCGATAATTGATAAAAGCCTGATCGCGGCTGGCTCTGGCGCCGTCCACTGCAGCATTGAGTTGCCCGCCTTTGAAAAAAGGCACCGTCAGGCTCGGACCTATGCCCCAACTGATTGTGGAGCTTTTACCCAGATCGCCAATATGTGTGCCGGTTGTGCTGATATTGCCGGTAAGGCTGATGCTTGGATAAAGTGCGGCCTCGCGCTGGCCGATATTGGCGGTGGCTTGCGCATAGCGGCGCTCTGCAACCCGTAAATCAGGGCGGTTAAGCAACAGATTGGCAGGTATACCGGTGTTTACAGTCGCCGGAACTGCAGGAATGGCGCGCGGTTTATCCAGCAGATTGGTGAGGGCTGCTGGCACCTGACCGGTGAGAACTGATAACCGGTGCAGGCTTTTGGCATAATTGGCCTTAAGTTCTGGTATCTGGGCTTCTGTGGTGCTGGCCTGGCCTTCAGCATTGGCAAGATCCAGTTCAGATACCGTGCCGGAATTGAAACGGTCACGGGTAAGAGCTGCAGTTTTGCGCTGTGAGGCAGCTGTGCGTGCGGCAAGGGCAATACGTGCCTGCAAGCCACGCAATTCAGCATAATTGCTGGCTATATCACCAATTTGCGCCAGCAAAACGGCATGCATATTTTCCTGTTCTGCATCCAGCCCGTAGCGGGCAGCTTCAACCGTGCGGTAATTGGCGCCAAAAAGATCAATTTCCCAACTGGTATTAAGCCCCAGATTAAGGGCTGTATTTTCACCACTGCTGCTATTTTTACTGCGTTTTACCCCGGCAGCCCCGTCAAGAGAAGGGTAGAGGGAACCACCAGCCTGCAAATATGCAGCTCGCGCTTCACGGATTTTGGCCTTTGCCAGTGCAACATCATTATTGGACTGCACTGCCTGACTGATCAGATTATCCAGTACAGGATCATTCAGCCTTTTCCACCAATGTGCCAGTTGTGCAGGCTTTGCGGGGGGGGATTTCTGGCTGCTCCATTTGGCGGGTAATAAGGTTGTCGGCGCTTTATAATCGGGCCCGACCGCGACACAGGCTGCCAGAGCCGGCAATGTCAAAGCCAGTGTTGTAAAGCGCAGAAACGGAACGGTCATAAAATGGCAATATCCCTTAAAATATAATTTTAATCGCAACAGTGCGGCAGCTTTGCAGTCTTGTCACAGCTTACAGGGTAAAAAAAGTACGAAAAGACGGATTTTGATAAAGCTTAACAAATTGTAATTATTAAATTGACATTTGTGTGCAAAAACACACCGTTTCTATGCATTTTCCTAACAAAAGGCAGATAAATTACAGGGGCATTTATTGGCAGGCTATCTGGCAGGTGTGATCAGATTTTTGTATTTTATCAGAAACTGGCTGCAAACCTGCTCTATAAAACGGTAAAATGTGCCTAAAACTCAGCTTTCGGTATGAAACAGTTTGATCCGGCTGATAATCAGATCACTGGCGGTAAGAATATCATGGGCAACAGCGTCTTCAGCCTTGGCGGGGTCACGCGCTTCAATAGCCTGCACAATCTTATAATGATCTTCAATCATGGCACGACCTCCATGCTGATAGGCATCGGCAATCAATGGCCCCATCTGCAACCACAGCCGGTTAATGATGGAGTTGAGCACCGGCATTTCAGCAATCTCCACCAAAGCGGAATGGAAAATATGGTTCATGGCCAGCGCATCGCTCCAATGACGGTTTTTCATGGCCTTGTCATTATCTTCAACCAGCTTCCATAATCGTGTAATGTCTTTTTTACGCGCCTGTTGTGCAGCCTGTCTGGCGGCAAGCCCTTCCAACCGCACCCGAATGGAGCGGATCTCTTCATAGCGTTTTTGATCCAGCACGGGCACACGGATATCACGTGGTGTTTTCTGAATCAGTGCCTCATCCTGTATCAGGCGCAGCAATGCATCACGCACCGGTGTGACACTTGTGCCCAGAGAGGCGGCGAGCTCCCGGATTGTCAGCCTTGTATTTGGTGCAAACCGGCCGCGCATCAGCGCTTGCGACAATTGGCGATAGACAATCTCGCCAAGATTATGATGCTCCAGCGTTTGAAGTTCTGAAATGCCATTCATACAACTTATTCCCCACAGTGAGTGCGTCTGTATAAAGTCGCCTTGTAGCCAGACAAGACCGCCGGTTCTGTGCGCGATTATGCTGATTACCATATTTGCTGCAACCGGAAAAAGAACCCCTCGGATATGCTTGACAAACTATTATATAAAAAACATGATGCATCAAATGGGAGGCGACGTTTTATTGTGAATCATCGCTTCAGCGGAGAGTTTTCAAACAGTTTCAAGCCCAAAACAGAACCGGTTTTGTCCGAGAAACTGTATCAAAACGTCAAAAGGGCGGTTACCGGTTCAGGGATAGATGACCGTTCTGAAAGCAATTGGGTAGGGAACTATGGATAAGCAGCCGAATTCACCTGAAGCGCGCGATATACAATATCACCTTCATTCTTACACGAATGCGCGCAGGCATCAGGAAATCGGGCCGATGATCCTTGAAAAAGGTGATGGTATTTATGTCGAGGATAATAACGGTAAACGCTATATAGAAGGGCTTGCCGGTTTGTGGAGCGTGGGGGTGGGCTTTTCGGAACAGCGCCTTGTGGATGCTGCCATGCAGCAAATGCGCAAATTGCCTTATTACCACAATTTCGGGCACAAATCGCATGGCCCTGTTATTGATCTTGCTGAAAAGCTGGTCACTATGGCGCCGGTGCCGATGAGCAAGGCGTTTTTTACCAATTCCGGTTCTGAGGCTAATGATACGGCAATCAAGATGCTGTGGTATCGTTCCAATGCACTTGGTCAGCCGCAGCGTAAAAAAATTATCAGCCGCAAGCGTGGCTATCACGGCGTAACCATTGCCGCGGCAAGCCTGACAGGCCTGCCTGCCAATCAGCTGTCTTTTGATCTGCCGATTGCCAATATTCTGCACACATCCTGCCCGCATTACTGGCGTGAGGCATTGCCGGGTGAGACTGAAGAGCAGTTTACAGATCGTATGGCGGCGGATCTGGAGGCCATGATTCTTGCTGAAGGGCCTGAAACCATTGCCGCCTTTATCGGTGAGCCGATCATGGGGGCTGGCGGTGTGGTTGTGCCGCCGGAAAGCTACTGGGGTAAAATTCAGGCTGTTCTGAAGAAATATGATATTTTGCTGATTGCTGATGAGGTGATTTGCGGATTCGGCCGCACCGGCAATATGTTTGGTACGGAAACTTTCAAAATGCAGCCGGATATCATGGTTCTCTCCAAGCAATTGTCTTCATCCTATCTGCCGATTTCGGCACTTTTGGTGAATGACAAGGTGTTTGAGCCGCTGGCAGATGAAAGTAACCGTATTGGCACATTCGGCCATGGCTATACCGGCGGTGCACATCCTGTGGCTGCAGCGGTTGCCAATGAAAATATCAAAATTATTGAAGAGCGTAATCTGGTTGCCAATGCCCGTGAGGTTGGCGCCTATATGCAAAAACGTCTGCGCGAATTTGCCGATCATCCATTAGTCGGCGAAGTGCGCGGCAAAGGCCTGATCGCCGCGGTGGAACTGGTTGCTGACAAGCAAACCAAGGAACCATTGGAAAAGGCCGGTAATCTTGGCTTGATGACCAATAATGCGCTGCTCAAAAATGGCGTGATCAGCCGTAATATGCTGGATACGCTGGCATTTTGCCCGCCATTGATTATCAATGAAAAACAGGTTGATGAGATGGTTGGCGCTTTTGGCAAGGCACTGGATGAAGTGGCTGCGGAAGTGAAAAAATAAGCTTCTTTCATCGTCTGAATAAGAGCGGCGCGGGTGCATGGTCATCCGCGCTGTTTTATTTTTCTGGCCAAAATATTTTATCCTCTTTTAAAATACTGCAATATGTGATTAACCTTACATATCCACAGGGGGGCTCCGTAGTGCCGGGGCTGAGATGCCGGTAGCAAACCGGCGGACTCTAAAGCTGATCTGGGTAATTCTAGCGGAGCGAGGCGGAGCATGTTTTCTGGCGCAATTTTTTCCCTCTATTCTGAAATTTTATTGCAGCTGATTTTATAGCTGACCTGCAAACTTAAACGACAAACTCTTTTCCTTTTTGTTTGCGGAAATTTATCATGTCTGCTTATCAAATGGCTGACACAGATTGCTCATCATCTGTGCGCAAGTCTTTTTCTTATTTACCCGTGATATTGCCGGCAATCATCTCGGTTGGCTCATTGTTTTTGCTGTGGGAGGCCTATGTAGCCTTATCCGGCATCGCGCCTTCTGTCTTACCGGCGCCAAGCCGGATTATTCAGCAAATGATCCGGCATCGTGTGGCTTTATGGGAGAATACCTTGCCAACGATCCGCGCAACGCTTGCCGGTTTTTGCTGCTCATTGCTAACGGCGTGTTTATTATCGGTATTGATTGACCGTTATTCCTGGCTGCGACAAGCCTTGTTTCCGGTTTTTATCATAAGCCAGACATTGCCCTTGATTGCCATTGCGCCGTTGATTGTGCTGTGGTTTGGCTTTGGTTTGCTGCCTAAGATTCTGCTTGTATCTCTGGTTACATTTTTTCCGATGCTGGTGGCGCTTGTGCAGGGCTATGCAGCAACAGATAAAGAAATTGAACATTTGCTGGCCTCTATGGGAGCAGGGCGCTGGACAATTTTCCGGCTGGCGCGTGTGCCGTCTGCATTGCCGTATTTTTTTGCGGGGCTGCGCATTTCAATCACCTATGCGGTTGTTGGGGCAATTTTTGCTGAATATGCCGGTGCTTTCAAAGGTTTGGGGATTTATATTCTCAATGCCAAGAATAATTTCCGGCCGGATCTGGTGCTGGCGGCCGTCTTTATCAGCTCCATACTGACCTTGATCCTGTTTGGCTTGACTGTGTTGTTGCAATATTGGCTCGCACCCTGGCTGAAAACCGGCCGGGAGGTGAAACAATGATCCGCCTTCAATTGCAATCTGTGGCTAAATCCTTTGGTTCGCTGCAAGTTTTGCGGGATATTTCCTTGCATGTGGAGCAGGGGGAGTTTGTTTCTGTAGTCGGACCGTCGGGGGCTGGAAAAACCACCATTTTCAATCTTTTAACCGGTGCTGAAAACATGTCTGCCGGTGAAATTCTGTTTGATGGGGCGGCTTTGGCGCAGGCGGGAGATGTTTTTGCCTTTATGCCACAGCGTGATGCATTAATGCCGTGGCGACGGATGATTGATAATGCCACGCTGGGGCTGGAAGTGCAGGGTATGAGCCGCAAAAAAGCGCGGAAACTTGCAGAACCGTTATTTGAAGAGTTCGGCCTTGCCGGTTTTGAACAAGCCTATCCCGCACAATTATCGGGCGGTATGCGCCAGCGCGCGGCATTGCTGCGTACAGTGATCCAGCAGCGCAAAATGTTGCTTCTGGATGAACCATTTGGCGCGCTTGATGCGCTGACCCGTGCTTCTGTGCAGCAATGGCTGGAAAAGATGTGGCAAGGCCATTGCTGGACGGCAATGCTGATTACCCATGATGTGCGCGAGGCGGTTTATTTGTCTGACCGGGTCTATGTGCTCTCAGCACGTCCGGCCAGGGTTGTGCATGAGGTTAAAATTGATCTGCCAAGGCCAAGGCGCCTGCATATGCAAGGCAATGGATTGGCAAGGGCTGCAGCCCTTGAGGCTGAAATTTTAAGCAAGTTATTGAGTTTATGAGGGAAATTATGATTAGTTTTAAAAATTGCAATATAGTTTCGTTGTTTGCGGCAATGGCTGCCTTGTTGTCATCTTTTTATCAGGCTGGCGCACAGGAGCGGGAAAAGGTGACCGTTGCACTGGACTGGACGGTTAATACCAATCATATCGGCATGTTTATTGCGCGCGATCTGGGTTTTTATAAAGACGCAGGGCTTGAGGTTAATATTCTGCCTTATTCTGATACTACGGCGGGGGTTCTGGTTGCCAATGAAGTGGCGGATTTTGGCATTGTCAGCACGATCGGATTGTTTACCAAGCGGGCGGCAGGGGATGATCTTGTTGCAACCTATGCGGTTGTGCAGCATGAAACCGGACGGCTGGTTTTTATGGATAATCGTGAGGATATCCGTTCACCCAAAGATCTGGATGGCAAGACCTATGCCGGTTTTGGCACGGATTGGGAGCGCCGGCTGATAGAAACCCTGATCCGTCATGATGGGGGGAGGGGCGAGTTTGAAATTGTGACACTTGGCACATCTGCCTATGAGGCGCTTGCCAATGGTGCGGTTGATTTCACATTGGAGATTGTGACCTGGGAAGGTGTGAAAAATCAGCTCGATGGCATTAAGCAAAGAGCCTTCCGCTACTCAGATTATGGCGTGCCGGAGCAATATACGACCCTGCTGGTATCCTCAGGCCAATATTTGAAAAATCATCCTGATACAGCCAGAGCTTTTTTGCAGGCAACACAGCGCGGCTATGCCTATGCGGTTAATCATCCGGATGAAGCTGCGGATATTCTCATCCGCGGCAATCAGGATGTGCTCACTGATGAGGCATTGATTCGTGCCTCCCTTAAAGCTTTGAACGAAGGGCATTTTTTACGCAGCGCCAATGGTACGATTGGCATGATGAATGCAGATATCATGAATAGGGCAGGTGCTTTCCTGTTTCAATCGGGCATCCTGCGAGACAGGGAAGGTGGGCTTTTGCAGCAACAACCTGATTTTTCTGATTATTTTACAAATAGTTTTTTGATAAAGTAATAACTATAATAATAAATATGAAAGCCGGCATTATCTGCCGGCTTTTTATTTTATATATAAAAATCATGTATTTGTTATAAATTTTATTATTATAGTTTTTTAAATAACCCCCTTAAATACGGGAATAGACCTCTCAAAAACCTATTGCTAATTTGCAATAAGATTTTGGGAGGGGGCATTAATTTTGAATTTTTGTTCCGATAACTGGTGCGAAATTCATTCCGTCCCGACATCAGGTTTCAAAACTTATGAGGGATATTATGAAGCGCATTCTTTTGGCTTCTGCCGTTGTTTTTGCAGCATCTTCTGCTTTTGCCGCTGATGCTGTGGTTTATCAGGATCCGGCTCCTGTTGTTGCTGACACGTTTTCATGGACCGGCGGCTATATTGGTGTGAATGCCGGTTATGCCGGCGGCCGTTTTAAAGCGACTGCTCATGATTATGAAGATCCGTCGGAGAGTCTGACAATAAAAAATAATGCCAGCGGTTTTATCGGCGGTGTACAGGCGGGTTATAACTGGCAGTTTGATCGAACTGTTATTGGTATTGAAACGGATATTCAGGCTTCCGGGCTGAAATCTGAAATTTCATTAAGCGATCCTGATGGTGAAATTTTTACACTTGGTACTAAAATCAACTGGTTTGGTACCACCCGGGCACGTCTTGGCTATGCGGCAACAGATCGTTTTCTGGTTTATGCAACCGGTGGTATCGCTTATGGTAAAGTCAAATCCTATGCCAATGCATTTGATGAAGGCGTATCCTATTCAAAAAATAAAACCGGTTATACTGTAGGCGCCGGTGCAGAATATGCAATTACGGATAATGTAACGTTTAAAACGGAATATCTTTATACAGATCTCGGCAAGCTGAAAATTGATCTTGGTGATGATCTTCGTGTTGATGTTAAGTCACAATTTCATACGGTACGCGCCGGTTTGAACTATAAGTTCTGATCAGTCTCCGGCAGTCTCCTGATATAAAAAGCGGCTGCCGGAAAGCATTTGAGAAACAAGCCTGTAAAGATTATCTGTATAGAAGATCAAGCGGGGGCGCTTGTTTATTTTCTGCCGGCACTTGCACGTGCCGGCAGAAAATCCGGCTCAATCTGATTTTAATCAGTTTATAGGTTCCGGTAAGTTTTATAAAAATATTTTTATCTTACGCATTAAATGATCAGAGAGTTTTATTTTATCTGCGGCGCCTTCGTGCATGCGTACGTGCGCGTTTGCGGTAAAATATCTCACGAGCCCACAGGTGCATTAGCTCAATGTAACTCATTTCCCGTTGTCTTTTGATGGTGTGTCAAACGTTACATTCCATGCCAGTTCATTTCTGGTTGGTGTGTGAACTATGCGGGCTAATGATTTCGTGTTTTCATTTATAAGCAGAAAATGGTGGCGGCAGGTGGTGATGCTGTGATACGACCTAGAATATTTATGGAATATTCTTGCACTGATTCACATATTTATTCTCGTTTTGTTCCTATTGTTAGTCAAAACAAAAATCATCGAAAAGATGTGCTTCATATCTGGCTGATTATATTGAGAAAACTGGTGCTGCGAGCGAGGATTGAACTCGCGACCTCTCCATTACCAATGGAGTGCTCTACCACTGAGCTACCGCAGCATTCTTATCTGTTGCGGCGGACTTCTGGCATAAGATTCGATAAACCGCAAGCCATCAAATGCAATTCTTTTGCTTAAAATTCAAAAACAGGCAAAACCTGTGTATATCTACGCTTTTCCAAAGCGGTTTGCTGGTGTAAAAGAGCGCATTATGAGTGAAAAGTCAGAAACTTCATCCCGAAAAGCAGAAGCAGATCAGCGTGCTAAGCGCCGTTCTGAACAATTGCGGGCGAATCTCATGCGCCGGAAGGCACAGATTCGTTCAAGACGTGTCGGTGCGGAAGATGACCGTGGCGAGGGCTTGCCCGCCGCTGGCACATCCGTGCGGCGTGATTGAGTAAAGACATATTTTTGATTAAATCAGGCTATTGTATCTTTTTGCAATTGTTTTGTAACAAAGGGATATAGCGCAAAGCTTGTATGTGCAAAGCTGTCTGCCAATAAATGAAACAGTGTGGCAGGAGCCGGATAAGGGTTTCTGCCAGGGGGCTATTCTGAACATTATATGCTCGATATTTTGTTTCAGGATATTGCCGTGAAAGTGAAGAATTATGGATCGTATTAAAATCACCGGCGGCAATAAACTGAACGGTAGTATTCCTATCTCCGGCGCGAAAAATGCGGCGCTGCCCTTGATGATTGCATCATTATTGACTGAGGAGACCCTGACGCTGGAGAATATGCCGCATCTTGCTGATGTGGAATTACTGACACGGATTCTTGGCAATCATGGTGCCGATTATTCGGTGAATGGCCGGCGTGAACATCAAAACGGGTCTTATGAACGCACGGTTCATTTTACAACGCGCAAAATTGCCGACACAACAGCACCCTATGAACTGGTTGCAAAAATGCGCGCCAGTTTCTGGGTGATCGGGCCGCTTCTGGCACGTGCCGGCGAGGCGATTGTTTCGCTGCCCGGCGGTTGTTCTATTGGCACGCGGCCGGTGGATCTGATGCTTGACAGCCTGACGGCGCTTGGCGCGAAAATTGAAATCGAAAACGGCTATGCCCGTGCCACAACCGCAACCGGCCTGACCGGCGCGGAATTTACCTTTCCGAAAGTTTCTGTCGGCGCCACCCATGTGGCATTGATGGCAGCATGCCTTGCCAGAGGCGATACTATTTTGCGTAATGCTGCCTGTGAGCCGGAAATTGTCAATCTTGCAGATTGCCTGAATGCAATGGGGGCAAAGATTGAAGGCGCGGGAACACCGGTTATTCATATTCAGGGGGTTACCAGCCTTGGCGGTGCGAAGGTACGTGTGATTCCGGATCGTATTGAAACAGGCACCTATGCCATGGCTGTGGCGATGACCGGCGGTGATGTGATTTTGCAGAATACCCGCTCGGATCTCTTGCAATCGGCACTGGATATTGTGCGCAGAACCGGCACTGAAATTACTGATGTGGAAAATGGAATTCGTGTGGTTCGCAACGGCCATGCCATTGAGCCTGTTGATGTTACTACGGATCCGTTTCCTGGTTTTCCAACGGATTTGCAGGCGCAGTTCATGGGGCTTATGACCAAGGCTAAAGGAACATCGCGTATTACAGAAACAATTTTTGAAAATCGTTTTATGCATGTGCAGGAATTAGCCCGTCTCGGGGCAAAGATTTCTTTGTCCGGCCAAACTGCCACGGTTGAAGGGGTGGAAAAGCTGAAAGGAGCACCGGTTATGGCAACAGATCTGCGTGCATCGGCCACTCTGGTAATTGCCGGCCTTGCCGCAGAAGGCGAGACCATGGTCAATCGTGTATATCATCTTGACCGCGGTTTTGAGCGTCTGGAAGAAAAGCTCTCCAATTGCGGAGCAGAAATCTCCCGTATCAGCGGCTGATATTGGATTAATCCGGTTGAAGTAAAAAGCCCTGATCTGTACCCCGATTTGTATCATGCAGGTCGGGGTTGTTTTCTGCCTGAGGCGTGTTGTCAAGCTTACAAAGCCGGCTCTTATTATTGTTTATAAGACCTGCGGGGCTGGAGCTTGTGCTGAAAAACTTTTTCGCACTTTTGGCTTTGAAATGCTTTATGAAACAGTCTGGTGCTTTTAATATTTAAGTGTTTATATCAAAAACACAGATAGTTCAGGAGGCCTGTGCGGATGCTGAAGCTTGCGGCAATGGATGAAGATGATTTGCAGGTCATTTCTGCCCATATGCAGGATGCGGTGCTTAAAGTCAGTGATCTTGATTACCGTCCGGCGGAGAAGCGTTTTATACTGGCCTGTAATCGTTTTGTCTGGGATCAGCAACCGGATCGCAGCCGCGGAAGAGAACATTATGAGCGCCGGCGCAGTGTTTTGCATTTTGATCATGTGCATAATGTCCGGTTATTAAATATTGACCGCAACCGGCAAGATGATGTTCTGTCATTGTTAGCAATTAATTTTGAAACCGGGGATGCGCCGTCAGGAACAGTTGAGCTGATTTTTGCGGCAGGAAAATCTGTGCGCCTTGCGGTTGAGGTGATTGAAATGCGGCTTGCTGATTTGGGGCCGGTATGGGAAACCAGCCATAAACCGGATCATAAGGTGAGCGGTTAAACAGCAGACAGAATGAGGAAATAGCGTGGTTCAGACGCTCATACAGAATGCCGCTGATTTTGAGAGCCGTTTTGCGGCATTTCTTGCGGGTAAGCGTGAAGTTTCAGAAGATGTTGACCGTGCCGTGCGCGAGATTGTGCAGGAAGTGCGCAGCCGCGGTGATCAGGCTCTGATTGAATTTTCAAAGCGGTTTGACCGGATTGATCTGGAAAAAACCGGCATTGCGGTAACCGGAGAAGAGGTGGCAGAGGCTGTCAGGCAGGCTGACCCGGCTGTGATTGACGCATTAACTGTGGCACGCGACCGGATTGAGTCTTATCACAAACGCCAATTGCCAAAGGATGATTATTATACCGATTCAATCGGCGTGGAGCTTGGCTCACGCTGGACAGCGGTTGAATCGGTGGGGCTTTATGTGCCGGGCGGCACTGCCAGCTATCCAAGTTCGGTTTTGATGAATGCTGTTCCGGCCAAAGTTGCAGGTGTTGAACGTATTGTCATGGTTGTGCCTTCTCCCGATGGCGCGTTGAATCCTCTGGTGCTGGTGGCGGCCCATCTGGCCGGAGTGTCGGAAATTTATCGGGTGGGTGGTGCGCAGGCCGTTGCGGCGCTTGCCTATGGCACGGAAACGATCCGCCCGGTTTGCAAAATTGTGGGGCCGGGCAATGCCTATGTGGCTGCGGCCAAGCGTCTGGTGTTTGGCGCTGTGGGGATTGATATGATTGCCGGTCCTTCCGAAGTGCTGGTGGTTGCTGATAGCGACAATGATCCCGACTGGATCGCCGCCGACCTTCTGGCGCAGGCCGAACATGATGCTGTTGCCCAGTCTATTTTACTGACCGACAATGCAGGTTTTGCCAAAGAGGTGGAAGCGGCCGTGGAGCGCCAGTTGCAAACCTTGCCACGCGGGGAAATTGCCCGTGCCAGCTGGGAAAATTTTGGTGCGGTGCTGCTGGTGGAGGATTTTGACAGTGCGGTGCCGCTGATCAATCGTATAGCTGCGGAACATCTGGAAATTGCTGTTGCTGATACGGGTGCCCTTCTGCCTAAAATCCGCAATGCTGGTGCTATTTTTATCGGTAAATATACGCCGGAAGCGATTGGTGACTATGTGGGCGGGCCAAATCATGTGCTGCCGACTGCCCGGTCGGCGCGGTTTTCTTCCGGCTTGTCGGTGATGGATTTTGTCAAACGCACATCCCTGCTTAAACTTGGCGCAGAACAATTGCGCATTCTGGGGCCTTCGGCCATCACCTTGGCACAGAGCGAGGGGCTGCAGGCGCATGGCCTGTCTGTTTCCAGACGGCTGAACCTGTAAGAGAGAGAAGGGGAGGACAGGCCGCTGATTACAAAGCGGCTGTATCGGATAGGATATGACGGTAAAAAGCGACAATGCACGGCTGGTGGATGTGGAACTGGATGAGACAATCGGCCAGTCCACCCCTGATATTGAGCATGAGCGGGCGGTCGCTATTTTTGACCTGATTGAGGAAAATATTTTTTCTCCTGTCGGCGATACGAAAGACGGACCTTATCGGTTGCGTTTATCATTGATTGAAAAACGCCTGATCCTGCATATTACCAGAGAAAATGGTGAAGAAGTTGCAACACATATTCTCTCGCTCTCGCCGTTGCGCAAGGTTGTTAAGGATTATTTTTTGATTTGCGAGAGCTATTATGCGGCCATCCGTTCGGCAAGTCCAAGCCGGATTGAGGCGATTGATATGGGGCGGCGCGGCCTGCATAATGAAGGCTCGCAAACATTGATGAACCGCCTTGAAGGCAAAATAGATATGGATTTTGACACAGCGCGGCGTTTGTTTACGCTTGTTTGTGTTCTGCATTGGCGCGGGTAAAAACATGGGGGTACAATCAGGGCATGTTCCTGCATCTATTGCCGGTTTGACACAGGTGGAAAACCCGTCGTCAATTCTTTTTGTTTGTGGCATGAATGCCATCCGCTCGCCAATGGCAGAGGTGCTGGCGCGTTCTATATTGCAGGGAAAGGTCTATGTTGCCTCTGCCGGTGTAACACGCGGTGAGCGGGATATGTTTGTGGATGCAGTGCTGGCAGAAGAGGGGCTCTCGCTGCAGGAGCGCCAGCCCGTGGGGCTTGAGGAGCTCAATGACGGTTATTTTGACCTGATCATTACGCTGACGCCGCAGGCGCATCATGTTGTGCTGGAAAAAATGCGCAGTTTTGCAACAAATGTTGAATATTGGCCGATGCCGGATCCCACATTGGTGACAGGCTCGCGGGAGCAGCGGCTTGCGGCATATCGCGAATTGCGGGATATGTTAAAAGGCAAAATTACCGGGCGTTTCTTGTAAAACAGTGCAGCTTTTGCCTCATCTTTATTTCAGTTGTTCACAAACGGACTCTAATCATATAGGTTCCGCGCAAATTCAGATCGTCCGCATGATGCAGATGACACTAACAAACAGACAGGTTACGTATGGCTAAAGAAGAAGTCCTTGAGTTCCCCGGCGTTGTAACGGAACTTTTGCCCAATGCTATGTTTCGGGTAAAGCTTGAAAATGAACATGAAATTATTGCCCACACGGCCGGCCGTATGCGCAAAAACCGCATCCGCGTGCTGGCTGGTGATAAGGTTCTGGTTGAAATGACCCCTTACGACCTGACCAAGGGTCGTATCACTTATCGTTTCAAATAAGATTTTGGCATATTGCTTTTTGCATTGATTATTGATGATGAGCACAACCCTGTCACAACCGCTTGTTCTGGCTTCAGCATCGCCAAGACGTGTCGAACTGCTTGCCCAGATCGGGGTTGAACCTGCATTGTTGCAGCCGGCTGATATTGATGAAACGCCGCTGCGTGCAGAGCACCCCCGCTCACTGGCCAAGCGCCTGTCACGGCAAAAGGCTGTGCGGGCGCAAGAAAAGCTGCAACATGATGCCACTTACAAGACGGCGTTTATTCTGGCTGCTGATACGGTGGTTTGTGTCGGGCGGCAGATATTGCCCAAGGCGGAAGATGCTGAAACGGCGCTTGACTGTCTGCGTTTGCTTTCAGGGCGCACACATAAGGTGTTTACCGGTGTTTGCCTTATCACCCCGAAGGGACATATGCGGCAGGTTCTGGCGGAAAGCCGTGTGCGGTTTGACCGGCTGAGCCGCATGCAAATGGATGCCTATATCCGCTCCGGCGAATGGCGCGGAAAAGCCGGCGGCTATGCGGTGCAGGGGCTGGCAGGCGGCTTTGTGGTTAAAATGGTCGGATCTTACAGCAATATAGTCGGGCTGCCATTGCATGAAGTGCTTACATTGCTGGAAAATGCAAAATTTCCGGTTTATGAGCAATGGCAGCAAGGCAGGGTATAAGGCGTGTTGCAAATCTGTGTTTTTGCGGCAAGCCGGTTTGAGACAAGAGTTTTGACGGATAGACACAAATGAGCGATGAGAACCAACCTGCCGGCAATTACAGGAATGTGACGCCGTTGCGTCCCTCACGCCCTTGTCCTGAATGCGGCAAGCCTTCCCAGCGTGAATCTTATCCCTTCTGCTCCCCGCGTTGCCGCAATGTTGATCTCAACCGCTGGCTTTCTGATGCCTATATTATTCCGGGGCGGCCGGTTAATGAGGGTGAAGGGGAAGAGAGCTGATAAGCGAAAGCAAAGACGATGCATTATCTTCTTGTCTTTATTGGTGCGGGGCTTGGCGGCATGGCCCGTTATGCCACCGGCCATTTAATGTTGCGCTATGGGGCAACAGCCGCTTTTCCTTTCAGCACTTTTCTGGTCAATATTACCGGCTCTTTGCTTATGGGCGTGATTGCCGGATTTTTTGCAACACGCGGTGATTTCTCTTCCGGTTGGAAAGTGTTTTTTACCACGGGACTGATGGGTGGTTTTACCACTTTTTCAGCCTTTTCGCTTGAGACCATCCTGCTTCTGGAGCGCGGCCATTATGGCATTGCCGCGCTCTATGCGGGATTATCGGTTGTGCTTGGCGCAGCGGCGCTGGCGGCAGGGCTGTTTATGATGCGGATGGTTTAACCCTACCACATCTCAATGCGGATTTTGGAACCGTTATAAAAACGGTTAATATGGAACGGAGCGGGGTTCACCACCGGCTTTTGCCCTGTTACCATATCGGCAATCAGGCACCCCGCACCAGGGCCGATACCAAAGCCATGGCCGGAAAAGCCGGTTGCAATAATACAACCGGAGAGATGATCAAGCGGAGAAATGACCGGTATAATATCCGGTGTTGTATCAATTAATCCTGCCCAGCTTTGGGCAATACGGGCATTTTTAAAAGCAGGAAATGCCTGTTGCAATGCCTTGAAAACCGCAAGATTAGCCGCTTCGTGAGGTTCAGGATCAAGAATGCGGATTTTTTCAAATACCGAGACCTGATCGGCAGGGCGCAGCTTCCACTCAAAGGCTTCTTCCATAAAGCGTTGCCCGATGCGCAGGCGCACATTTTTCCACTCTGTGCGCAAAGCGGGAATAAAACGGGGCAAAAAGCGAAAACTGTCCGGCACAATATCAGCAATGCCGCCGGCAAGGCTTGCAACCGTATAGCCGCCATCCATGCGTTTGCGCAGCGCAAAATCTGAAAAGGCAATTGCCGGTTCAATGCCTGCATCGACCGCACTGGTACGCAGCACCGAGGAGCGCATTTTAAGCTGTGGCAGCGTGGTGCCAATTCCAGAGCATATCAGCCGCGACCAGCTGCCTGCCGCAATCACCACAGCCTCGCAGGCAAGAGCACCTTTTTCCGTAATCACGCCGGTGACACGGCCATTGGTGGTCTCAATCTGACGCACCGCACAATTTTGCAGAATAACCGCACCCAGTTCGCGGGCTTTTTCTGCCATTGCCGGCGCTGCCTTTTGCGGTTCTGCACGCCCGTCAGACGGGGTAAAAAGCGCCCCGTATAAATTATGCCGGAAGCCCGGAGCCAGTTTCTCAGCCTGTTCCTTGCTGATAACCGCACTATTAATGCCGTGATCGCGGGCAATGCCGGCAAAGGCGCGCCATTTGTCCAATTGCTCTTCTTTTTCTGCCGCATAGGCAATGCCGGTGGTGCGGAAACCGGTCTCCCTGCCGGTCAGGGCATTCATCCCCTGCCACAGTTTCATACTTTCAACAATAAGCGGCAGTTCCCGGCTGTCGCGCCCGGTCTGGCGGCACCAGCCCCAGTTGCGGCTTGATTGTTCACCGGCGATCACGCCTTTTTCCAGAAGCACAACAGGTATGCCACGCTGCGCCAGAAATAATGCCGTGGATACGCCGATAATTCCCCCGCCGATCACCGCAACCTGTGTTTTTTCAGGCTGTTCGGGGGAGGACTGAACATGATCGATCTGCGGACCCATTTTTATTTCCTGTTATAATGGAGAAATGTGCCGGATAGCGGCTGTTGCGGTTGTTAAAAATCTGCTCTCAAAAGAGCGGCACTATGGCAGCTTCTGTCATTGTCAGCGATTCGACAATGTGGCCTGATCTGAAAAATGCAAAATTGCATTTTAGCGGTTGTGCTTTTTGCCATGGTCCGGTTTTGAGGGATAATTTATTTTCATACAGGCCGGTGTTCGCGGAAAATCCTGTCAAGTTTATAAGATTGGCGGCTGATATGTGTAAAATATATCGGAATAATGAAACAATCCCTTGCTATTACCGGATGTGGAACCACATAATAAGCATAGGATTTAACGGCATAATTTGATTTTCGCAATAAGGCTGCACAGAGTATGTTTTCAGCGCAGGAATAAAATGGCGCTGAATATTTATCCGGGCAGTGATGCAAAATATGCCGGTTTCGGGCAGAGATATTAAAAGTAATAAATAAGCTTGCAGTGAAATGCATGTTGCAAGCGGGCTGCAACTGATTTTAAGAAAGGCCGGCGTGAATGGTGGCGGACGGAAAAGTCCTTTTTTTGCTCATCATATTACCATTTATTGGTTGCGCGCTCACAGGCCTTTTACGCACAAATGACAGGCAGGTTGCTGTCTGGTTTGCCGGTCTTGCGGCTTTGGCAGCCCTTCTTTTAACAATTGCCCTCTATCCCCATATTCGTGCCGGCGGAGTGTTGCATAGTCAACTGGCATGGTTGCCTGATTACGGGTTGAATGTAACGCTGCGTATGGACGGGCTTGCCTGGTTGTTTGCGCTTCTTGTCACCGGCATCGGCCTTTTGGTGGTGATCTATGCGCGTTATTATATGTCGGCGCAGGATCCGGTGCCGCGCTTTTTTTCTTTTTTCCTTGCCTTTATGGGGGCAATGCTCGGCGTTATTCTTTCCGGCAATATGATCCTGATGGTCGTGTTCTGGGAACTGACCAGTATTTTTTCTTTTTTGCTGATTGGTTACTGGTATCAGAATGTCAGTGCCCGTGATGGAGCGCGTATGGCGCTGACAATTACCGGTCTTGGCGGTTTTGGCCTGCTGGTGGGGGTGTTGCTGCTGGGGCACATGGCGGGAAGCTATGAGCTGGATGATGTGCTTGGCGCTGGCAATGTGATCAAAAATCACCCGCTTTATACGGTGGCACTGGTGCTGATCCTGCTTGGCACGCTAACCAAAAGCGCGCAATTTCCGTTTCATTTCTGGCTGCCCAATGCCATGGCTGCGCCAACGCCTGTTTCTGCCTATCTACATTCGGCAACCATGGTTAAGCTTGGTGTTTTTTTGATGGTGCGCCTGTGGCCGGCATTGGCCGGCACGGAAGAATGGTTCTGGCTGCTCGGCCTTGCAGGGCTTGCCACCTTGTTGCTCGGCGGCTGGTTTGCCATGTTCCAGCAGGATCTCAAGGGGCTGCTTGCCTATTCAACCATCAGCCATCTGGGGCTTATTACGGCGCTTCTCAGCCTTGGCAGCCCGCTTTCTGCCGTGGCGGCAATTTTTCATATGATCAATCATGCCACATTCAAGGCTTCCCTGTTTATGGCGGCCGGCATTATTGATCATGAAACCGGAACAAGGGATTTGCGCAAACTCAGCGGCTTGTTTCGCTATATGCCGATTACGGCCACTCTTGCCATGGTTGCCAGTGCGGCAATGGCAGGAGTGCCTCTGCTTAATGGCTTTTTATCCAAGGAAATGTTCTTTGCCGAAACGGTGGAAACACATCTCTCCTCATGGCTGGATACGGTTACACCCTATATTGCAACCCTTGCCAGTGCTTTCAGCGTTGCCTATTCAATCCGCTTCATTCATTCGGCTTTTTTTGGTCCGGCACCGGTTGATCTGCCCCGCCAGCCAAAGGAACCGCCGCAATGGATGCGGTTTCCTATTGAATTTCTGGTGCTTATCTGTCTTTTGACCGGTATTGTGCCGGGGTTGATTGTCGGCCCGTTTCTGCATGCGGCCGTGGTGGCGGTTCTGGGGGAGCAGACGCCGCAATACAGCCTGTCAATCTGGCATGGTTTCAACCTGCCGTTATTGATGAGTCTTATCGCATTTATGAGCGGCACTTTGCTCTATATGCTGATGAAAGATTATCTTGCCCGCTGTGAAGAGGGGCCGCCCTTGCTGCGTCACCTCAATGGCCAGCGTATTTTTGAACAGGTTTTGGTGATTGTATCCTGGAAATGGGCGCGCGGTGCAGAAAACTATCTTGGCACCCGCCGGTTGCAGCCGCAATTGCGTGCGTTGATTGTGGTGGCGCTGATTGCAGGCGCCTGGCCGGTTTATCAGGCGGGTTTATGGATGGGGCCGCTGGATGTGCTGCCGGTTGATCCGGTATTTGCCGGTGTGTGGGTGATTGGCGCGCTTTGCGCAATTGGTGCGGCTTATCAGGCCAAATATCATCGCCTGGCTTCGCTGATGCTGCTTGGCGGCGCGGGGCTTGTAACCTGTTTTACATTTGTGTGGCTGTCTGCGCCTGATCTGGCGCTCACCCAGCTTCTCGTGGAGATCATCACCACGGTGCTCTTGCTTCTGGGCTTGCGCTGGCTGCCAAAACGCTGGCAGGAAGATGAAAATGTGAGCACGCCCTTTATGCCGCGTTTGCGGCGTTACCGCGATTTTATCATTGCACTGGCTGGCGGAACAGCCATGGCTGTTGTTGCCTATGCGATGATGACGCGTCTCAGCCCGGCCAGCCTTGCTGAATATTTTTTGGAAAATTCCTATGCGCAGGCAGGCGGCAAAAATGTGGTGAATGTGCTGCTGGTGGATTTTCGCAGTTTTGACACCTTGGGAGAAATCACGGTGCTCGGCATTGTCGGCCTGACAATCTACTCATTGTTACGCCGCTTCCGCCCTGCATCTGACACAATGGAATCGCCGCAACAGCAGAAGATTCAGAATGCCTATGATGCTGCAAGCCCAAACCGGCAGGCGGGCGAGACCTTGTCAGAATATCTCAATGTGCCCTCTGTTATCATGCAATATTTGTTCGGGGTGATTATTGTTTTTGCCATGCATTTGTTGCTGCGTGGTCATGATCTGCCGGGTGGCGGCTTTGCGGCCGGTATTGCCATGGCAATCGGCTTTATTCTGCAATATCTGGCCTTTGGCACCCGCTGGGTTGAGAGCCATTTGCGCATTTTGCCGGTTAAATGGATGGGATTTGGCCTTTTATGTGCTGCGGCAACGGGAGCGGGGGCGTTTTTTGCAGGCTATCCGTTTCTGACCACCTATTTTG
Organism: Pseudochrobactrum albidum; assembly: GCF_051851455.1. Lineage (NCBI taxonomy): Bacteria > Pseudomonadati > Pseudomonadota > Alphaproteobacteria > Hyphomicrobiales > Brucellaceae > Pseudochrobactrum > Pseudochrobactrum albidum. The sequence goes on from NZ_JBPVTR010000017.1 coordinate 77,785, forward strand.
ACTATGTGCAGCTGCCGTTGATCGGCAAAATGCCGGTTGCCTCGGCACTGCTGTTTGATATTGGCGTATTCACACTGGTTGTTGGCGCAACAGTGCTGATGCTGATTGCACTGGCACACCAGTCAACACGCTATCGCCGTTCAGAAAAAACACAGGCAGAACCGGATGAGCAGACCGCCTATGCCCTGCATAAAGGAGAAGGTTGATGGAGCTCATTCTGGCTGTTGGCATCGGTATTCTCACTGCATCAGGCCTGTGGTTGCTGCAGCGCCCGCGCACATTTCAGATTATTATCGGCCTGTCGCTGATTTCTTATGCGGTTAATCTGTTTATCTTCAGTATGGCCAGCCTGCGTGTGGATGCAGCGCCTATTCTCAGTGATGAGATTGATCCCTCCCTTTATACGGATCCGCTGCCTCAGGCACTGGTTCTTACGGCGATTGTTATCAGTTTTGCCATGACGGCGCTGTTTTTGGTGGTGATGCTGGCCTCGCGCGGCCTGACCGGTACAGACCATGTGGATGGCAGGGAGAGCCAATAATGCTGGATTGGCAAAGTCATCTGATCATCGCGCCGGTTTTGCTGCCTCTGGTAACGGCAGCTGTGCTGCTGTTTTATGATGAGCGGCGCCGCATTCTTAAGGCATCTGTCAATCTGATTTCCACAGTCTTGTTATTTATCGTGGCGATGATGCTGGTGGGGCAGGCGGACAGCGCCGATAATGCGGTGATACCCTATTTGCTTGGCAATTGGCCTGCACCTTATGCGATTGTGCTGGTTCTGGATCGTTTTTCAGCCATGATGGTGCTGCTTACCAGCATTCTTGCATTGGCGGCATTGTGTTTTTCACTGGCGCGCTGGCACAAAGCGGGGCCGCATTTTCATCCGTTGTTCCAGCTGTTGCTGATGGGGCTGAATGGCGCTTTCCTGACCGGTGATTTGTTTAACCTGTTTGTGTTTTTTGAAGTTTTGCTGGCGGCATCCTACGGGCTGGTATTGCACGGCTCCGGTGCGCCGCGTGTTAAGGCAGGGCTGCATTATATTGCTGTTAATCTGGCGGCATCCTCGCTGTTTTTGATTGGCGTCAGCATGATTTATGGGGTTACCGGCACGTTGAATATGGCTGATATGGCGCAGCATATCACGCAGGTGCCCCTGGATGATCAGATGTTTCTGCAGGCAGGCGGTGCGGTTGTTGGTGTGGCTTTTCTGGTCAAGGCAGGGGCATGGCCGCTTAATTTCTGGCTGCCTACAACCTATACCGCCGCTGCCGCGCCGGTTGCGGCATTATTTGCCATTATGTCCAAAGTCGGCATTTATGTCTTGCTGCGTTTATCCCTGTTGTTTTTTGGTGATATGTCACCGGCGGTAACCGGTTTTGGCGATATGGCGCTGTTTTATATCGGGCTTGCCACAATCACATTCGGGTTGATTGGCGTGCTGGCCTCGCAGGCCTTCGGGCGGATTGCCGGCTACAGTGTGATTGTCTCTTCCGGAACATTGCTGGCAGCGATCGGCATGGGCAATGCGGCAGTTACCGGCGGCGCCTTATTTTATATGGTCAGCTCCACCCTGACGATTGCGGCGTTTTTTCTGCTCATTGAGCTGGTGGAGCGCGGGCAGGATGCGGCGGCAAACGTGCTTGCAGTGACAATTGAAGCCTATGGCGATGAGGAGGAAGAAGAGGAAGAGGAGATTGGCATGGTTTTGCCGGCTACATTGGCAATTCTTGGCGCTTGTTTTGCTGTCAGCGCCATTTTGTTGATTGGTTTGCCGCCATTTTCCGGATTTGTTGCCAAAATTGCTCTGTTATCCGCATTATTCAACCCGCAGGGGCTAGGTTCGGATGTGCCGGTTTCAGCGGGCAGCTGGATTTATGTGGCGCTGATTATTCTCTCCGGCGTTGCTGCATTGATTGCCATGTCACGCTCGGGTATCCGCACTTTCTGGGCATCTATGGAGGGCAATGTGCCCAGAGTGCTGATTATTGAGGTGGCGCCTGTTGTCGCGCTTTTGCTGCTGTGCCTTGCCCTGACCATTCAGGCAGGGCCGGTAATGCGCTATATGGACGCAACAGCACAGTCCCTGCATCACCCGCAACTCTATATCGACCATGTGCTTAAGGCTGAACGCTCCGCCGGTTTTACGGCGCAGGCAGGCAAGGGAGCGGCACAATGAGGGCATTGTTTCCGCATCCTGTTCTTGGGGCAAGCCTGTGGTTGATGTGGCTGCTGTTGAATGGATTTACCCCCGGCCATCTTATTCTCGGCTTTTTGATTGCCACTGGTGCGGCCCTTGCATTTACACTGCTTGAACCGGAGCCGGTAAAGCTGGGCTCAGTGCGTGCAATTTTTGAATTATTCTGCCGTGTTTTTGCTGATATCTGCCGTTCAAATATTGCGGTGATTAAAATTATTCTGCTGCGCCCCAAAGAGCGCAAAGCCGGCTTTGTGACCCTCAACCTGCAATTGCGCGGACGTTTGCCGCTTGGCATTCTTGCCTGTATTGTTACATCAACACCGGGTACGGCATGGGTTAATTTTAACCCTGTAACCGGTGATCTTCTGATCCATATCCTTGATAAGGCTGATGAGGATGAATTCTGTGCGGTGATGAAACAACATTATGAACGCCTGCTTCTGGAGATTTTTACATGAGTGCCGTGATCCTTTTCTGGGCACTGGCTGTGAGCCAGATATGTTTGGGCATTGCCTTGTTTTGCGCAGCCTACAGGCTGGTTAAAGGGCCGCGGGCGCAAGACCGGGTGCTGGGGCTGGATACGCTTTATGCTACAATGATGATGTTGTTTATAACATTCGGTATCCGTACCGGTACGGTGATTTATTTTGAATCTGCCCTGGTTATTGCTTTGCTTGGTTTTGTCTCCAGCGTGGGGCTTGCCAAATTCTTGATGCGCGGGGAGGTGATTGAATGAGCCATGCGGGTAACCTGCCGCTCTGGGCGGCTCTTCTTGTTTCTTTCTTTATGCTGGCTGGTGCTATAATCACCCTGATCGGGGCAATCGGCCTTGTGCGCTTCAAACTGTTTTATGAGCGCATTCACGCTCCGACACTTGGCACGACTTTTGGGGTAGGGGGCATTCTTATTGCCTCAATTATTTTTTTTACGGTCTTGCAATCAAGACCGGTTTTGCATGAACTGTTGATTACCGCTTTTGTGTTTGTGACAACGCCGGTGACACTGATGCTTCTGACGAGAGCAGCCATGCATCGCGATAAAACGGATGACAGCAGGCAGTTGCCGGCTTCAGGCGATTTTTATCAGTGACGTAAAGGGTGCCGGACTTAACGATCTGTGTTGCGACCTATTGTCCAAATCCGAATAGCGGCCCGCTTTGCGGGTTGCGGAGGAGCTATATTCATAATATCTGAATTTTCAGTAATTTCTGAAAATTCAGAAAATACGGGAGCAATTGAATTGGAATTATCACCAATTGTACAATCATTTGTGCTTCACTTCGGTGAGATGGGCAGCCGCTGGGGTATAAACCGCACGGTCGGTCAGATCTATGCCCTGCTTTATCTTTCCAAAGAACCGCTCTGTGCTGATCAGATTGTGGATGCGCTCGGCGTTTCCCGTTCCAATGTCTCTATGGGTATCAGAGAGTTGCAGGGCTGGAACCTCGTTGTTCTGAAACATATTCCCGGCGATCGCCGTGATTTTTACGCCACACCGGGTGATGTGTGGCAAATTCTGCGCACATTGGCAGAAGAGCGTAAAAAGCGTGAGGTCGACCCCACTTTAAGCGTATTGCGTGAAATCCTGATGGAGAAGCCGGCTTCTGAAAATGATGCTTTTGCCCAGGCGCGTATGAGCGATATGCATGGGCTGATTGAGCAGCTGACCAACTGGTATGATGATGTGAAGTCGCTGGAAACAGAAAGACTGACAATGTTGCTCAGCATGGGCTCAAAAGTGACCCGTTTTCTTGAGGCAAAAGACAAGATTGTGTCTCTCGGCCGCAGCCGCGCAAAGAAGGAGGGGCAATCGGAGTGAGTGAGATTGTATCCGGCAGATCCGCTTATGCGGCTGAGCCGGAAAATCCGGCGGATAAGACGGGAGGCTCAGTCTCTGCCTCCGGCGGCAATGGTGCTGCTGATGCTGCAAAGTCTGCGCCCTCGCGCCGCAAGCGCCGTATGCGGCCGGCCAGCCTGCGCAAGGGCAGCTTGCTGCAATTGCTGGCCGCGCTGATCTGGCTGCCTCAGGCCGGGCTTATGGCCTTTGCAATTGACGAGCTGGCGATGAGCGGCGCTGTCAGCAATCTTTTACTCATCGTTACGGGTGTGTTTTTGTTTGGCTTGCTGCGCACCGTCCTGCAGGCGGCAGGCGAGCGGGTTGCTTTTAAAGTATCGCGTGCCGCTTTGGCTGGTCTGCGGCAAAAATCGGTGCAGGCGCTTGCAGCAGGCTCGCCGCTTGACCGTGAGCGCGCAGCATCGGGCGAAGCGGCGAGTATTCTTAGTGAACAGGCCGAAATGGCGGTTGTTTACTGGTCGCGCTATCAGCCGGTGCAATTGCGGGTAATGGTTGTGCCGCTTATGTTTCTGGCGGCCGTTTTGTGGTATTCATGGGCAGCAGCCCTTGTTTTGCTGGTGGCAGCCCCGCTTATCCCTTTTTTTATGGCGCTGATCGGCTATCGCGCCAAGGCGGCGAGTGAAGCGCAACTGGCGGAAATGGGGCAGATGAATGGCTTTCTGCTTGACCGTTTGCGCGGCCTTGCCACGATCCGTACATTTCATGCGGTCGATTTGACAGCGCAGCGTCTGCGCAAAAATGCTGAGGCCTTGCGCGATAAAACCATGATTGTGCTGCGGATTGCGTTTTTGTCATCGGCTGTGTTGGAATTGTTCTCGGCGCTTGGCGTGGCCATGGTTGCGGTTTATGTCGGGTTTCATCTTTTAGGCCAGCTTGATTTTGGCGCATGGGGCGGGGAATTGAGCCTTGGTCAGGGCTTGTTTATCCTGTTATTGGCACCGGCATTTTTTGAACCTTTGCGTGAGCTTTCTGCCGTCTGGCATGATCGTGCGGCAGGCGAGGCGGCTATTGATGCGCTGGAAAATATCAGTACGGGCGGTATGGCGCTGACAGCAACTGCAGCAAAAACCGCACAAGCTGATGATGCAGATTATGCGGTGGCACTTGCAAATGTGGACTTCAGCTATGCAAAGGCTGAACAAGTGTCGCAAAATGTATTGCGGGATTTCAGCCTTGCTATTGCTGGAGGGCAGCATGTGGCGCTGCTCGGGCCAAGCGGTTCCGGCAAATCCACACTTCTGGCGCTGATAGCAGGCCTTGTTGCCCCGCAAAAAGGTGATATTTTTATCAATGGCACACATCTTGATCAGGAAAATGCTGATGCACTGCGCCGTCAAATTTCCTGGGTCGGGCAGAAACCGCATATTTTTTCAGGCAGTGTGCGTGCCAATATCACTTTGGGCAGGCAGGATTATGATCTTGCAGCCGTGCAGGATGCGTTGAAATGCGCTTCGCTGGATCATGTTGCCTCTGCGGCGGCAAGCACGGATCTGGGTGAAAATGGCACCGGTCTTTCCGGTGGTGAGGGGCTGCGGCTGGCACTGGCGCGCGCAGCTTTGAAACAGGATGCGCTGATTATTCTTGCAGATGAGCCTACCGCACATCTTGACAGGGAAACCGCAGCAAAAACCACGGAAGGCCTGCTGGCTCTGGCGCAGGGCAAAACGCTGATTGTTGCCACACATGATGAGGAACTGGCGAAAAAAATGAGCCGGATCATCCGTGTTAATGCCTCTTCTGCCATTGCGGGTTTACAGATCAGTGCCGATGAGCGGCAACCAATTGGCGGCAGCGGCCGGAAAGCAGAACGGAGGGCGGCACAATGAACAGGCTTGCTGTTCTCAAACCGGTATTAAAGCTGTTTTTTACAGAAAAACGCACCATGTTATGGGCGGGGATGGTGCTTGCCGCGATAACAGTCTTATGCGGTATTTTGCTGCTTGGCCTTTCCGGCTGGTTTTTGACAGCAACGGCGATTGCCGGCCTGTCTGCGGCCACAGCCCTTGCTTTTGATGTTTTTGCTCCGGCAGCGGGGATTCGGCTTCTGGCAATTTTACGTACGGCTTCGCGCTATTGCGAGCGGCTGGTGACCCATGATGCAACCCTTGCTGTGCTGGCGGCTTTGCGTGAAAAATTATTCCGCAGCTGGGCAGCGCCGCAGGCGGCAAGGCAATTGCTGCGTCGTCCCTCGCGGCTCCTGTTTCGCCTCACTGCCGATATTGATGCGCTTGATGCGCTCTATCTGCGGGTGCTGGTACCGGCAAGTGCTGCATTTTTTGTATTATTGGTGGCAGGTCTTGCATTTTATCTTATAGACCCGGCCTTTGCGCTTGCGGGGATATTGGTGTTGTTGATTGCAGGCTTCGGCTTGCCGGTTGTGGCTGCCCTGCGGGCATTCAAACCAATGCGCAAACGCGCCAAGGCTATTGAGGCTGTGCGTGCACGCTCTGTTGATCTGGTCTCAGGGCAGACGGATCTTGTCATGGCAGGGCGTCTTGATGCGCAATGCGCGGCAATAGCGCGTGCGGATCAATATCTCTCACAGGCTGATGACAAACTTAACCGGATCGAGATTTTAGTGGGTGCCGGTTTTGGCATCGCATCTGTATTATTGCTTTGTCTTGCGCTGTTTTGTGGTGTGGTGCTGGCACAGGCCGGGGTTATTTCTCCTGCGGTGGCAGCTTTTGCGCTATTATTGGCACTGGGCGCCATGGAGCCTTTTGCGGGCTTGCGCCGTGGGGCTATGGAGCTCGGGCGCATATTAATGGCGGCACAGCGTATTGGCGATCGTTATCAGACACAGCCGCAATTTTATGTGCCGCTACAGCCCGCAGATCCTTATGAGGCGGTGCATCTGCATCAGGTGACAATGCGCTATGAGGATCATCAGCGCCCTGTATTGAGTGATATCAGCCTGCAGGTGAAAAAAGGTGAAAAACTGGCGATTATCGGCACCAGTGGTGCGGGCAAATCAACCTTAATGGCTTTGCTTGCCGGCGAGGTTGAAGCAACAACAGGCATTATACGCCATGAGGCGGCAACGCTTTTGACACAGAAAACCCAGCTTTTTCAGGATAGCGTGGCAGAAAATCTGCGTCTTGCACAACCAGAGGCCAGCGACGGGGATTTGTGGCAGGCGCTGGAGATGGCAGGACTGCGCGAAACAGTGGAAGCCATGCCACAGCGATTGCAGACCATGCTTGGAGAGGGAGGTCTCGGGCTTTCCGGCGGGCAGGCGCGCCGTCTCGCCCTTGCGAGGCTGTTTTTGCACAATACGCCGCTTTGGCTGCTGGATGAGCCGACTGAAGGGCTGGATAAGGCAACAGCGCAGGATATTTTGCAAAGGCTTGCACAATCCATTGCCAGCCAGCCCGACAAGACGTTGATTATTGCCACCCATCTGCGCCGTGAGGCTGAAATTGCCGATCGTATTGTTGTTTTGCGCAATGGTCATATTTCACATCAGGTGCAAAGGGATAGCGCGGAATTCTTGCGGATTCTGCAGATGTTGAGACAGGTCTAGAGCATATCTTCCAAAATAAAAAATATTTTGGAAGATATGCGAGACAAACACACAGGGCGCATAATGCCCTGAAAATGAAACCGGATTGAGCCGGTTATTTGTGCAGGTTACCCGCGGAGACCTGTATAAACCAAGGGCTCAAAAAGGAGAGTGGCCTGAAAGGTTTTTATAAACATAAAGGCCGCTCTGTTGCAGCCGGATTTTGTATGAGAGCCGGTTGCACTTTCTCAATGTGAAACCGTTTGCACCGGCCTGCAGGCCGGAACGGATCGGCATGCCCAAACATGCTGAATGGCTGTGCTTTTTTTAAATTGTGCGGTCTTTATGCAAAGAGGTTTCACACAAGATGCCGGTTATTCATAACCGGCATCTTGTGGCAAAAACTGCGCCACATACTCCTTGCTGGTGTGTTTTTGCCTCTTAAAATGAGTATCCGCGCAATCGCCCTGAGAGCCTTGCAGGATGCTTCAGGGCACCTCGGTTTTAGTGAAAATTGAAGTGCTCATTCTTTGTTTTTACGCATTATCTGCAGGCAAATGCTTCACGCTTTTGGCTTGGAAATGCGCTAACAGGAGCGCCGCGCCCCGCGGCGGAAGATGATGGAACTGGATATTGTTTCACTGTCCCGTCTGCAATTTGCAGCCACTGCAATGTATCATTTTTTATTCGTGCCCCTGACGCTTGGCTTATCTATTTTGCTGGCGATTATGGAGACGGTTTATGTCATGACCGGCCGCAAGATCTGGCGGCAGATGACCAAATTCTGGGGCACGATTTTTGGCATCAATTTTGTTACCGGCGTTGCAACCGGCGTGGTGATGGAATTTCAGTTTGGCATGAACTGGAGCTATTACAGCCATTATGTCGGCGATATTTTTGGTGCGCCCTTGGCGCTTGAAGGGTTGATGGCTTTCTTTCTTGAGGCCACCTTTATCGGGCTGTTCTTTTTTGGCTGGGATCGTCTGTCAAAAATCGGGCACCTTATTGTTACCTGTCTTATGGCTATTGGTTCCAATATTTCCGCTTTGTGGATTCTGGTTGCCAATGGCTGGATGCAAAACCCTGTTGGTGCGCATTTTAATCCGCAAACCATGCGCATGGAGGTGACAGACTTTTTTGCTGTTGTCTTCAATCCGGTGGCTCAGGCCAAGGTTGTGCATACGGTTTCTGCCGGTTATGTGACGGCCTCGGTTTTTGTGCTCGGTGTTTCAGCATGGTATATGCTCAAAGGCCGGCATCTGGAACTTGCCAAACGCTCGATGACGGTTGCCGCATCATTCGGCCTTGCCGGTGCCTTGTCGGTTGTGGTGCTTGGTGATGAAAGCGGCTATCTCACATCTGACCATCAGAAAATGAAAATGGCCGCTATTGAGGCCATGTGGGATACCGAGCCTGCGCCGGCTTCATTTACGTTATTTGGTATTCCTGATCAGGAAAACCGTATCACCCGTTATGCCATTCATATTCCTTATGTCATGGGGCTGATCGGCACCCGTTCCCTGACAACAGAAATCGCCGGTATTAATGAGCTGACATTGCAGGCGCGCGATTATATCCGCAATGGTATCAAGGCCTATGATGCCCTGCAGGCTATCAAGGCAACGCCGCGCGGGGAAGAACCGCCGGCAGAAGCCATGCAGGCTTTTGAGCAATATGGGCAACATCTTGGTTATGGCTTATTGCTGAAAAAATATGTTGATGATCCGCGTCAGGCCACGCCTGAGCAGATTGAAGCGGCTGCAAATGACACTGTGCCGGGTGTATTGCCATTGTTCACGGCTTTCCGTCTCATGGTTGCGCTCAGCATGTATTTCCTTTTGCTGACGGGAACATTCTTTTTTCTTTCAGCGCGCAGGAAGCTCGATAAATACAGGTGGTTATTGCGTCTTGCGGTCATCTCTGTGCCATTACCGTGGCTTGCTGCGGAAATGGGCTGGCTGGTTGCTGAATTCGGCCGTCAGCCATGGAGTATTGAGGGCGTGTTGCCGACGGTGGTTGCCGTTTCCAATCTCAGCCCTGTCATGGTGCTGATTTCCCTGTCAGGTTTCATCCTGATTTATTCTGTACTGTTTGTGATTGAGATGGGGGTTATGCTGCGGGCTATCCGCAACGGGCCGCAGCCTGATCATGCACCGGTTTCCGCACAATTTGCAAAACCTGTCACTCTTAATCCTGCTGTAACAGGGGAGGCAAAATAATGATTTTGTCCGATCTTCTTGACTATTCAACCCTGCGCATCATCTGGTGGGTTTTGCTGGGGCTGCTGCTTATCGGTTTTGCGGCAATGGATGGCTTTGATCTTGGCGTTGAGACCATGCTGCCATTTGCTGCCCGCAATGACCTTGAACGGCGCATGGTGCTGGAGACGATTGAACCGGTATGGGAAGGCAACCAGGTTTGGCTGATTTTGGCCGGCGGGGCGATTTTTGCCGCATGGCCGCAGCTTTATGCCGTGTCATTCTCCGGTTTTTATCTGGCCATGTTTATTATTCTCTTCGCGCTGATCTTGCGGCCGGTCGGGTTTAAATACCGTAATAAACGGGAAAGTGACCGGTGGCGCAGTGGCTGGGATAAGGCATTGTTTATTGGCGGTTTTGTGCCGTCACTGATTTTTGGCGTTGCGGTAGGCAATGTGCTGCTCGGCGTGCCGTTTCGTATCAATGATGATATGATGATCTTTTATGAAGGTTCGTTTTTTGCATTGCTTAATCCGTTTGCCCTGCTTGCCGGAGTAATGTCTGTGTTCATGCTCGCCATGCATGGCTGTATATGGCTGTGTGTTAAAACAAATGGCATAGTTGCTGAGCGCGCTAAATCCTATGGTGTAATCCTTGCTTTATTGACCGTTGCGTTTTATGCGGCAGGCGGGCTCTATTTGTGGAAATCCGGCCTTGGCTATCGTATTACCAGCGAGATTGACCCGAACGGTCCTTCAAACCCGCTGTATAAAACCGCTATTATTGAGCAAGGCGCATGGCTTGCCAATTATATCCGCTATCCGGCCTTGCTCGCAGTGCCGGCTTTGGGGTTGTTATCGCCTTTTTTTGTGGTGGCGGGATTGCTGCTGAAAAAGCCGCTGACAGCATTGCTCTTTGGCAAACTGGCAATTTTTGGCATTATCACCTCTGTCGGGGTAGCCATGTTCCCGTTCATTCTGCCTTCATCGCTTGATCCGAATGCAAGCCTGACAGTTTGGGATAGCTCTTCGAGCCATCTCACTTTGTTCATCATGCTGATCAGCACGGCGATCATGCTGCCAACCATTATGCTTTATACGAGCTGGGTTTATTATGTGCTGCGTGGCAAGGTTACTGAAAAAGATCTGGAAGAGGGGCATTACTGATGATCTGCCACAATGCTTTTTCTTTTCGGTCATGCGCAATAGTGAGGGTTTGAATATGTGGTATTTTGCCTGGATTCTCGGCCTGCCGCTTGCTGCTGCTTTCGCCGTACTTAACGCCATGTGGTATGAGTTGATGGATGACGCAGCAAAACATAAAGCCGGCTTTCCTGCTGATGAGCGGAAGTAAATTATAATTGCAACAGGTGCCGGCCTGTTAGCCTTGCAGCCCCGCTGTCTTTCAGGATGGCGGGGTTGTTTTATGATATACACCTAAAGGTTGTATTTTTCTATAGCTTTTCCATGAATGTTAATGTAGCTTTTCTGAAATTTATTTAATAAATATCAGATATTATTTCAAAAAATTGATTCATTAAGCAAAATAATTATAATTTTACGTTTTTTCTGATTGCCAATCTTTACAACCTGTAGTAGTTGTTCTTTACGCCAAAAATGCATGGCGGCGTATAATTGTTCGAACATGCAAATATTTATGAATAAAGAAAAATTATTTTAATTGGGGTAACAATGAATAATTTAGCAATAAATAATAGATTTGGCACAAAAAATACATTTATTGCCTCTTCATTTACGCAGCAGCCTTGTTCTGATGTTTTTGGCATAGGCGATTATGTAAAACATTTTATATATTATAAAGATATGATTGCTTATGCTGTCAGTAATCGCACGAAATATAGCTGCGGCCATGATCATTATATTGTTCTTATAACACTGGCGGCTGTGCGCGATCTGCACTGGACATTATCCGGCAATTTCGGAGAAAGTTTTGATGCGCCTGCAGGTTCTGTGCTGATAATTCCGCACAATACTGATTACACACTGCACTGGCCGGCGGAAACTGAATTTATCCAGATTGCGCTGGATGCATCTATGCTTGAAAATTTGCGCGATATTACAAGAGGTTTGAGCCTTGAGGCACTGTTTCCGCATCCGACGCGACTGCCAAATTCCAAAATTTTATTACTTGCCAATCTGTTGCGGGCCGAACTGATTAAAAATGCGCCGGTCAGCGGCGGGTATATTGCAGCCCTTTTATCTGTCCTGATGGTGCAATTGGTGCAAAATCATTCATTTTTGAATGTGCGGCGTGAGCGGCAGGAAAACAGGGGGCTTTCTTATCAGGCTTCGCGGCGTATTGAGGCCTATTTGCGTGAAAATTACATGCGCAAATTATCTGTTGCCAGAATGGCCGGCGTTCTTGGTATTTCCGGCGGTCATTTTCTCACATCTTTTCGGGAAAGTTTTGGTGTGACACCGCATCAATATTTGCTGGCGCTTCGCTTGAATGCGGCTGAAGAAATGCTCACCGAAACGGATATTTGTCTGGCAGAGGTGGCTGAAAGAGCAGGGTTTTCCAGTCAGAGCCATTTGACAACAGCTTTGAAAAAAAGCCGCCTGACAACACCGGGCGAGCTGCGCCGCAAACGCAACAGTGCTGCTGTAAAATCCTGATTATAATCCGCCTATACAGGCGCCATTCCTGCCCGATATGCCGGTGTGCCAATGTGGTTATGTGGTTATGTGCCGCCAAGCAAGACAGTCATTCTTTTAGTCGTGTCTTTAAGGGTTTGCCGGATAATTGCTGCCGGTATAATGCGGGGGAATATACGCCCCCGCATTATTTTTTGCTCTTATGCTTATGCCTTTAAAACGCAAACAGACCCAATGCCGCGCGTATTTCATCAAGAGTTGCCTGTGTGCGCTCACGTGCTTTATTGGTGCCGTGTTTTAACATATCCAGCACATAGGCAGGCTCAGCCGCATAGCGGGCGCGGCGTTCACGCATAGGGCGGATCAGTGCATCCAGCACGTCTTCAAGCTGTTTTTTAACCGCCTTATCGCCAAGTCCGCCGCGCCGGTAACGGGTTTTCAAATCGTCAACAAGGGCGCGGTCCTCACAAAATGCATCCAGATAGGTGAAAACCACATTACCTTCCACCTTGCCCGGATCGCAGGCGCGCAGATGATCAGGATCTGTGTACATACGCCGTACGGCATCGCGGATTTGTTCACTTGTGGCAGCCAGAGGCAGAGCATTGCCGAGCGATTTACTCATTTTTGCCTTGCCATCAAGCCCCGGAAGCCGCCCGGTTTCAGGAATAAGAGCCTGTGCTTCGGGTAATAAACCGCATTTTGTCTGGCGGTTGATCCGCCGGATGATTTCATTGGTCTGCTCAATCAGCGGTGCCTGATCTTCGCCCACCGGTACAAGCGTGGCCTTGAAAGCGGTAATATCTGCGGCCTGTGATACCGGATAGCACAGAAAACCTGCCGGAACATCACGCTCAAAACCGCGCATCTGGATCTCGGATTTAATAGTCGGGTTGCGCTCCAGCCGCGAGACCGTAACAAAATTCATATAAAGAAAAGTCAGTTCCGCCAATGCGGGCAATGCAGATTGCACGCAAATGGTTGTCACCTCAGGATCAATGCCTGCGGCAAGATAATCCAGCGCAACTTCCAGCACATTGCGGCGTACTTTTTCCGGATTATCGGCATTATCGGTAAATGCCTGAAGATCGGCAAGCAATATAAATTGCTCATGGCTGTGCTGCAGGGCAACACGGTTTTTAAGTGAACCGGCATAATGGCCGATATGCAGGTTGCCTGTTGGTCGGTCTCCGGTGAGGATGACGGGTTTGGGCGATAATAGGACAGACATGGAGTGCTCCTTTTATGCGCGTTCTGAAGCTGGCTTCAGACATGAGCGCATAGTTAAAATCGGGAGCGCACAATGATGAGATCATGCGGCACGCTCACAACAAGCCGCCGCAACCGGAAAGAATGGAAAATTGACCACAATTTGCCGCATCACGGCGGCAATGGTCAGTTTATAAAATGACATTTGCCGCTCCTAGAAGGAGCGCCACCAGATAGTCAGGCAGTTTTGAAGGCAATATGTCATGAGCGTTTTTTATACGGTTTATTGTGTTGGCGCAAGAATTCTGCAGCCCACTTTATTGTGATTTCAGCCGCTTTTATAAGGTCGTTATTATAACGTGTAATACTAAAATCGCATCCTGTTTTTATTGTGTTGACAAAGAGTTTTATCATGAGGAATATACTGTAAAAGGAGATATATTCCAAATAATATGAGGATTATACGCTGTTATAAAATAAAACTAATCAGGTATAATGTTTTATATTATCATATTTAAATTTTATACGGCTTTTTAATTATGAACAGCCGGAAAGAAGAGTAATGCCCGTTACATGATTTAGAATATACTCAAATGGGAGGAACATATATGCGCATAGGATTTTTGTCTGGCACAGCTGTTGCAGCCATTCTGGCCTTTACAGTATCAGTACAGGCAGAGCTTCTTATAGGAGTGGGCGCTCCGATGACCGGCCCCAATGCCACATATGGCCAGCAGATTTTGAAAGGGGCTGAAGCTGCAATTGCTGAGATTAACGCCAATGGCGGTATGAATGGCGAGCAGATAAAAATCATTGTCGGCGATGATGTTTCTGACCCTAAACAGGGCATTTCCGTTGCCAATAAATTTGCCGCAGATGGCGTTCAGTTTGTTATCGGGCATTATAATTCCGGTGTCACGATCCCCGCTTCGGATGTTTATGCAGAAAATGGTATTCTCATGATCAGCCCGGGCGCCACCAATCCGGCCTATACGGAAAAAGGCCTCTGGAACACATTCCGCACCTGCGGGCGTGATGACCAGCAGGGCATTGTCGCCGGTAATTATATTAATAAATATTTCAAGGATAAAAAAATCGCTGTCATTCATGACAAGACACCTTATGGGCAGGGGCTGGCCGATGCCACCAAAAAGACCTTTAATGATCTTGGTGTGAAAGAGGTGATGTATGAGGGGGTCAATACCGGCGAGAAAGATTTTTCGGCTTTGATTACCAAGGCAAAGGCAGCCGGTATTGAGGTTCTCTATTGGGGCGGTGTGCATACAGAAGGCGGGCTGATCATTCGTCAGCTTGCCGATCATGGCCTGAAAGTCACCTTCATTTCAGGCGATGCCATTGTTAATAATGAACTGGCCTCCATAGCAGGTGATGCTGTTGTGGGCACGCTCAACACATTTGGTCCGGATCCGCGCGTTGATCCTGCCAATGCGGATCTGGTTAAAAAATTCCGTGATAGTGGTTTTGAGCCGGAAGCCTATACGCTTTATTCTTATGCTGCGGCGCAGTCACTGGCGGCAGCGGCAAAAGCGGCCGGTTCCAATGATCCGCAGGAGGTATCCAAAGCATTGAAGGAAAAAGGACCATACAAGACAGCCTTGGGTGATTTGTCTTTTGATGAAAAGGGCGATGCCAAATTGCCGGGTTATGTGATGTATGAGTGGAAAAAACTGCCAAACGGCAGTTTCACCTATGAGCAGCAACAGGGCATGTAAGCTGCCGGGGAAAGGGATTGATTATCCGGAGCCGGTTATTTTGGCGCGGATCATATCCTGATCCCGATTGCCTGAACAGAATAGGCCGCCATCAGGCAACAGATGGCGGCCTATTGCGCGTATCATTTTATGCGCCGTAAGGCACCCAGATATTTTTCACCTGCACAGCGCGGCGCAGATAATCACGGCCTTGTGCCTGTGTCGTATCAAGCCAGTTGCGTTTGCGGCCATTATTCACCCATGTGGCCTTAAGATTGCCGCTTGATGCTTTTTCAACCATGGCGCTGCCCGTTTGTGAGCCTAAATACCAGATAACCGCCACACTATCATGTTCTGCCAGTGTTTTGGCCAGTACATCGCGCTCGCCGCTGATAAGATTAACCACACCGGCCGGAATATCTGATGTCTCCAGCACCTGATAGAAAGCACCCGCGATCAGCGGGTGGCGGCCGGATGGCACAACCACAGCGCGGTTGCCCATGGCAATCATCGGCAATAGCAGCGAAACCAGTGACAGCAGCGGCATTTCATCGGGGCAGATAATGGCAGCCACGCCCCACGGCTCATTCATGGCCAGCGTGATATGGCGTGATTTGGTGGCGTGAACGGCACCATCAAACTTGTCGGCTTGTGCGGCATAATAGAAAATACGGCGGATTGCGGCGTCAAATTCTTCTTCAGCCTGCGGTGCGGCAACGCCGGTGCTTTTTATAAGCAGCTCAACAAATTCATTGCGACGCTGTTCCAGATTTTCACCAAGATAATACAGAATCTGAGCACGATTATGCGCGCTCATACTGCCCCATGATCCTGCCTTTGCCGCGGCCTCAACAGCATTGCGTACATCCTTGCGGTTGCTCAAGGGGGCCTGGCCGATTACGATATTACCCTTGCCGTAAACCGTATAGCTTGCCCCGCCATCAGGGCGCGCCTGTTTGCCGCCAATATAATTTTTCATGGTGCGATCAATGGAGCCGCGGGCAATTTTTTCAACACGGGCAGGCAAGGCGGAAAAGGAAGGACTCTCATCTTGCGGGGCGGGCGGCAGTGTTTTTTCCCAATCGCTGACCAGATATTCATAAAGTCCTTCACGCGCACCTTCGCGGCCAATACCGCTCTCGCGATAACCGCCAAAACCGGCGCCGGCATCAAGCATATTGGTGCAGTTGATCCAGACCACTCCGGCCTTGACGCATGCGGCAATATCAAGCGCGGTGTTGATATTCTCCGACCAGACAGAGGCGGCCAGCCCATAGGCAGTGTTATTGGCAAGCGCAATGACTTCTGCCGGTGTGCGGAATGTTGTTGCCGCGGCAATCGGGCCGAAAATCTCTACCTGACAGACCGTTGATGCCTGGTCAACATTGGTGAAGAAGCCGGGCCTTATGAAGTAACCCTTTGCCGGTAAAGCATTTTCAGTTTGCCATAATGTGCCGCCTTCCTTTTCGCCTTTTGCAATCAGGTCAGCAATGCGCCTGACCTGCGCCGGTGAAATAATCGCGCCTATATCGGTTGATTTATCGAGCGGATTCCCAATGCGGATGGTTTCAAGGCGTTTGCGTAATTTGGCATAAAAACGCTCCGCAATGCCCTCCTGCACCAAAAGGCGGGAGCCGGCACAGCAAACCTCACCCTGATTAAACCAGATGGCATCAACTACACCTTCCACAGCGCTGTCGAGATCCGCATCCTCGCAAATGATGAAGGGGGATTTGCCGCCAAGTTCCAGCGACAGTTTTTTACCGGATCCGGCAATCTGTTCGCGAATTATGCGGCCAACTCTGGTGGAACCGGTAAAGGCAACCTTGTTTACATCCTCATGGCCGCAGATCAGCGCACCGGTTTCACCATCACCATGCACAATATTGACCACACCGGCAGGCAGGCCGACCTCATGGCAGATTTGCGCAAAGGCAATAGCTGTGAGCGGGGTAAGATCGGCAGGCTTCAGCACAACCGTATTGCCGGCTGCAAGGGCGGGGGCAATTTTCCATGCCAGCATCAAAAGCGGAAAATTCCACGGGATCACCTGAGCACAAACGCCAACCGGTGAGAAGCCGCGGAACTCATCTTCCGCCATCTCAGCCCAGCCGGCATGGTGATAAAAATGGCGCACCGCCAGCGGCACATCAATATCGCGGCTTTCACGGATCGGTTTACCGTTATCCATACTTTCCAGCACCGCAAAAAACCGCTCGCGTTTTTGCAGATGGCGGGCAATGGCATAAAGATATCCGGCGCGCTCATGACCGGGGCGTTTTGACCATTTGCCAAATGCAGCGCGGGCGGCCTTGACAGCATCATCCACATCCTGTGCGCTGCCCTTGGCAATCGCTGCCAGACGGTCTTCAGTTGCCGGATTGATAACATCAATGAGCTGGGCATTGCCGGCATCAGTAAAATGACCATTGATGAAGTGACCAAATGGTGCCGGATGATCTGCCAGCCATTGAACAACATCGGTGTCGGCTTCGGGGGAGGGGCCATATTCCATTGTGTCAAGAATATCCTTGATCTGTGCCATGTGGTCAGGTTCCTTATGCGGCTGCATGACGGGAGAGGTCGGCATAACGGCCGGTTACATAATGTTCAAGCTGGCGTTCAATATCGCCGAGCAGTGAGGATGCGCCAATGCGGAACAGATCCGGTTGCAGCCAACTATGCCCAAGCTCTTCCTTCATCATGGATAGCCAGATCAGGGCTTCCCTGGCGCTGCGCAGCCCGCCTGCCGGTTTTAAACCGATTTTTACACCCGTATAGTCGCCATAATCGCGCAATGCCCGCACCATGGTCAGGCTCACGGGCAGGGTTGCATTGACATCCTCTTTGCCTGTCGAAGTTTTGATGAAATCAGCCCCGGCCTGACAGGCAATCATGGATGCTTTATAAACATTGGTCAGGGTCTGCAGGTCTCCGGTTGCCAGAATGGCTTTCATATGGGCATCCCCGCAAGCCTCACGCATAGCGGTCAATTCATCATAAAGCGCCTGCCAATTCTGGGTCAGCACATGTTCTCGGGTAATGACAATGTCGATTTCTTTTGCCCCCTGTTCAATCGCATAACGGATCTCGGCAAGGCGCAGCGGCAGCGGTGAAAGGCCGGCAGGAAAACCGGTGGCAACGGATGCAACCGGAATATCAGTGCCTTCCAGTGCCCTGACCGCATGGGCAACCATGGTTGGATAAACACAGACCGCGCCGGTGGTGATATTGGTATCCTGCAGGCCAAGCCCTTGCACAATATCGGCGCGGATCGGGTTTTTGGCTTTGGCGCACAGGCGGCGTACGCGTCCTGCCGTATCGTCACCGGCCAGCGTTGTCAGGTCAATCGTTTGAACAGCACGCACAAGCCAGGCTGCCTGATAATCTTTTTTCACAGAGCGGCGGGCAGGAATGGTGGCCGCCCGGCGCTCCAAAGCGGAACGGTTGATGCTGATATTTTTAAACCATTCGGTTGTCAGCGGTGTTCCGGTGTTACGTGTATGAGAAGGGCTCATCATATATCCGTATGGCTTGGGTGCAATGATAATACCGGCTGATTTTGCGATTGAAGCAGAAGGCCGGTTTTGTTGATAGTGCAGGAATATGCCTGTCTTACATGACAGGATATTATATTGTTATTATCCGATCATTATGTTTGGATCGTTTCACTAAACAATGTATTATGTCAAGGCTGCAAAAAATATTGCTTCACTGGGCGTTGTTTTTTTATAAATATGGCCTGTCAATTTATGCAAGGGGACAAATTTGAGCAGAACCAGCCGCAGGGATGAACGTCTTCTTGAACTCGCCGCCCTGCTGGAAAAACAGGGCGTGATACGTCTGCGTGATGCGGCTACAGAGCTTGGTGTTTCTGAAATGACCATCCGCCGCGATATGGCGCAGCCGATGGAAAATCTTGTAAAGGGTCTGAACTGTCTTGGTGGTTATATTTTCCCCGTTCAGGAAAATAATGCCAGCAGTGATTACAGCCTTGATCTTGAGAAAGACTGCCATGCAGGCGCAAAAATAAATGCCTGCACACAGGCTGCGGCATTGATTGAAGAATATGACACGATCTTTATTGATTGCGGCACCACAACCCCGCATCTGGCGCGGCTGGTGCCGGAGAATAAATCAATCACCGTTGTGTGTTATTCATTGAATGTGGCTGAGATTCTGGCGGCACGTGAGGATGTGCGTCTGATTATGCTCGGCGGGCTGTTTCACCGTTCTGCAGCTTCTTTCTCAGGCGATGAGGCCATTGAAACACTTAAAAAAATCATCATCAACAAAGCCTTTATATCAGCAGGCGGCGTGCATGATGAGCATGGTGTGAGTTGCTCACATTTTCATGAAATTCCGGTCAAGCAAATGGCGATTGCCCGTGCGCTTGCCTCCTATCTGGTGGTAGACAGCAGCAAATTCGGCAAGGTACGCTCAGCACCTTTTGCGCAAATGTCACAATTCTCACATATTATCAGCGACCGCACAGAGCTTGTTTAAGAAAAATTGGCGGACCCGGCCTGTTCATAGCTGCAAACAGCTGATAATCACGGCTGTTCCGGTATGTTGATTATTCTTTTGAAAGCTGTCCGGAGCCGGATATTTATAATTATGTTTTTATAAGTCTTGTAAGATGAACCAGCCTGAAAATCATGCCAGCGGAATAAGGCGTGCGGCAGACCGGCTTTTTGCGCCTTTGCTTGCCGGTGCCACTTTCCGCTCACGTCTGATTGCGTGTTTTGGCATTTTATTATGCGTTATTTTCGCCGGACTGATCAGTGCCTGGCTTTATAATCATGCAACACATTCCGTGTTTCTGATTGCACCGGTCGGCGCTTCTGCCATTTTGCTGTTTATCGTGCCTTCCAGCCCGATGGCGCAGCCATGGGCAATTATCGGCGGTAATACTATATCCGCATTTGTTGGTGTTTGTATTTATCATTTGGTGCCCGAGCCTTATCTTGCCGCAGGGCTTGCGGTATCGCTTTCGGTGCTGGTGATGTCGGTTTGTCGTGCCATGCATCCGCCGGGGGGTGCCATTGCGCTTACCGCTGTCATTGGCGGAAAGACGATACAGGATACAGGTTTTTTGTTTCCGCTGATGCCGGTGGCGCTGGATTCTCTGTTGGTGGTGTTGTTTGGCATGGTTTTTCACTGGTTGTTAAAACGCCCTTATCCGCATAATGCGCCGGTTATCAATCAACACCAGACACAGGATATACCAACACAGATGCGTGGCGGGCCTGTTGCCGCCGATATTGATGCCGCTCTTGCCGCAATGGAGGAAAGCTATGATATCAGCCGCGCTGATCTTGAAATTTTGATAAGGCAGATTGAAATGCAGGCTGTGATGCGCAGCCATGCCAGTGGAAATGAAGGGCCGGATTGTGCTGCGATCATGTCGCGCCATGTGGTTTCGGTGAAGCCGGATGACGATGATGATTATGCCCGTTCATTATTATTGCGGCATAATATTCGTTCGCTGCCGGTGGTGGATGAGAATAATCGCCTGCTTGGCACTGTGGGTCTGCGTGAATTGCTGAAAGGTAAAGGCGCTGTGAGCACTTTGATGACAGCCCCGCCCACAGCCTGTGCGCATGACAGTGCCCTGAGCCTGTTGCCGGTTTTAACCAATGGGCGCTCCCATGCGGTAATTATTGTCGATGATGATCATCATCTTTTGGGGCTGATCTCGCAGACTGATCTTCTGGCGGCGCTGGCGCGTCTGACCCCCGTTTTGCGCAGGTCAGGGAACAGGTAATATAAAGTTGATTTTTATAGTCCACTTATCTATAGCATAAAACAGCAACAGTATAAGGAAGTGACTATGCAGACAATACCGGTTCAGGCGCAGCCAGCATGGCGTCCGCAGTTGCGCCAGTGGGAATTCACCGTAGTAGCGGTTGCCGATACCCCTGTGAATATGCGCCGTGTGACTTTTACTGCGCCTGATATTGCGGAATTTACTTACAAACCAGGCCAGGCTGTTGTTATGATGTTACCGACCGGTCATGGTGAGTTTGGCCGCCGTGATTACACAATCCGCAGCTTTAACAAGGAAAAAGGGCTATTGGATGTGGATTTCTTTATGCATGGTACCGGCACTCATCTGACCCCGGGGCCGGCTTTTGCCTATAATGCAAAAGCGGGTGACAAAATTACTGTGCGGGGCCCACGTGGTGGTGCTTCGTTCCGTGAAGACGCTGATTGGCACTTGATCACTGGTGATGAATGTTGCATTCCGGCGATTTTTCATATTCTCGAAACGATGCCTGCAAAAGCACAGATGCATGTGCTGATTGAAATTGATGACGCTTTCTCGCAGATTGCGCTCAGCACTATTCGCGAAGGGTTGTCCGCTACACAGATTACATGGTTGCATCGCGGTGAGCAGAAAGCAGGCCCTAGTGATTTGATGGCTCGTGCTGTTGCCGGATATCATCTTCCACATGGCTGTGGCCACGCCATTCTTATTGGCGAAACCAGCAATGTGCGCAAGCAGCGTCAAAATTTACTGTCACGCGGGCTGACCCGTGAACAGATCGCCTCGGAAGGTTATTGGCGTCCAGGCCGCATCGGCGGCCATGATCATGTGGATGACTGATAATCAATGCTGCACTGTAATACGACAAACACACACAGCATTAAAAGCAAATAAGGCGCTATAAGGCTGTTCTGCAGACGCGCGCAAATTTATGATAAAGAGGAATAAAATGAGACGGATGACAGGTCTTTTTGCAGGTATTGCCGCCGGTGCACTCCTGTTTGCAGGCGCAGCCCTTGCCGGTGAAATAACTGTGAAACATGC
Source organism: Pseudochrobactrum albidum (assembly GCF_051851455.1). Lineage (NCBI taxonomy): Bacteria > Pseudomonadati > Pseudomonadota > Alphaproteobacteria > Hyphomicrobiales > Brucellaceae > Pseudochrobactrum > Pseudochrobactrum albidum. The sequence goes on from NZ_JBPVTR010000017.1 coordinate 99,888, forward strand.
GCAGGGCGAGACCAGACTGCCGGATGTGCCGCAGAAAATCATCACGCTTGATCTTTCATCTCTTGATACGCTGGATACGCTTGGCGTGAAGGTAACGGGTGTGCCGGTTGTTAAAATGCAGGATTATCTGCAAAAATATACTGATGAGGCCTATATCAAGGCCGGCACCCTGTTTGAGCCGGATTATGAGGCGATCAATGCCGCAGAGCCGGATCTTATCATTGTGGGCGGGCGGTCTTCAGCCAAATATTCCGAGCTTGCCAAAATTGCGCCAACCATTGATATGACCGCTGATGCGGGTAATTTTGTGCAAAGCTCGGAAGAGAATGTGCGCAGCCTGGCAAAAATCTTCGGCAAGGAGCAGCAGGCAGAAACAGCCCTGAGCAGGATTAATGCCAAGAAGGATGAACTGAAGATTCTGGCAGGAAAAGCGGGCACAGGCCTGCTTGTTCTCACCACCGGCGGCAAGATGAGCGCCTATGGTCCGAATTCCCGTTTTGGCGTGTTGTATAATGATTTTGGCATCCGGCCGGTTGCAGATGATATCAAGCCCGGCGGCCACGGCCAGCCGATTTCTTTTGAATATGTGCTTGAAAAAAATCCGGATTGGCTATTTGTGATTGACCGTGATGCGGCTATTGGCCGTGAAGGTGTTGCTGCCGGAAAATTTCTTGATAATGCTGTTATCGGGCAGACAAATGCCTGGAAAAACAAACAAGTGATCTATCTGGACGGATCAGCATGGTATCTCAATGCCAGTGGTCTGACGGCAATGGAACATATTGTTGATCAATTGCTTACCGGCCTTAAAAAATAGCTGTTGCCGGTTTTGCCTGAGCTTTGCAGGATTTAAGCGGAGTATTTATGTCGTGTTTAAGCTTTACCCCGCCGGTTCTTATGGGGTAAAGCATATCTCTTGCCTGCAGAAGAATTAAAAAGGCAGCAATGCATTGTCACTGCTGCTTTTTCTTTATGTTGTCCGGTCTTTTCCCCGTTGCGCTGCTTGTAATATTTGCCAGCTGTGGCAATGGTCAGAATGGTTGCTGTTTTTGTGAAACTGATTGCTGCTACATGTTTGTTGACAAGCCTTGCTCTGATGAGTTTGTTTATCGGGGTGAGTGATGTGTCCCTGCACAGCCTGTTTGGCGATGAAAGCGCATGGCGTGCGCAATTCCTGCTTGTTGAAACCCGTATTCCGCGCACCATCGCCCTTGTGCTGGCAGGCGCAGGCATGGCGGTTTCCGGAACGATTATGCAGATTCTGGCGCGCAACCGTTTTGTTGAACCGTCCACGGCCGGCACGGTGGATTCCGCTTCACTTGGTATTCTTGCGGTGATGATTTTGGCGCCGGCTATGCCGGTTTTTGGCAAGATGCTGGTGGCAACGGGTTTTGCACTGGCTGGTACGGCGCTGTTTATGCTGATCCTGCGGCAAATACCACTGCGTTCACCGGTTATTGTGCCGCTTGTCGGTATTATGCTTGGCGGGGTTATTTCGGCGATTACCACATTTTTTGCCTACCGCTTTGATCTGCTGCAATCTATGAGCGCCTGGACAACGGGTGATTTTTCTGCCGTTTTGCGCGGACGCTATGAGCTGTTATGGCTGTCTTTTATACTGACAATTGCTGCTTATATTGCGGCTGATCGCTTTACCGTTGCTGGTATGGGGGAAGCTTTTACCACAAATCTGGGGCTCAATTACCGCCGTGTGATGACATTCGGCCTGACAATTGTAGCCATGGTCACGGCTTGTGTGGTGGTAACTGTGGGTATTGTGCCGTTTCTCGGGCTGATTGTGCCCAATCTGGTGAGCATGATGCAGGGCGATAATATGCGCCGCTCCCTGCCGTGGATTGCTTTGCTCGGTGCCGGGCTGGTGCTGATTTGTGATATGATCGGGCGCACAATTAATGCGCCTTATGAAATTCCCGTCGGCACTATTTTCGGGCTTTTGGGCAGCGCTTTCTTCCTGTATCTGGTTTTGAGGAAATCCGCCCGTGGTGCATGAAACTGTCTATCCTGCGCAAAGTCTGACTGCTCTATCTGCAGAAAACCCAGCTAACCGCCGCAATGCATTGAAACGACTGACGTTACTTGCTGCTCTGGCATTGATAGCAATGGTTGCCTTTATGACTATTGGCGCTAAAGGCAGTTGGAGCTTTATTATACCGTTTCGCGGCGCCAAACTGGCGGCAATGGTGCTGGTAGCCTATTCCATTGCCCTGTCAACAGTCCTGTTTCAGACCATTACCAGTAACCGCATTCTCACACCATCAATCATGGGGTTTGATGCGCTTTATGCGCTGCTGCAAACGGTGCTGGTTTTTACCATCGGTGCTCATGCGGTATCAATGGCTAGTCCGAAATTGATGTTCCTTGTTGAAATTGCCTTGATGATGGGCTTTTCCGGTCTGCTCTATCGCTGGCTGTTTGCCGGTGAAGAGCGTTCATTACATCTGCTGATGCTGGTGGGGATTATTTTCGGCGTGTTTTTCCGCTCCGGAGCCGGGTTTTTACAACGTATCATCGACCCGAATGATTTTATCGTTTTGCAGGATCGGCTATTTGCTTCTTTCAATACGATAGACAGCCAGCTACTTGGCCTTTCAGGCATTATTGTTGCGCTGACATCAATGGCCGCATGGCGGATCGGCCACCGTTTTGATATTTTGTCGCTGGGGCGGGAAGTAGCAATTGGCTTTGGCATTAATTACAAGCGCACAACAATGATGATCCTGATGATGGTGGCGGTGCTGGTGTCGGTCTCCACGGCACTTGTCGGGCCGGTGACATTTTTTGGTCTTCTGGTAGCTAATCTCAGCTATATGATCATGCCGGTAACCCGCCATCGTTATACAATTCCTGCAGCTGTTTTGCTGGCAATTATTGCGCTTGTTGGCGGACAGCTTGTGCTGGAGCGGCTTTTTGCCTTTAACACCGCCCTTGGTATTGTCATTGAATTTTTTGGCGGCGTGTTTTTTATAGTGCTGCTGGTGCGAGGAGTTGCCCGATGATTGAGGTCAAGGCCGTCAGTAAAACCTATGGCGAAACCCTGGTTATCAATAATGTCTCGCTGACATTGCCATCCGGAGGCATTACTTCGATTATCGGCCCTAACGGCGCCGGAAAATCCACCCTGCTGTCGATGATTAGCCGTCTTATTCCCTGTGATCGCGGTCATATTTTGGTGGATAATATGGATGTGGCACGCACGGCTGGCGATGTGCTGGCTAAAAGGCTTGCCATTTTGCGGCAGGACAACCATATGACCGCGCGCCTCACGGTGCGTGATCTGGTAACTTTCGGCCGTTATCCCTATAGCAAAGGTCGTCCAACAGCGCAGGATGCGCAATATGTGGCGCGCTCCTTGCAATATCTCAACCTGACAGATCTGGCTGACCGCTTTCTGGATGAGTTATCGGGCGGGCAGCGTCAGCGCGCCTATGTGGCAATGGTCTTGTGTCAGGATACGGATTACACACTGTTTGATGAACCGCTGAACAATCTCGACATGAAGCATTCTGTGGAGATGATGAAGCTGTTGCGCAAAGCAGCGGATGATCTGGGCAAGACTGTTGTCGTTGTGCTGCATGATATTAACTTTGCCTCCTGCTATTCTGATCATATTGTGGCAATGCAAAATGGCAGATTATTTTGTCAGGGTACACCGGAAGAGATTGTCTGCCCTGTGGTACTGGAATCAATCTATGGTACTGTTTTCAAGGTGCAGGATGTGGAAGGCAAGCGCATTGCCACTTATTTTATGTAAAGGCCGCTTTTATGTAAAAGCTGCGCCGCCTTTTGAGATTATAAAGGCGGCGCGTTTTTTTATTTGCTGACCTGGGCAATCCAGTCATTAAGGTTATAATAATTGCTGATACGGGCAACCTTGCCGTCGCGCAGCTCAAAAAATGCGCCTGCAGGCAGCACATATTTCTGCCCTCTGGCTTCCGGCAGGCCCTCATCGGTTGCCAGATATTCCCCATGCACCACAAATTCGGCTGCGCCGCGTGTGCCTTCCGCATTGGTCATAATCACCATATCGGTGAGATTTTCCTTATAAGAGCGGTTCATATGCGCCATAAATGAACGAAAGTGCTCCTTGCCCTGATGCCGCGCGCCCTGATTAATATCATGCACAACCTCATCATGCAGAAGGTCAATAAAAGTCTCCATATCCTGCGCATTAAAAGCATCATAATAGGCACGGATAATCTGTGCAGCATCCATGATAATCACTCCTGAATTTGGCATGACCCTTTCATAGAGCTCAGGCAGGCAAAGAAAAGGCGAAAATGCGCAGTAAAATGGCACTTTTGCGTAAATCTCTGCCGTTTGCCGTACTGTATTTTATCAGCTGATGGTTTAAAAAATAACAGATGGAGGATGCAGCATGTGTGTTCGGATTGAAACCTGTTCAGGCAGCAGGATTGCGCCTTTTATTGATGATCTGGCGCGGTTGCGTATCCGTGTTTTTCGCGATTTTCCCTATCTCTATGACGGGGATATGGCTTATGAAACTAATTATATCGCAACCTATGCCAATTCCCCCGGCAGTTTTTTTGTGCTGGCATTGGATGGCGATAAGGTGATAGGTGCTTCCACCGGCATTCCGATGCAAGATGAAACAGAGGCGTTTAAGGCGCCTTTTGCTGAACATGGCTATAAGCCGGATAAAATCTTTTATTTCGGGGAATCCGTGCTGCTGCCGGCTTATCGCGGGGCTGGCATTGGTGTGCGTTTTTTTGAGGAGCGCGAGGCCCATGCGCGCCAAAGCGGGCAATTTGAAATGTGTTGCTTTTGTGCTGTGGAGCGCCCGCAAGATCATCCGGCGCGGCCGCATAATTATCAGCCGCTTGATCAGTTCTGGAACAAGCGCGGCTTTTTTCATAAGCCTGAATTGCGCACTTTTTACAGCTGGCGGGATGTGGGTAACAGTGCGGAAACCGCAAAGCCGATGTCTTTCTGGATAAAGGAACTGAACTGATGCTGCATCTTGCCTCTTGCCAATATGTGATTGAACTGATCAGAACATGGGATGATTATGAGCAGCATTTGCGCGATCTTTGTTCAGCCGCCGTCAGGCAGGGCGCAAAGGTACTGCTATTGCCGGAATATGCGGGGCTGGTTTTATCAGGGCAGCTGCCGGAGGAGGTGCGCAGTGACCTGCATGGGTCAATTGCCGCTATTCAGCCGCTTTTGCCGCGCTGGCTGGCACTTTGCGAGGCGATTGCCCGTGAACATCAAATTGTGCTGCAGCCCGGCAGTGCGCCGGTGCTGGACAGGGATGGGAAATACCGCAACCGTGCCTGGCTTTTCGGGCCGGACGGGCTGATTGGCCATCAGGATAAAATCATCATGACCCGCTTTGAGCGCGAGCAATGGGGCATCAGCGGGGGGGTGGAGGATATACGCAGTTTTGCCACCCCGTTTGGCCATTTTGGTATTTTGATATGCTATGATAATGAATTTCCGATGCTGGCGCGCCGTCTTGGCGATCAGGGTGCGGAACTGATATTGGCGCCAAGCTGCACCGATACGCTGGCAGGCTATTATCGTGTGCGCATCGGTGCGCAGGCACGTGCTCTGGAAAACCAGTTTGCGGTTCTGGTTTCCCCAACCGCGGGTGAGGCGCCGTGGTCGCCGGCTTTGGATGAAAATTGTGGCCGTGCTGCCCTTTATGTGCCGTCAGATTATGGCATGCCGCCAAGTGGTGTTTATGCCGAGAGTGCACAGGATATTGTAACGGCAAGCCGCTGGATGCATTGCAGTATTGATCTGGCGCAGGTGCGCCGTCTGCGGCAGGAGGGGCAGGTGTTTACCCATCGTGATTGGCCGGAACAGTTTAAAACAGCCGCACCTGTTTAAGGCAGCATCTGCCATATGCTGTATTAAAATTTTCATAATGTGCTTTTATATAGGGTGCAAAGCGGCCTGAAATTTAACAAAACCGGCAAATTTTTCGTTTTACAATGCTGTATATTTATAAAACCGGTTTCGGTTTTGCATATTATACAGTAAAGAAGAACCACAGCGGGCAAGCGGCTTATCGCGCGGCAGGATTTATCTTCAAAATCCGGGCAGCGCGCTGAAAACAGGCGCATGGCAGATCCGGATGAATATTGCGGAAAATGACGGCATGGCAATTGTTTATAAACCCGCAAATGAGCTGAGATCCATAACAGAGCGGACATAAGTGAATTGACGATCAAGACACCATATTACCTCATCGATAAAAGCAAACTTCTGCCCAATCTGGAAAAGATTAAATATGTGCGCGAGCAATCGGGTGCAAAATCGTTGCTGGCGCTGAAATGCTTTGCCACATGGTCTGTGTTTGATCTGATGAGCCGGTATATGGATGGCACAACATCATCTTCGCTTTATGAAGTGCGCCTTGGCAGGGAAAAATTTGCCGGCGAAACACATGCCTATAGTGTGGCCTATGCGGATGATGAGATTGAAGATGTGCTGAAAAACAGCGACAAGATCATTTTCAATTCCATTAGTCAGCTGAACCGTTTTGAAGACGTTTCCAAAAACCATATCCGCGGCTTGCGTGTGAATCCGCAGGTTTCCACCTCCGATTTTTCGCTGGCCGATCCGGCACGGCCATTCAGCCGCCTTGGGGAATGGGATGCCGCAAAGATTGAAACGGTGATGGATAAAATCTCCGGCTTCATGTTTCACAATAATTGTGAGAATGATAATTTTGACCGGTTTGATGAAATGCTGGGCATTATTGAAGAGCGCTTCGGCCATCTGATCGCCCGTGTCCAATGGGTCAGCCTTGGCGGCGGCATTCATTTTACCGGTGAAAATTATCCGCTTGACCGGTTTTGCGCCCGTCTTAAAGCTTTTTCCGCAAAATATGGTGTGCAGGTCTATCTGGAGCCGGGAGAGGCTGCAATTACCAAATCGGCAACGCTGGAAGTAACTGTGCTGGATACGCTGTTTAATGGCAAAAACCTCGCCATTGTCGACAGTTCAATTGAAGCGCATATGCTGGATTTGCTGATTTATCGCCAAAGCGCCAAAATAGAGCCCAATACGGGCGACCATGAAATTATGATTTGTGGCAAATCCTGCCTTGCAGGTGATATTTTTGGCGAATTCCGCTTTGACAAACCATTGCAGATTGGCGACCGCCTGTCGATTCAGGATGCCGCGGGCTATACAATGGTTAAGAAAAACTGGTTTAACGGCGTTAAAATGCCATCCATTGTTGTGCGCCAGCTTGATGGCAGGGAAGAGCTTGTTAAGGAATTCAGCTTTGATGATTTTGCCGCTGCTCTCTCTTAAGGCAACCGGCACAGCAGCCCTGAGGTCAAAGCGGAAACTGCCTGCACGGTAACAATACCGGATTGGCTTTTGCTTTTGTTTTACCCATATGGGCTGCTTAACAACACAGGTCGTTTGTGAAGACGATCCAACCGCAACCGATGCATTTGATGCAAAATAACCTGTATCAGGCGCATCATTGACAGGTGCATAATTCTCATCAGCGTAATTTTGAGATTATGCCGAAAAGGCTATTATGGAGCGTATCGCGTGAAATGAAAAAAAATGTTCTGATTATTGGTGCCGGAGGCGTGGCGCAGGTTGTGGCGCATAAATGTGCGCAGAACAATGATGTACTGGGTGATATTCACATTGCTTCGCGAACAAAATCCAAATGCGATGATATGATCGCCAGTGTTCGTGAAAAAAAGAGTATGAAGGTTGAGGGCGTGTTGGAAGCCCATGCACTGGATGCTCTGGATATTGAAGCCACGAAGGCACTGATTACCAGAACAAATTCTCAAATCGTGATCAATGTCGGTTCGCCTTTTATCAATATGTCCGTATTGCAGGCCTGTATTGAAACCGGCGCGGCCTATATGGATACTGCTATCCATGAAGAACCAAACAAGATCTGCGAGACCCCGCCATGGTATGCAAATTATGAGTGGAAGCGCCGTGAGATTTGCGCAGAAAAAGGCGTAACCGCTATTCTTGGCATCGGTTTTGATCCCGGCGTTGTCAATGCCTATGCGCGTCTTGCCAAGGATGATTATTTCGACAAGATTACTGATATTGATATTATTGATATCAATGCCGGCTCCCATGGGCGTTGGTTCTCCACCAATTTTGATCCGGAAATTAACTTCCGCGAATTTACCGGCCGTGTCTATTCATGGCAAAAGGGTGCGTGGCAGGTTAATAAAATGTTCGAGATCGGCAAGGAATATGACCTGCCTGTTGTCGGCAAGCAGAAAGCCTATATGACCGGCCATGATGAAGTGCATTCTCTGGCGCGCAATATGGAAGGCGCGGATGTGCGCTTCTGGATGGGTTTCAGCGACCATTATATCAATGTGTTCACCGTGTTGAATAATCTTGGTCTGTTGTCTGAACAACCCGTTAAAACCGCTGAAGGTCTGGAAGTTGTGCCGCTGAAAGTGGTCAAGGCCGTTTTGCCGGATCCGGCATCGCTTGCACCTGATTATACCGGCAAAACCTGTATTGGTGATCTGGTCAAGGGCAGCAAAGACGGCAAGGCGCGTGAAGTCTTCATCTATAATGTGGCAGATCACAAAGATGCCTATAATGAAGTTGGCTCACAGGGCATTTCCTATACTGCCGGTGTGCCGCCGGTGGCTGCGGCCATGTTGATTGCATCCGGTGAATGGGATGTGAAAACTATGGTTAATGTTGAAGAGCTGGATCCGCGTCCTTTCCTGACTACCATGAGCAGGCTTGGTCTTACCACCTGGATTCGCGATGAACAGGGCGAGCGTCAGATTTTCTGACAACAGGTCTTTATTATCCGGTCAGGCTCAGGGGCTGCAGCCCCTGAGCTTTTTTATTGTGCCGGATGATATATTGTTTAATATCGCCCGATATTTGCAATAATCTGAGAAAGACAGGCCATGATATTTTCCGGACTTGCACAATTATACCGCGTGATGGTGCCGCTTGCAGGCCTGATGCTTGTTTCAGGCTGTACGGCTGGTATTGAGGAGGGAGCGCAGCAACGCCCGCCGATGCGCCCCGACAGACAACAAATGTGCACAATGGAATATGCGCCCGTTTGTGGTGAGCGCAATGGCAATATCCGCACATTTGGCAATGGTTGCCAGGCCGGAGCAGCGGGGTATCGTGTTATGCATAAAGGTGAATGCGGCGCTCTGCGCCCGCATCAGCCACAATGGCATCATCGTCCTGACCGCCCGTCATTAGGCGGTGAGGGGCATAACCGCCCGCAAACAGCCTGCACGCGTGAATATGCACCGGTATGTGCAACCAGCCATGGCCGCAGCCGGACATTTCCTAATGCCTGTGTTGCACGTAATGCCGGCTTCTATAAAATGCAAAACGGTGCCTGCCGTTAACACTGTCCTTACGGCTTCCATCCTATAGAGATTGCACATATTTGCCGACGAGATCGATGAAGCGGTTTTGCATGCCGGTAATGTGCAAAAGATGAGGGACTTCAGTTCTTAAAACCGCTGGAGTGTTTAAAAAACTATGGAAACTGCAGCGGATAAATAAATGAGGGGTTTGCACGAAATAAAGCGCCGGCTGAAATATTCGGCTATCCGTATGGGGCTGGAGGCGATTTCACTGTTGCGCCTTAACAAATTATTGCCGTTTGCAGCAAAAAACGGGCTGATTTTTACCCTGCATCATGTCCGGCCGGATGCAAGCCTGCACAGGTTTTCACCTAATGCCATTCTTTCCGTGACACCGGAATTTTTGGAAGAAGTGGTTCAGCAGGTATTGTCTGCAGGGATGATACCGGTTCATGTGCATGAACTGCCGCACTTATTGCAGCATAATCCGCAGAACAAACGCTATGTCTGTTTTACGCTGGATGATGGTTATTGCAATAATGCGCAATATGCAGCACCGGTCTTCAGGCGTTATAATATTCCTTATACGATTTATATCACATCCGGTTTTGCCGAGCGCAGCCATATTTTATGGTGGGAAGTGATTGAACATTTATTGCGCCGGACAGATAAGCTTGTTTTTGATTTTGGTTGCGGGCAGGAGGCACTGCATATAGCAAGCACAGCCGGCAAAATGTCTGCTTTCATGCGTTTTGCCCGTTTTGTTGACAGCCTTAATGAGGATGAAGCAGTCAGGAAAATTACCTGTCTGGCAAAAGAACATGGTATTGATCCGCTGCAAATGACGCAGAGCCTGACAATGGATGCGGCACAATTGCGTCAATTAAAGGAACAGGATGGTGATCTTGTGCATTTTGGTGCCCATTCGGTCAGCCATATCAATCTGGCACATGCAGATGAACAGCGCATCAATGATGAAATCATCACATCAGCCAACTGGCTTAAAGAGAAGCTTGACCAGGTGCCATTGTCCTTCGCCTACCCCTATGGCTGGAAAACAGCCGTGAATGAAAAATGCTGGCATGCGGCACGTAAGGCGGGGTTTGAAATTGCGGTAACAACGCAGGCCAGCATGACAGAACCGGCAAATCTGAACCATCCGCAGGCTTTTCCACGGGTTTCGCTTAATGGATATTTTCAGAAATCGCGCTATGTGCGCGCACTTATTTCCGGCATCCCATTTATAAACATTAAATAATTTAGCCTAGACTTAATCATTAATATTAATGATGAATATCATCAAAATTATAAATTTAATTATTTTCAATTAAAAGGTTAAGCTTAAGGCATAAGAGCTGCCACAATATGGCAAGCTCTTGGAATATCCCTGATAAGGCATATGTCTTGTCAGACAGGGTATATGCCTGACAGGTTACCATGAGAGTTCATACGGGGGCATGATAATCATGGTGTCGCCGATAGCCGGATCAATAACCGGCATCGGCGACAATAATCCCGGCCATTGCCGAGATTATTATTTTTCCGTTTACAATTCAATCCGCTTGCCGTCTTTATCAAAGCAATGCAGTGCCGTTTTGTCAGCACTGATTTTGAGCACTTCGCCTGCTGTAACGGGGCTGCGGCCTGCAACACTGAAAATGATTGCTGTGTTGTCTGCAAGGCGGGCATGTACATAGCTTTCCGCACCAACAAGCTCAACCGCATCAACCGTGGCATCTGCGGCAAAAAGGCTGTCCTTGCCACCTTCGCCCAATACAAATCCTTCAGGACGGATACCGATTGTGGCAGTTTGTGCAGGCAGAATCTTTTCTGCGCCTTTCAGCCACGGAACAATGTTGCCCGCAGCATCCCTGCAGGCAAGCAAATTCATGGAAGGTGAGCCGATAAAGGTTGCCACAAAGGTGGTTGCGGGCTTTTCATAAAGCTCAATCGGAGTACCGACCTGCTCAATCCGGCCACCATTTAACACCACCAGACGGTCAGCCAGTGTCATGGCTTCCATCTGGTCATGGGTTACATAAACACTGGTAACACCGAGCGTGCGCTGCAGGCGTTTGATCTCAACACGCATATGTACGCGCAATTTGGCATCGAGATTAGAGAGTGGCTCGTCAAACAAAAAGGCAGCCGGCTCACGCACAATGGCGCGCCCCATGGCAACGCGCTGGCGCTGACCGCCTGAAAGCTGGCGCGGTTTGCGCTCCAGAAATTGTTCAATCTCCAATGCTTTGGCCGCCTTGGCAATGCGTTGCTCAATTTCAGCCTTCGGGGTGTTGCGGTTTTTCAGGCCATAGGCCAGATTTTGGCGCACGGTCATATGCGGATAAAGCGCATAGTTCTGGAACACCATGGCAATATCGCGCTCAGCCGGTTCCAGATCATTAACCACGCGGTCACCGATGGAAACATTACCCGATGTAATGCTTTCCAGCCCGGCAATCATGCGCAGCAATGTGGATTTGCCGCAGCCGGAAGGCCCAACCAGAACAACCAGTTCACCATCAGCGATTTCCAGCGAGACACCCTTGATGGTCTCTACAGTGCCGCCATAGATTTTTTTGATATTTTCAAGAGAGATACGGGCCATTATTTTTCCGTTTCAACAAGACCTTTGACGAACCATCGCTGCATCAGAACCACGACGATGATCGGAGGGATGATCGCAAGGATCGTTGTCACCATGACAAAGTGCCATGGTGTTGCGGCATCGGCAAAGTCCACCATTTTGCGCAAGGCGATGATAATTGTATTCATCTTTGCATCATTGGTGACCAGCAGAGGCCAGAGATATTGTGTCCATCCGAAGATGAACAGAATAACAAAAAGTGCTGCAATATTGGTTTTGGATAATGGCAGCAGAATATCTTTCATAAAGCGCCATGGCCCTGCATTATCAATACGTGCGGCTTCCACAAGCTCCCCCGGAATAGTCAGGAAAAACTGACGAAACAGGAATGTTGCTGTTGCCGAAGCCATCAGCGGCAGGGTTAAACCGGCATAGGTATCAATAAGGCCGAGATCAACAATCACCTTATAGGTTGGCAGAATACGCACCTCCACCGGCAGCATCAGGGTGATGAAGATCATCCAGAAAAACACCATACGAAAGCGGAAGTTGAAAAACACAATCGCAAAAGCTGAGGTGAAAGAGATGATGATTTTGCCAATAGCAATTGCCAGAGCCACCACGGTGGAGTTGAACAACAGACGCTCAAGGCTCACACCAACTGTGCGTTCCACACCGCCACTTAAGGCATCACGGTAGTTCTCAATAAAATGATCACCGGGCAAAAGCGGGATCGGAGGGCGGAGAATTTCCGCCGATGTCATGGTTGATGCCACAAATGTATAATAGATCGGGAAGGCAACAATGATGATGCCGATAATCAGCGCCAGGTGGCTGATCGCGATAGTGACAGGATTGCGCTCAATCATTGGCTGACCTCAGGAATAATGGACGCGCTTTTCAACAAAGCGGAACTGAAATGCTGTAAGGGCGATAACAATAACCATCAAAACCACGGATTGCGCGGCAGATGAACCAAGATTGAGATTGACGAAGCCGTCATTATACACCTTGTAAACCAGTGTTTCCGTGGCTTTGGCAGGACCGCCGCCGGTTACTGCATGGATGATGCCGAATGTGTCGAAAAAGGCATAGACCGTGTTAACAACCAGCAGGAAAAAAGTTGTTGGCGCAAGGAGCGGGAAGGTGATTGACCAAAAGCGCTTTACGCCACGCGCGCCGTCTATGGCCGCTGCTTCCAGCAGGGACTTGGGGATTGCCTGCAAGCCGGCTACAAAAAACAGGAAATTATAGCTGATCTGTTTCCATGAGGCTGCAAAGATCACCAATGCCATAGCCTGATCACCTTTCAGCAAGGGATCCCAGTCAAAACCGGCATTGCGCAGCAGATAGGCCAGCGTGCCCATGGCAGGAGAGAACATGAACAGCCACAAAATACCGGCAATGGCTGGCGCAACCGCATAAGGCCAGATCAGCAATGTGCGGTAGATATTTTTGCTGCGCACGACTTTTTCCGCAGCCGTTGCCAGAAACAGCGCAACCGCCATCGACAGAACTGCCGTTGCAATGCTGAAGAAAATTGTGATCTGAAAGGAATGCAGATAATTCGGATCGGCAAACAGATCACGAAAATTCTTGAAACCGACAAATGTGCTGCGCAGGCCAAACGGATCCTCACGCATCATCGACTGATAAATTGCCTGACTTGCCGGCCAGAAAAAGAATATGAAGGTGAGTATGAGCTGCGGCGCAACCAGAAAATAGGGGAGCACCTTGTTGGGAAAAACAACACGCTGCACAAAAATCTCCTTAAACTGCCTTGCCAGATTTTGGCCGGCCACCGCAACCGCGCCTGAAATGGACGGCAGGGTTTTAAAAATAATGCGGCATACCGCCGGTTTGCGCGGCAAAATCTGCCTAAGTTCAGAATAATAAAGCCTGCAAGGCATTGACCCTGCGACTTTGCGGATTCACCTGTATCGGGACGCCCAAGCCTATCTGCAAATAAAAGCCTTTGGAGATAGGTTTAGACGCTTAATGGATGAAAGCCCGCGCATCCTCAAAGGGGAGAATGCGCGGGGAATGATTTTTAGCGGTTTATCGCTTCAGCAATGGCAGCATTGCCACGTTCAACAGCATTTTTAAGGGTGGTTTTTGCATCCTGCTTGCCAGCCAGCATCGCTTCATATTCTTCATTGAGAATATCACGCACCTGCGGCAGGTTAACAAGGCGCACACCTTTGGAATTGGCGGTTGGTTCTTTGCCCATCATCTGCAGGATCGGGGTTTCACGGCCTGGGTTCTTCTCATAGAAACCGGATTTCTTGGTGGCTTCATAGGCTTCGAGCGTCACAGGAAGATAGCCGGATACCTGATGCAGGCGTGCCTGAATATCTGTTTGTGACAGGAAATTGAAGAACTGGGCAATGCCTTTATATTCTTCATCGCTCTTGCCGGCAAAAACCCAAAGGCTGGCACCGCCGGGAATGGTGTTTTGCGGACGGCCTTCACCCTCATAATAAGGCAATTGACCAATGCCGTAATTGATGCCGGATTTTACAACATCACCAAGGCCGCCGGAAGATTCGGTGAGCATGGCGCATTCACCGGATGTGAAGAGCTGCTTGGCTTCAGAAGTACGTCCGCCATAGCGGAAGGCACCGTCCTTGGCCAGATCAGCCAGCCCCTGGAAATGCTGCTCAAACAGCGGGGCATCAATCTCCAGTTTTACATCAAGGCCGGCAAGGCCGTTTTCATTGGTGCCGTAGGGCACATTATTCCATGCTGCAAAATTCTCGGTCTGAATCCATGTCAGCCATGTGGATGTAAAGCCGCATGAGGCAGCGCCGCTTGCCTTGATCTTGCGAGCTGTTTCAAACACTTCAGGCCATGTTTTTGGCGCTTTTTCAGGGTCAAGACCGGCTTTTTTGAAAAGATCCTTGTTGTAATACAAGATCGGGGAAGAGGAATTATACGGGAAGGACAGCATGGTGCCATCCGGCTTTGAATAATAGGCGGTGATGCCGGAGAGATATTTCGACTTGTCAAATTTGAAGCCGCCTTTTTCCAGCACATCGGCAACCGGCATTACCGCGCCTTCAGCGCCCATCATCACGCCGCTGCCGGCATCAAAAACCTGCAGAATGGCCGGTGCCTGTTTGGAGCGGAAAGCGGCAATACCGGCATTGAGCGTTTCCGGATATGTGCCCTTATAGACCGGAACGATTTTGAATTCGCTCTGGCTTTCATTAAATTCTTTTGAGAGCTGCTCCACAACCTCGTTGTTGGAACCGGCCATACCATGCCACCATTGCAGTTCGGTTACCGCAAAAGCACTGGATGCGAATGCAACAGACATTGATAATGCCGTTGCGGAAACAATCATCAGACGTTTGGACATGATTTCTCCCTGAAAATCAATGAACGGGCGACGGAAAAACAGTTGCGGCCTGGCCGGTCTGCCTCTCCGGGGGTACCCGGGGTTGTTATAGGCTCTTTCGTTTTAGCGCATATACCATTTAATGCGAAACAGAAAAGCAATATTACGAAACCTATTCACGCTTAATTCAACGTATAGTCGCATTTTGACCAAGAGTCAGCCACAAAACAAGCACTAATAAAATTACGCGCTGCAAAATTGCCTTATCCGGCTGCAGATGCGGCGGTGCTGATTCTTGATGATTCCCTGTTTATATTTTGAGAAGCCCTGTATTTTAAAACTGTAAGCGGTTTTCGGGCAGAAAAAAAGCCGGACTAAAAAGCCCGGCTGAATTTATGAAGGCAAAAATAAAGCCTTCAGAGGGGAACACCTGCCGCGCGAAATGGGAGGAAGCGCGCCGGCAAGTGACCTCCATATGGAGTATGTCTTGCACAAGTTCAAGGCCGTATCCGCATTTTTTTGACCAAAACGTAAATTTATTATATAATATATTGATATTATTATATTTTTTATGTGTAAAATATAAATCCCCTGCGCCGCGCTATCCGGAATATTTGCAAATCAGGGAGCAGGCGGCACAATTGGCACATAGCTGGTTTCATTTTTGTGGGGTTTGCTCCTTGTAAAGGTCAGATTTCTCCGGTCTTATCGCGATAAATTTTATCCGCGCCGTGCCTGCATAATACCCATAATGACCACCAAACCGCCACAGATCTGCCAGATGCTGAGCGGTTCTGAGAGCAAAATCCACGCCAGAATTGCCGCGACAACCGGCTGGATGAGCAGGGTTAACGAGGAAAACGCCACCGGCAACCAGGCAATTGCATATGTGATCAGGCTTTGCCCGCCGGCTTGCGTCATCCATGCCAATGCACAGACGATAAGCCAGCCAAAAAATGTGAGCGGGAAATATTGGGTTTCAAAAATCAGTGCCAGCGGCAAAATTGTCAAGGTGGCGCTGATGGTGGTGCAAAGCATGATGGTTGATGTGGAAAACCGGCGGCGGGTCACACCCAGCATCAGTATATAAGCGGCGTAAAGCACCGCCGCGCTGAGTGCCACTGCATCACCTTTCAGGCTGCTATGACCGGAGAGATCTGGGCCGCCTTTCAAAATCAGCACGCCGGTAATCGCCATGGCCAGACCGCTGAGAAAGACACGGCTGATTTTCTGTTTGAGAAACAGCCAGCCGCCAAGCGCCACAAATATTGGTGAAAGATTAACAATCAGGGTGGAATTGGCGACAGATGTCATGGTGAGGGAAATATGCCAGACCACCAGTTCCACACCAATGAGAATGCCCGGCACGGCCAGAATAGCAATATCGCCCAACGAGCGCGGCCGGACGTGATCAACACCGTTTCTGAGGCGGTTATTGATGAGCAGCATCGGTATGATTGCCAGCGCCAGCCGCCAGAAGGCGGTAACAATAGGCCCTGTTTCTGCAAAGCGTACCAAAACCGGTGAGCAACTGATGAGTAAGGCACCCAGTAATAAAGCCAGAATGGCTTTTTTTTGTGTTTTACGATCGGTCTGTAACAGATCATCGGTTTGCGGTGATGCCGGCGCAGAAATAGTCTGGTTCATTTTGGTGTCCGCCGCCTTTTTCAGGCGGCCTGATTGCAGGATGGCCGTATTAATGCAGCCAATCCGTTATTTTTGAGGAGAAATATGTACAGTACTTTATCAAAACAGTGCGGCGCATATTGGTGGCAGAATTATTTTACCAAATGGTCACAAGTCTGCCATCTATCCATACAGTCTGATATATATCAAAACAAGCTCTTAAAAAAGCGCGCTTTTTTAAGAGCGCGCTTTTCATTCACCATTATGACCCGTGATTATTCCTCAAAGCCGACAATGCCTTTGATCTCAACAAATTCACGCAGACCAAAAACACCATATTCGCGGCCGTTGCCGGATTGTTTATAACCGCCAAATGGTGCCGCACCATCCCATGGCGCATCATTGATATAAACATTTCCGGTGCGCAGACGCTTGGATAAAGCCTGTGCTTCTTTCAGATCACCCTGAATATAGGAGGCAAGGCCATAGTCGGTATCATTTGCCATTTCCACGGCATCATCCAGCGTGTCATAGGCGATCATTGATAAGACAGGGCCAAAGATTTCCTCGCGGGAAATGCGCATATCATGCCCCACACGGGCAAAGATTGTCGGTCGGATATAGTAACCGGCATTAAGATCGGCAGGGCGTCCGGTGCCGCCTGCCACCAATTCGGCGCCTTCATCAATGCCGGATTGGATAAGATCCTGAATTTTGTCAAACTGCACTTTGCTGACAACAGGGCCAAGATCCGTATCCGCGGAATTGGGATCTCCGGTGCGGAATTTTCCGGCCGCGTCACGGGCTATCACACTTGCTTCATCCATAGCCTCTTGCGGCACAAACATACGGGTTGGCGCATTGCAGGACTGGCCGCTATTGCCAAAGCAGCGGGCTACACCGGAGCGCACGGCCTTATCCAGATCAGCACTGCGCAGAATAATATTGGGCGATTTGCCGCCAAGCTCCTGATGCACACGTTTTACGGTTGGCGCAGCATTTTGCGCCACATTGATGCCGGCGCGGGTGGAGCCGGTAAAGGATACCATATCCACATCCTTATGGCCGGACAGGGCGGTGCCAACATTTGGGCCATCCCCGTGCACCAGATTGAACACACCTTTTGGCACGCCGGCTTCATGCATGATTTCTGCAAATAAAATGGCACTGAGTGGTGCAATTTCAGAAGGCTTGAGCACCATGGTGCATCCGGTGGCAATAGCAGGCGCTACTTTTGCTACAATTTGGTTAATCGGCCAGTTCCAGGGCGTAATCATGGCCACAACACCGATCGGCTCATGCTCAATGCGGGTTGTGCCTTGCATATAAGCATATTCAAATGCTTCAGCCGCTTTTATGGTTTCTGTCAAATGTGCGGTGCCGGAGCCTGCCTGCGCTGTTTTTGCCATGGCCAATGGCGCGCCCATTTCCTGAGAAATTGCAGCACCCACCTCATCGGAACGGCGCATGAAAATTTCCAGAATACGGCGCAGCAATGCAAGGCGCTCTTCCTTGCTGGTAAGTGAAAAGCTTGCAAAGGCGGCTTTTGCGGCGGCAACCGCCCTGTCAACATCTGCCGCGGTTCCCATAGCAATTTTGGTGAAAGCCTGTTCGGTTGCCGGATTGATTACATCCAGCACTGTGACAGGGCTTTGTACCGGATCAACCCATTCACCATTAATATAGAATTTGAGTGTGTGATCCATGGTTCCCATCCTGTTATTGAATATATGTTGTGATTTGCCGCGCAGTTTAGTCCCAAACCGTTATATTACAACCACAGCAAGCGTTTTTGTTATTAAAATTGAACAACTTCCCGCGGCGCAGGCTTTGGTGTCGCTTACGATTGTCTGCTTGCCAGAAAGGCCGCATAGGCTACGTCTTCAATCTGGTCATCCTGTAAAATGCTGGTGGCAATCCGCACGGCGCTAAGCGGCAGGACAGAGAATTTTGAGCCAGGCGCCACGGCAATATTGCGCGCCGCCAGTGTTATCATGGCAAATTGTTCTGATTCCACCGGCATCAGGCAACAAAGCCCGTGATTATCCGGCATGGCAATACCATGTCCGGCCAGTGCCGAGAGGAAGTTCTGCGATCTGTGCCGGTAGATTTTTTGTGCATGGGCAAGGCGCTGCTGGGTCTGCTCATCATTGAGCAGCCATGCCACGGCTGATTGCAAAATGCGGCTGGTCCAGCCGGAGCTGAAACTGCGGTAAGATTGCACCTGTTCTATAATGGAGGCCGAGCCGGATAAAACCGCAAGACGCAGATCAGGCCCCAGTGTTTTTGAAAAAGACAGGATATGAATAACCCGATCCGGAAAGCGCGAACCAAGGCTTTGGCGCGCAATATCCGTAATATCAGCCACGCCGTCATCTTCAATAATCAGCGTATCCTTGCCCTCCAGCACATCGCCCAATGCTGCCAGCCGCTGCGGGTTCATGCAATGGCTGGTAACAGAATGCACGCGGGGCTGAAACAGAAAAGCGGCCGGTTTTTGCGCAAGTGCCGCGGCAAGGGATGAGGGCAGCGGGCCTTGGGCATCGCAACTGACGGGTATGATTTTTGCGCCAAAATCTTCAAGAATATCAAGCAGCCGCATAGCTGTCGGATCTTCAATGGCAACCGATGAACCAGGCGAGACAAGCGCATGGATCAGGGTATATGTGGCGCTATAGCCGCCATTGGTGGCCAATAATGCCTCCGGCTCATAAGGCCAGTTACGGCGCACGGCCTCTTCCAGCTCGGGCAGGATGCGCACACGGTAATAGCTGTTGAGCCCCTCAGCCCTTGCGCCATGCTGTAATGCCTTATCAAGTGCGGGCAAAAGCTCCGGATCCGGTATTGCCATGGAGAGATCCAGCACATCTGCGCCATAATTGCCAAAACTCATCAAACGGGTGGGTTTGGCTGCAAAATGATCGCCGCTCACCCATGTGCCGTTACGTCCCTTGCCGTTAAGGATCTTGAGTTTGCGCAAATCGCTCAGTGCTTCGGAGATTGTGGCAGGGCTGATACCCAGCACATAGGCCAGATCGCGGATTGGCGGCAATTTGGTGCCCACAGGCAGTGTGCCGCTTTTGATAAGCGCCGTCATATCGCGGGCAATGCCGCGCATGGTGCGATCCTCCAGATGCGCTGCAAACCACTCTGCTGTAAAATCCGGAATCATTAAACTTATGTCTCCAATTTAATGTTCAGTAACGTAATAACATTTGATCAGCTTAAAATGAACATTTAAATTTGTCCCTGCAATGAAATTTATAAAGGACTGTTCATGTCGGTAAAATTGCGGATTGCTGTCCGGGATTGGGATTATCTGACGCCGCTTGCATTGGGGGATGTGCGTTCTTCAAAACTGGAACTGATTATTGATCGTGTCGGCACACTGGTTGCCCATCCTGCGCAGGATAAAGATCATGAGGCATCTGAAATGTCCTTCAGCCGTTACACATCCATGTGTTATGAGGGCGATATGCGCCTTGTCGCGGTGCCGAATTTTATCATGCGCGGCTTTCGTCATCGCTGCGTTATCACCAGTGCCGATAGCAAGATCACCGCATTTGAACAGCTGGCAGGCAAAAAAATCGGCGTGACCGGCTGGCGCGATTCCGGCAATGTCTGGACACGCGCCGCTTTGCGCCGCCATGGCGTGGGTGTGGAAGATGCCTATTGGTATGCGGGGCGGCTGACACAGGCACATCCTGTTACCGACCGTCTGGATGGATTTGGCCGTAAAGGGCGCATAGAGGCAATGCCTGATGAGCAGCCGATGATGGATGCCCTGCGTGAGGGGTTTCTGGATGCGGTGTTCACACCTTTTATGCCGGATGGCTATTTTGCCGCACAATCCGGTTTTCGTCAGCTGTTACCTGATTTTCGCCGCGCTGAACGCGATTATTATCGGGATGTCGGCTATGTGCCGGGCATGCATCTTATCGGGATCAAGGCTGAAATTGTGGCGCAATATCCGTGGATTGCAGATGAGTTGAGCAATATGCTGGATGAGAGCCAGCAGGTCTGGACTGCCAAGCGGCGAAAATATGCGGAAACAACACCGTGGATGTTTGATGAATTGTTGAAATGTTCGCAGGATCTGCCGGCAAACTGGAATGCAAGCGGAATAGATGCCAACCGCCCTATGATCAATGATTTTGCGGAGGAATTACGGGTGCAGAATATTTTGCCTCGCAAGCTGTCCGTTGAAGAAATGTTTCCGTTCTATACAAGTAAAGCATGAGGCCGTGAGGGCGCTTGTGATCTGACTTTTTGATTATTGCATATCTGTCGGGGAGATAATGATATGAAGAAAAGTATTCTTGCAACTGCCTTGCTTTGCGGCCTGTTTGCGCAAGCTGCACAGGCTGAAGATGTGAAAATTGCCAAACAGACCCTGAATGAGGCGCTGCGTGCCCGCCTGCCTGCTGAAATTATCAGTGCGGGCAAAATTACGGATGTCAATTCCGGCTCTTTTCCGCCCTATCAGATCATCAATGGCAAGGAAGTGACCGGTGCCAGCAGTGATATGACCGATGCATTGGGGCAGCTTCTCGGCATCAAAATCGAACATGCAGCGGTCAGCGGTCTTTCCTCGGTTCTCAGCGGGATTTCCGCCGGCCGTTATCAGCTGAGCTTTGGCCCGAACGGCGATTTCCCCTCGCGTCAGCAAACCAGTGACTTTGTGGACTGGGTGCGTGAATATGTGGTTTTTGCTGTAAAAAACGGTAACCCGGAAGGTATCACATCACTGGATACTGCCTGCGGCAAGCGCATTGCAGTGATGGCCGGCGGCTCGGCTGAAAAGGTCATCAAGGAGCAGAACGAAAAATGCACGGCTGCCGGCAATCCTATTGAAGTGCAGTCTTATAATGATCAGCCAAGCTCAATTCTGGCTGTGCGCTCAAATCGTGCGGATGCCTTTTTTTCATCACAAGCGCCCCTGACCTATTATGTCCGGCAATCAAAAGGTCAGCTTGAATTATCCGGCACCGGCCAGAGCAATGGTTTTGATGATCTTTATCAGGGGGCTGTCTTGCCGAAAAACTCACCGCTTGCGGAAGTGCTGCGTGATGGTATCCAGATTCTGATTGATAACGGCACCTATGCTGCAATCATGCAAAAATGGGGGCTTGAAAAGAATATGATTGATAAGGCAGGCATTAATCTGGCCGGAAAGTCTGCGAAATGAATATGTCGCAGCCATCTGACAACAGCGCCGGCAATGCCGACCGGTTCGACGTTGCCCGTGCACAGAAACCATTTCCGCTTGCACGGCTGCTTCTTTGGGCGGTTATTCTGGCTGTGAGTGTGGATTTTGGCCTGACCGTTGCCGGCAATCCGAATTTTGGCTGGCCGGTGGTCGCCGCCTATTTTTTTGACCCGACCGTTATGGAAGGGCTCTATATCACGCTTGGCCTCACCGTGGTGGCGATGATCCTCGGCGTGGCTCTGGGGCTGATCCTTGCCATTGCCCGCATGTCCGATGACAAGCTTGCCGGTTCGCTCTCGGCATTGTTTATCTGGTTTTTTCGCGGTACGCCGCTTTTGGTGCAGTTAATCTTCTGGTATAATCTCTCAACATTATTTCCCAAAATTTCTTTAGCCATTCCATTCGGCCGCGCTTTGGTCAGCTGGAATACCAATGATATTATCACCCCGCTTACCGCAGCTATTGTTGGCCTTGCCCTGAATGAAGCTGCCTATATGGCAGAAATTATCCGCGGCGGCTTGCTGTCAGTGGATAAGGGGCAGGGGGAAACGGCTGCTGCTTTTGGCATGACGCGGGCGCGGGCACTGCGCCGCATTATTATTCCGCAGGCAATGCGCTCCATCATTCCGCCAACAGGCAATCAGCTGATCAGCATGATCAAGGCAACCTCACTTGTCAGTGTCATTGCCATGGCAGATCTGCTCTATTCCGTACAGTCAATCTACAACCGCACGTTTGAGGTTATTCCTATGCTGCTGGTGGCTGTGCTGTGGTATTTGCTGATCACTTCCGTTCTCAATATCGGGCAGAGTGCGATTGAGCGCCATTATAGCCGCGGGGATCGTGGTGATGCGCCAAAAAATGAGGCGGCGGCAAATCCGGCCGGCGTTCAGGATCTGGCACAGGAGAATGCATAATGGATAGTGTTACTGTGCAGCAAAAGCCCCTGATGCGTGCCCGTAATGTGCATAAGGCATTTCATAATATTGAAGTGCTGCGCGGGATTGATCTGGAGGTGCATTCCGGTGAGGTGGTGGTTATTCTCGGGCCTTCCGGCTCCGGTAAATCGACATTTCTGCGCTGTATTAATCGTCTGGAAAATATTGATAAAGGCTCGATCTTTGTAGGGGATGAGCAAATCGGTTATCACTATAAAAATAACCGTTTATTGCCGCTTTCCAGCAAGGCGGTTGCCCGCCAGCGCAGCCAGATCGGCATGGTTTTTCAGCAGTTTAATCTTTATCCGCATATGACTGTGCTGCAAAATGTGATTGAAGCGCCGGTTGGTGTGCATGGCTGCAAAAAGGAAGAGGCGATTGCCACTGCCGAGAACCTTCTGGCCAAAGTTGGCATGCTGCACAAAATCAACGCCTATCCGCGCCAGTTATCAGGCGGCCAGCAGCAGCGTGTTGCCATTGCCCGTGCATTGGCAATCAGGCCGAAGCTGATCTTATTTGATGAGCCAACCTC
The DNA here is from genome assembly GCF_051851455.1 of Pseudochrobactrum albidum. Classification (NCBI taxonomy): domain Bacteria; kingdom Pseudomonadati; phylum Pseudomonadota; class Alphaproteobacteria; order Hyphomicrobiales; family Brucellaceae; genus Pseudochrobactrum; species Pseudochrobactrum albidum. Next base: position 123,458 of record NZ_JBPVTR010000017.1, read on the forward strand.
GGCGCTTGATCCGGAACTGGTGGGGGAAGTGCTGACAACCATGCGCGGCCTTGCCGGACAGGGACAGACAATGATTGTTGTGACTCATGAGATCGGCTTTGCCCGCGAGGCGGCAGATCGTGTGATTTTTATGGATGGCGGCAAGGTGGTGGAACAGGGCACGCCGGAAGCAGTGCTTGAGAATCCGCAGCATCCGCGCACGCGCAGCTTTCTCAGCCGGTTTATATAGAAACTATAAAACACGCCGCAATTTCTTTTTCCGGCGTGTTTTGTTATCTATTTCAGGATCAGCTTCAGCCAAAGGAGGCTCTGCATAAAACGCAGGAGCAGAATATATGATACAGTCCGACAAATTTGCCCGCATCAGTGATCTTGAAACACAGAGCGATGAGCTCAATGCAATTCGTCATCATCTTCATGCACATCCGGAATTATCGTTTGAAGAAGAAAAAACCGCAGCCTTTGTGGCTGATAAGCTTGAGAGCTGGGGCTATGAGGTAACGCGTAATATTGGCGGGCATGGCGTGGTCGGGCGCATGCGTGCGGGTAATGGCAAACGCAGCATTGCTATTCGTGCCGATATGGATGCTTTGCCGATTGTTGAAAAAACCGGTCTGGATTATGCCAGCACCAATGAAGGCGTGATGCATGCTTGCGGCCATGACGGCCACACAACCATGTTGCTTGGCGCTGCCGAATATCTGGCACGCACCAAAAATTTTAACGGCACTGTCAATCTTATTTTTCAGCCGGCAGAAGAGGCGGGCGAGATCAGCGGTGCGCAGGCAATGATTGCTGATGGCTTGTTTGAGCGTTTTCCCTGCGACGCGATTTTTGGCCTTCATAACCACCCCGGTATTCCGGAGGGGACATTTCTGACCCGTTCCGGCCCGATTATGGCCGCCGCTGACACCGCCTATATCCGTGTTATCGGTAAAGGCGGCCATGCATCGCGCCCGCATCTGACGGTTGATCCGGTTATGGTGGCCTGCAGTCTGGTTATGGCGCTGCAAACTGTTGTTGCACGCAATATCGATCCGACAGAAACAGCCGTCATCACCGTTGGCACCATACATGGCGGTGAGGCATCCAATGTTATTCCGGATTATGTGGATTTGGCGGCCAGCATTCGCTCGTTCTCGCCAAAAGTGCGCGAGCTGTTGCAAAAGCGGGTGATTGAGCTGACCGAGCAACATGCGGCAGCCTATGGCGCAACTGTTGAGATTAAATATGAGCTTGGCTATCCGGTTGTGGTCAACAGCGATGCCGAGACTGTTTTTGCCACGGAAGTGGTGCGGGAGCTGGTTGGTGATGACAAGGTATCATTATGCCCGTTAATTCCGGGCAGCGAGGATTTTGCCTATTTTCTCCAGCATAAGCCCGGCAGTTTCCTGCGCCTTGGCAATGGTGTGGATTCTGCGGTTCTGCATAATCCTAAATATAATTTCAATGATGCCAATTTGCCGGTCGGGGCGGCATTATGGGCACGCCTTGCCGAGCGTTTTTTAGCGGCCGGCGATAATGCCAAAGCCTGATTCTGTGCAAAAAATGATCTGACAAAACACCATATGCGCTGATCTGCTGGCGCCGGCCTGTTAAAATATCCGTGCAGCAGGCCGGCGCTGTTGTTTGTGCCGGCTATTGCGCGCGTTGACGGCGATCGCGCAGTAACATTGGCGCATATTCAATAATAAAGAGCACAAAAGCAGCAATCCATAAAAGCGCAGACACAGCCAATATAGTGTGAAAATAATGCGGTATAATTTCTGCCAGCGGCCTGATGACTGCAGACATAATCAGGCAGATATAGGATAGAATAGTGACAGGCGATGCACTTAGCGCATTGCCCGTATGCCCGCGTGTGGCGCGCCCCATAACGGCCAGCATCATGGTGGCAATGGCGCCAACAGTCAGGATATGCAGGGTTGAATAGGCGTTTAGCTGATCTGCGGCGGAAAGGGCAATGGCGATAAAACCTGCCGGAATGAACGCATAGGCAATATGCAGGATAAGCAGGAGTTTTTCAGCTGCAGTTTCCAGACCGCGCCAGCGTATCAGGCGTATAAAGTGCATTAATGCAGCCAAAATGGCAAGCAACAGTGTGGTTGATGTTTCCGGTGCAATAATCCAGCTCAGCAATGTGATTGCGCCGGTGGCGATGCAGGCGCCATCATAGCGGTTAAATGGTATGGGAAAACGTGTTTTCTGTTTGCGGTTCAGCCAGTTGCGCGTAAAGCTTGGTACAATGCGCCCGCCAATGATCATGATCAGAAGCATATAGGCACTGATTGCAATGCGGCTGGCAAGAGCAATATCACTACCGGTGATAACCATAGAATGGAATATTATATTGGCACAGGTGAGAATGAAAACGCCGAGCAGTACTTTGAGGTTTTTCCATTGTTTGCCGGCGATGATCTCTCTGGCGCAGATCATCAGCAAAAGCGGCAGGAACAGGCTCTCTAATGCAATTGCCGCATAAAAATCAATAAGATCAGGATAGAGAAAGGCCAGTCGCCCGCCAAGCCAAAAACCGGCAAGCACAATCAGCCGCCTGCCGGAGACCGGCAGGCGGCCTGTCCAGTTTGGCACGGCAGTGAGCAGAAAACCAGCCAGAACCGCAGAGCCAAAGCCAAACAGCATTTCATGGGCATGCCAGTTGAGCGCATCATAGGAGCCGCCCAAAGGCATGCCGAGTGTGAGCGACAAAATCCATAACAACATCGCCAGAACCGCCCAGATTCCCGCGCCGAGAAAAAACGGCCTGAAACCATAGCTGAACAGCACAGGGCCGGTCATTTTCAAGCCGCGTGGCACTGGTTTTCTGGTTGTTGATTTTGTGATATCAGGGGCGCTCACCGCAACCTCCCTTTTATGGCATGAAAGCCTTTACGTGCCCTTTCGGGCAGAAACGGAGTTATTTCTGTGCCTCGGCGATTGCTTTTTCCAGGCGCTTTTGCACAGGCTTTGGTTTTTTGGCCGCAACAATAGTATCCAGATTGGCCGGATTATCGCCCACAACAATCAATGCGGCCATACCCATGGAATAATGTGGTGTGCATTTAACCAGATAGGCACCATCCTGCTTTACGGTCAGCGTAAAGTTTTCATTGATCTTGCTTTTGAACGGCTCTGCCCCTTCAGGGATCATATCTTTCACAGATTCAACATTATGCCCTTTATCTGTGGGTATGAAGATGATGTTATCACCCGGATTTGCCTTGATATAAGCAGGCTCAAACACCATGGCGCCTTCTGCGCCTTTATTGAGCATATGCACTTCAATATCAGCCGCCATGGCCGGCATTGCCAATAGGGTAAAAATGCCCGCTGTCAGAGAAAGTTTTGTAGCGGTCAGTGTCATTTTCGTCTCCGGTATAAAATTACAGTCTCGCGGCTGGAAAGATTCATATGTCGCACCACATTTTATCTCTTTGTCGGAGCGCAAATAAAGTTGAAAATTATCCGAAACTTTAAATATTTTTATGCCTGATCATCATTTTTTCCTGCCAGTTTTTCAAGGCCGGGCAGGTTGCAAATCATCAGCATCTGGCGGCCGCCTTTCACCAGCCCTCTGGTTTCCCAGTGGCTGATAATGCGTGATACGGTGTGCAGGGTTGTGCCGGTCATCTCGGCAATATCCTGACGTGAAAGCGGAAAATCAATACGAATATTATTGCCATCACGAATGCCTGCCTGCTGCGCAAGACGAATAACCGCATGAGCAATGCGGCGTTCCACCTCCTGAGTGGACATTTCGCGGATGCGTTTATGCGCCTGATCAAGCCTTTGGCCAATCATTTGCATTGTATTGATTGCCAAAGCCGGATTGCGTGCCAGAAAATCATGCATCATTTCCATCGGCCAGGCCAGTACAACGCTGTCGGTTACAGCAAGCGGCGTGCCCGGATATTCCGTGTGACCGATAGCCATGGCAAAGCCGAACAGATCGCCCGGATGCACAATGCGCACAATCAATTGCTGCCCGTCTGTGGTTACCTGTGTAACTTTCAGCCGGCCTTCCAGCAGAAGATAGAACAGGCCGGCCTTTTCACCCTGTTCAAAAACCTTGGTGCCTTTTGGCACGTCACGCTTCACAGCATTGGCGAGCAATTGTTCCAGTGCGGATTCTTCCATTCCTGCAAATAGTGGTAATGTGCGCATCTGCGCCTGATCAATCATGCCTGTTCTCTAAATTTGCCTCAGCCGGAATATTTACAAATTTTGTTGAATTATAAGGCGGTAAATTCAAGATGGGTAGTTATATAAACACAAAAGCGGTGCAAGCAATTGCACCGCTTTTGTAGCACTGCCGGTTTGCAGATATCAGTCAGAGCGCAGTTTCGGATCCAGCGCATCGCGCAGGCCGTCACCAAACAGGTTAAAGCCAAGTACGGTTACAAAAATCGCAATACCGGGAAACAATGTCAGGTGATCGGCAACACCCATATAGGTGCGGCCATCAGCCAGCATGGCGCCCCATTCAGGGCTTGGCGGTTGTGCGCCAAGGCCGATGAAGGAGAGGGACGCAGCCGTGAGAATGGACGTGCCGATACGCATGGAGAAATAAACGATCACATTTGGCAAGGTGCCCGGCAGAATATGGCGCATCATGATGATGCGGTTTTTTACGCCGATTGCACGGGATGCATCTACATATACCGTTTGTTTGAGTTGCAATGTGGTGCCGCGGGCAAGGCGGGCAAAGACCGGAACCGAGAAAATCGCTACCGCATAGATCACATTGGTGATACCAGGCCCCAGAATGGCAATAACCGCAATGGCCAGCAAGATGCCGGGAAAAGCCAGCAGCAGATCACAAAGGCGCATAATCGCGGAATCGATCCATTTGCCGTAAAAGCCGGAAATAATGCCAAGGGACACGCCGGCCAGTGCACCAAGGGTGACAGAGAGAAAACCGACGGACAGCGAGATGCGCGCACCCCAGATGATACGGCTGAAAATATCGCGCCCATAGGCATCCGTGCCCGCTAAATGTGCCATGCTCGGGCCTTGCAGCACGGCATTATAATCGGGCAGACTTGGATCATAAGGGGCAACAAAAGGTGCAAAAACCGCAACCAGCACCAATATAATAATGAAGAGAAGCGCAACCACCGCCACTTTTTGCTTTTTAAAGCGGCGCCAGAATTCTGCCAGAGGTTTGCGCATTTTTTCGGTGGGTTCCACCACAGCAGTTGTCGCACTCATTTGTAGCGGATCTCCGGATTTGCGAAGGCGTAAAGCACATCAACCAGCATGTTAATAAAGATAAATTGCAGCGAGAACAGCAGGATCAGCGCCTGAATAACCGGATAGTCACGATAGGAGACTGAATCCACCAGCAGACGGCCGACACCCGGCCATGAAAACACGCTTTCCACCACAATGGAGCCGCCGAGAAGGAAGCCGAATTGCAGACCCACCATGGTGATGATCGGAATAAGCGCATTGCGCAGTGCATGTTTCCAGATCACGCGCCGTTCCGGCACGCCTTTGGCGCGCGCAGTGCGCACATAATCTTCACGGGCAATCTCAATAAAGGAAGAACGTGTAAAACGCGCCATAACAGCGGCAACGCCCACACCAAGGGTAAAGGAAGGCATAACATAATGCTGCCATGTGCCGTAACCGCCGGTCGGCAGCCAGCCAAGATGCACGGAAAACAGGTTGATCAGCAACAGGCCAAGCCAGAAAGGCGGAAAGGAGATGCCTGAAACCGCAATAACCATACCGGCATAATCCGGCCATTTACCGCGCTTGACCGCAGAGATAACCCCGATGAGGAGGCCAAAGATCGTTGACCAGATCATGGCAAAGAGTGTCAGCCAGACCGTTGGCATCAGGCGGGCGCCGATCTCTTCTGTGACTGTGCGGCGTGTTTTCAGTGAAATGCCGAAATCGCCCTGCACAGCGCGGGTGATATAGCGGGTGAACTGCTCGGGCAACGGCTTGTCCAGGCCGAGAGAGGAGCGCACGGCAGCAACATCCTGCGGGCTGGCATCAGGGCCTGCCACAAGGCGGGCAGGGTCGCCCGGCAACATATGCACAAAGGCAAAAACACAAACCATCACCATCACAATGACAGGAATGGTGGCCAACAGCCGTTTGATAAGATAGGCAAACATGGATTCCCTTCCGGAAAGATACGTGCCGGCCTTTGCAAGCTATGCCGAAAATATTAAACGGTTTCCGGCATATGCGTCAAAGTCAGGGCCAGCACGTTATTTCACGCGCTGTTACTCAGCGAATGTTGCTTCTTCAAGCAGGAAACCGCGATCAGGCAGCATATAGACACCTGAGAGGTTTTTGCTTTTGGCCGAGATATTCTGGTTTACACCAAGGAAAATCCAGGGTGCGCCTTCCCAGGCCACTTTTTGGGCTTCGGCATAGAATTGTGCCCGTTTTTCAGGATCAGCCGTGCTGATAGCACCTTCAATCGCAGCATCAACCTTGGCATCTTTATAATAGGCTACGTTAAACATTGCCGGCGGGAAGCTCTGGCTGTAAAGCAGCGGGCGGATACCCCAGTCGGCATCACCGGTGGATGCTGACCAGCCGCCATAATACATCTGCACGGTTGCATCTTCAGGTTTTTCAACCGACCAGATTTTCTGGGCGGCAACGCCGGCCTCAAGCGGCAGAACATTGACCTTGACATTGATCTGCGCCAGCTGCTGCTGAATGAACTGAACAGCGCGGATCGCTTCTGTGTTGGAGCCGGCCCAGAGTTCCGTTTCAAAGCCGGCTTCAAGGCCTGCTTCTTTCATCAGCTCTTTGGCTTTGTCGAGATTATAGTCGTAATCGCCGGCTTTAACGTGGAATGCCAGATTTTTAGGGATGATAGAATCTGCAGGCTCGCACAGATCATTATAAACAATCTTGCAATAGGCCTTTTTATCAACGGCATAGTTTAATGCCTGACGTACGCGCACATCATCAAATGGTTTTTTAAGATTATTGAGCGCAACATACCATTCGACAATAGAGGGGTCTTTATCCACCTCAACATTCGGGTTCTTTTCCGCAACCTGCATCAATTCCGGCGGGAAAGAGGGAATAAACTGGGCTTCACCGGTTTGCAACATGGCAAAACGGGCGCCGGATTCCGGTACAGAACGGATGGTTACGCCGTCAACTTTTGGCAGGCCGTCTTTCCAGTAATTGTCATTCTTGACAACTTCCAGCGTATCCGCACCCCAGTGCTTGAACTTGAACGGGCCGGTGCCGACCGGATTGCGGTCAATATCCTTGCCGTATTTTTCCAAAGCCGCGGGCGAGATCATCATTGCACCGGGATGGGCAAGGGAGGCAATCATCGCACCGAAAGGCTCCTTGAGCACCAGTTTAACGGTGGCATCATCAACAATCTGCACTTCCTTGACCATGGAGACAAGGCTGCGGCGTGACAGTTTGTTGTCGGGATTGGCAAGACGCTCAATATTTACCTTAACAGCCTGTGCGTTAAAATCCGCGCCGTCATGGAATTTGATGCCCTTGCGCAGCTTGATGGTGAATTCAGTTGCATCATCATTGGCTTCATAGCTTTCAGCAAGAAGCGGGATGAGCTTCATATCCTTGTCAAAGCCGAACAGACCCTGATAAACCAAGCGAAGCGAGGTCTGTGACAGGGTATCATTGATATTTGTCGGATCGAGACCCGTCAGATTGTTCGGCACTGCAACGGTGAGCGATTTTGCCCAGACCGCCCCCGGCAGCATGATAGCGGCAGCAAGTGCCGATGACAGCAGGATTGATTTCAGTTTCATTATTTTTTCTCCTTCCTCAGATAAATTTAAAAATCGCCGATCGGGTGGCGGGCAACAAAATGCCCCGGTTCCACTTCAACCAAAGGTTCAACAAGGGGCATATCATCGGGCTTGCGCACCGGACTTGGAATTTCGCCCTCAATCAGCGGCCTGTTGCGGTCGCGCCGCGCCGGATCGGCAATCGGCACCGCAGAAAGCAGGCGGCGGGTATAGGCATGTTGCGGATTTTCAAAAATCTGGCGGCGCGCGCCGATTTCCACAATTTGCCCCAGATACATTACGGCAACACGGTGTGAAACGCGCTCAACCACAGCCATATCATGACTGATGAAAATATAGGACAGGCCGCGTTTTTCCTGCAAATCCATGAGCAGGTTGATCACCTGCGCCTGAATGGACACATCCAGTGCGGCCACAGCCTCATCTGTGATAAGAATATCCGGATCACCGGCCAGGGCGCGGGCAATGCAGATGCGCTGGCGCTGCCCGCCGGAGAACTGGTGCGGATAGCGGCGCGCATGTTCCGGTTGCATGCCCACATCGCGCAATAATTGCACAACCCGATCCTCAATTTCACTGCCTTTGGCAAGGCCGTGGGTGATCAGCGGCTCCGCAATAGAAAAGCCGACTGTCAGGCGCGGATCAAGCGAGGCGAATGGATCCTGAAACACATATTGAATCTTGCGCCGGATGCCGAGTTTTTCAGCACCGCTCATGCTGAAAATGTTTTTACCACGATAATTAACTGCACCGGATGTGGCCTGTTGCAACATCATCAATGTGCGGCCGGTGGTGGATTTTCCGCAGCCGGATTCCCCCACAAGCGCCAGCGTCTCACCCTGATGCAGGTCAAAATTTACATGTTCAACCGCATGAACCCTGCCGGCAAGTCTGGAGAAAAAACCGCGGCGGATATCAAAACGGGTTACAAGGTCACGCACCTGCAAAACCGGCACACCGGACTGCACGGTGCTTTGCGGCGGGGCAATCTCATATTGAGCGGCCTGATCTGCGTCCTGATCAGCCTTAAGCATTGGAAAACGGCGCGGCAGGTCTTCCCCGTTTAAAGCGCCAAGGCGCGGCACGGCAGCCTGCAAAGCGCGGGTATAGGGGTGTTGTGGTGCTTTGAAAATTTCTTCAACACTGCCTTCTTCAACCTTCTCGCCATGGCGCATCACCAGCACACGGTCGGCCACTTCCGCCACAACGCCCATATCATGGGTGATGAACAGAACCGCCATGCCCATTTCTTCCTGAAGCAGACGGATCAGACGCAGAATCTGTGCCTGAATGGTGACATCAAGTGCGGTTGTCGGCTCATCGGCAATCAGCAATTTGGGCTTGCAGGACAAAGCCATTGCGATCATTACACGCTGGCGCATGCCGCCGGAGAGCTGGTGCGGGTGGCGGTCAAGCAGGCGCTTTGCATCAGGAATGCGTACTTTTTCCAGCATGCGCAAGGCTTCAGCGCGGGCTTCTGCGGCAGAGCAGTTCTGGTGCAGGCGCACGGCTTCTGCGATCTGCTCGCCCACGGTAAAGACCGGATTGAGCGATGTCATCGGCTCCTGAAAAATCATGGCAATATCATTGCCGCGCACTTTCTCCATTGCCTTCAGGGAATAGCGGGCAAGGTCGGTGGTGCGGCCGTCATTGCCGGTAAAATGAATGCCGCCCTCGGTGATTTTGCCGCCGCCATTTTCCACCAGACGCATAATAGCAAGCGAGGTTACAGATTTGCCGGAGCCGGATTCACCAACCACAGCCAATGTTTCCCCGGCTTTAATTTCAAAAGAGAGATTTTTAACCGCGCGGAAAGTGCTCTCGTCACCTTTAAAATCAACGCTGATATTATCAACGCGGATGACAGGGGCGGCAGCTGGCGCTGTCTGCGGGTTACTCGGCTTCACTGACATCCGTGATCCTCGTCTTGCATTGCGGCTGATTATGATCATCCGCATAAAAATAGGGCATGAGAAAACGTGTCATCGATACGGCATCGGACACGCTTTGATGATGAGCCGCCAAAATGGCGAGAATTGTTTCAAATGCCGCAAGGGCGGCAATGCCGGAACTGTGCAGAACCGGATGATCTGCGGGAATGAGAACCTGTTCCTGACTGAGGGCGCAAAGCGGGGAATACGCGCCATCTGTTACCGCGATGCAATAGGTGCCGCGACCGCGCGCCAGTTTCATAAAATCCACCGTTGCCTGCGAATAACGCGGCAAGGCCATGGCTATCAGCAAATCCTCAGGCCCGAGCCCCGCAATTTTAAGTGCAACGCGCTCCATGCCGCTATCGCCGGTGAGCATAATTTGCGAACGGGTAAAAGGCAGCAGCCTGTCAGCAAAAAGCTGTAACAGATTGGCGCTGACACCAAAGCCGAGAAAAGCAACACGCTGTGCGCTTTGAATACGCATGGCAACATGTTCCCAAACGGGGCTTTCCTGTTGCTGGGCGAGTGTTTCCAACAACTCACGGGCATTTTTGAAAGAGGCTTCCACCACCTGTCGCGGCGGATGCTGGCGGGCACGGCCGATATTTTCAACCGGCTTCAGCAATGATTGATAACCCTGCACTGCATAAGCACGAAATTCCGTAAAACCATTCAGGCCAAGCGCCTTGACAAAACGTGTAATGGTTGCTGCCGAGGTTTCGGTTGCCGCAGCCAGTTCCTCAATACCCATTGTTGCGACCGGAAACGGGTTGGTCAGCACAAAATCAGCGATTTTTTGCTGATTGACTGTCAAACGCACCCAATGCGCCTCTATAAGAGCCGGCAGTCTCACCCGAATCCTCCCTTAATGTTCCCCTTGTAAAAATTTTTATCAGAAAATGAGCGCAATGAAAATCTTTTTCATTGCGAAATGCATAAAATAATTACTGCAACAACTGAATTGCGCCCGCTCGCCTCGCGGCAGGACATGGGAGGGGTAAAAATTTGTATGAGGTAATATTTATGGTCTGGTTTTGACCAGTATCTGCATGGCACGGCTTAGCTCGGCCTCATTATGGCTGGCAAAGCCAATGCGGAATGCCTGCGCAGGCCTGCTGCCTTGCGGTGTAAAATGCCTGCCCGATAAAATATTCAGACCCGCTTGCGCCGCTCTTGCTGCCCAGTCCTCAGCATTGATATGCGGAGCAAGCCGCAGCCAGATAGCCAGCCCGCCTGCAGGCAATGTAAAGTCTGAAATATCGCCCAGTCCGGTTTTAAGCAAATCTGCCAGAAAATCCCGCCTTGCATGATAAATCCGCCGTGCTTTGCGGGCATGACGCTTGATTGTGCCGTCTGCCAGCAGATTGCCAAGGGCAAGTTCCAGCGGCAAATCCCCTTGCCGGTCGATTGCCTCACGGTGAACGGTCATAAGTTTGAGAATATGCGGGGCAGCCACCACATAGCCGATACGGATGCCGGGTGCCATCAGCTTGGACAAAGAGCCAAGATAGATGATTGTTATATCTTCACCGGCATGAGCCATCAGCGGCAGCACAGGCCTGGCATCATAGCGATATTCATTATCATAATCATCTTCAATAATGGTCAGGCCATAGCGGCGCGCAATATCCAGCAACCGCAGGCGCCGTGCTGCGCCAAGGGTAACTGTGGTCGGATATTGATGATGCGGGGTCAGATAAACGGCTTTCAGATCCTTATCAGCGGCCGCCATTGCCTCCAATGCGTCTGTATCTATGCCGTTTTCATCAACCGCAACAGGTGCAATCTGCGCACCGGCTGCCTGAAAGGCCGCCCATGCAAGCCTGTAACCCGGTTTTTCAACGGCGATTTTGGTGCCTGCTATACTTGCTGAGAGGCCGCTTCCTGATTGTGTGATTGCCTTTGCAGCCAGAAACAGCGCCATCTGACTGCCCCTAGTGATAAGAATATCTTGTTTTGTTGCAACAATGCCGCGCTCATTATTGAGATAGGCGGCAAGATTTTCCCGCAGGGACGGGTTGCCGGCCGGATCGCCATAGGTGTTGTTATGGGTAAAGCTGACGCTGATCAACGCCCGCCGGAAGGCCTGTGCAAAAGCTGTGGCAGGCAACAGGCGCACATCCGGCGCTCCATCAGATAAACGGCATAAAACGGGCGGTATGGTCTGCATCTGTGCAAAAGAGCGGCTGATCGTATTTTCAGCTGTTGCAGCCTTGGAAATATCCGGCAAATCTTCGGCCACAAATGTGCCGCGGGATGGTTTGGCAGTGAGCCAGCCCTGCATGGTTAATTCATGATAGGCGGCATCAACAGTATTACGGTTTAATTTAAGGTTTTTTGCGAGTGAACGTGTGCCGGGCAGGGCGCTGCCAGGCCGCAGGCGGCCGCGTTCGATCTCCTCGATGATTGCCCGCGCAAGCGCCAGAAAAATCGGTTCCTTTTCCCTTGCCGCGATTTCAATTGCAAGTGCTCTGCCTTTTCCCATTATCGCCCTGAAAAATAATTGACATTTCTTTGTACAAGATTGCGCCGGAAAATCTGCAGGATGCCGGCATGGCGTGGCTGATATTATCAGGATCGGAGCAATCAGCCCTCAAGCCGGCGCGACCAATCTTCAACCTTGCGTGCGGCAATGCGTTTTTGCGCATAAGCCCGCCAGTTTTGCGCCAGATATTCCAGCCCTGCCATAGCGGAAAGTTCGTCATAATTGAGCATATCCACATAAAGAACATGCCATGTCCGGTGAATTGTCCAATCCGGTGAGGGGCGCTCTATGCAAAGCAGCCTGTCTCCGGCTTCCACAAAACCTTCCTGTAAAACCCGGTAATACCAGCCTGTGCGGCCGCTGCGCTGCACCCGCAAGGCCATATCTTTGGTATCAAAGCGCAGATTGAGCTTCCAGCAGGGCTGGCGCCCCTGGCTGACCTGAATAATCGCGCCGCCTGCCTGAAAAATATCGCCAATGGCAATATCATGCTCTGTGAGGCCGGAAGTGGAGATATTCTCACCAAAAGCACCCGCCTGATTGAGCACAGGCTTTATGCCAATTTCCTTCTGCCATAACGGATAATGTTCATAAGCATAATGATGAACGGCCTTTTCCGCCCCGCCATGATTTTTACGGTCTCCTTGTGCATCACTGATAAATCCCTCGCGGCCAAGCCAGATTTTGCCGCTTACAGCTGTTTTGTGAATGGCGCTTGGAGCGGCGCGCGGGCCAAATGCAACGACAGAGCCGGTGAGAAGCTTATTGATCAGGCACATAATAAAACCTTGAAATTTTATAATATTACGGCAGGATTGAAGCACAAAGCCGCCATAACCGTCTCTTCAATAGTGTCAAATAATGCAAAATTGATGGGCCGGTTTTAATATGCCGGACAGGCCGGATTGTTCAAGTTGATTTTTTGCTGATCAATACGGTATGAAAACCGGTAATACGCAGCAAATGCGCCCGCCATTCTGCAATAGCCTGATAATTATTGACATACCAACGCAGCGAAGAATAAACCTGATTAAACGCGCCAACGGTCATCATCAAGCCGCCGAAATTCAAATCGCCGGCAAAATAGATGGGTGCCGCAGCCAAAATCGGCACAATAATTGCGAGCCAGCCAAAGCCGGCTGAAATCCATGTCAGGTTTGTCTCCAGCCGGATCAGTTTTTTTATGCTGAGATAAAGTTTTTCAAATCCGCTGTGCAAAAAGATGCTTTCCTGCTTTGCCTGTTCTTCAGGCAAAGCCTGCTTATTACGGCTGACTGTTGCAACAAGCGCAGATCTGAACTCCGCCTCCTGTGCTTCATGCACCGCATTAAGCCGGATCAGGTCGCGTCCTGTCAGCCTGCTTAATGCGGTGGCCACCCCCACATAAAGCACTGCGGTCCAAACCATATAGCCCGGTATAGTAAAATTTGAGCCATTCAGGTGAAAGACAAAGCCTGCGGAAACATTCCACAATATTCCGATAAAGCTGAACAGCAAAATGGATGACTGGATAAACCCGATTGCCAGACCGGTGGTGGAATCTGCAAGTTGCCGCGTATCCTGATGGATGCGCTGATCGGGATTTTGCGCATAAAGGCCGGATTGATCAGTGCCTGATAGCGTATAATTGTGCAGCCAGTTTTTAATCAGACTTTTAACCACAGCCTTGCGCATGATGAGCGACAGGGTTTGCTGCGACCAGTTCTGGGCAACATTAAGCGTGAGAAGCCCTGCTACAATAAGGAGAAATATTTTCAACTGGCGGATAAATTCAGGCAAATTGCGCTGCTCAATGGCATTATAAAAAGGGATGTTCCATTGATTAAGCGCAACCTGCCCATAGGCGGTGCCGAGCAGGATAAGCAAAAGAGCGGATGAGAGCGCGACCAGTTTCCAGAATTCTTCTGAACTGTTGAGCAGCCTGCGCAGGATGCCAAGCTGGGCAAAAAACGAAATTTCCGGCTGAGGTTCCTGAGAATTTGGCACCGGCAGTTTCTTTCAGCTGATGATCTGGTGATTGCCTGTACCTGCAAAATAATAAAATTTATAAATCTCTGCCAGCGGATAATTTGTTTATACGGCTTATTCGTAACAGCCGTTCATTTTATGCGCCTGCAGTACATATCTGTCTTAATATTCATAAATAAGATAACAATGTTGCTTGCACATGGAAAATATTTCATTAATAATTTGTGCCGGTTATGCGGAAATGATGCTTCTGCCAAAAGCAAGTGAATGCTTGAAGGGGTATGAGCAGAATTTTCTAAGCTGAATTATAGAATAAGCGAAATGATATTACGTAATATATTATTTTATAAAGTTCAGCAGATAACGGAATTTTAAAAGTAAAAATCGGCTTGCTATGGGAGGATATGGTTTGAGCGCGATGATACTTGTACTTATCGGCCTGGCCGCGTTTGCAGCGGGGTATTTCGTTTATTCGAAATATGTTGCTGAACGCATCTATGCCCTTGATCCGGAATATCAGACACCGGCTCATGCCATGAAGGACGGCGTTGATTATGTGCCGACAAACAAATTCGTTTTATGGGGGCATCATTTTACCTCTGTTGCCGGCGCGGCTCCCATTGTCGGCCCTGCCATTGCGGTGATCTGGGGCTGGGCACCGGCTTTTCTCTGGGTTGTGCTCGGTACGGTGTTTTTTGCCGGCGTGCATGATTTTGGCGCATTATGGGCAAGTGTGCGCAATCGCGGACGCTCAATCGGCGCGTTGACAGAAAATGTGCTTGGCGGCCGCGCCCGTTCCATTTTCATGGCGGTCATCTTCCTGCTTCTGTTGATGGTGAATGCGGTTTTTGCGGTTGTTATTGCCGGATTGCTGGTTAATTTCCCCACTTCCGTCATTCCTATCTGGGGTGCGATTGCTGTGGCCATTGTCATCGGTCAGTTGATCTATCGCCATGGTGTCGGGCTGCTCTGGCCATCGGTTATCGGCGTGATCGTGCTTTATGCGCTGATCTTTATCGGGCAGTCCTATCCGATCAGCCTGCCGGAATCTTTCCTCGGCATGAGCCCGATGGTGCAATGGATTCTCTATCTTTTCATCTATGCGGGTATTGCCTCGCAATTGCCGGTCTGGATGCTGTTGCAACCGCGTGATTATATTAACGGGCTTCAGCTTTTTGTTGGCCTCATCCTGCTTTATGGCGCAACCCTGATTGCCCAGCCGGAAATTGTGGTGCCTGCATTCAATGCCGATGTGCCGGCGGGTACGCCAAGTATTGTGCCATTGCTTTTTGTGACTATTGCCTGTGGTGCTATTTCGGGTTTCCATGGCCTGGTCTCTTCCGGCACATCATCAAAACAGCTTGATAAGGAACCGGATGCCCGTTTTGTCGGTTATTTCGGCGCTGTTGGCGAAGGCATGCTGGCACTGGCCGCTATCATTGCCTGTACGGCAGGTTTTGCATCCTATGAAGCCTGGCAGGGTGTCTATACGAAATTTTCTGCCGGCGGCGTGACAGCTTTTGTTGAAGGCGGCGCTAATATCCTGTCTGCGGGCACGGGGCTTGGCGTTGGCATTGCCGCAACCATTCTGACGGTGATGGCAGCGCTCTTTGCCGGAACAACTATGGATACCGGTCTGCGCTTGCAACGCTATGTCATTCAGGAAGTGGGTGAGATCACCAATATCAAGCCTTTGCAGGGGGGCACTGTGGCAACTCTTGTTGCTTTGGCAACCTGTCTTGCACTGGCCTTTGGTGCGGGCACCGGCGGCAGCGGCGGCATGCTGATCTGGCCACTTTTCGGCACAACAAACCAGTTGCTTGCCGGCCTCACACTTGCCATTGTTGCAGTGATGCTTCTGCGGATGAAGCGTCCGGTTCTGCCGGTTTTGCTGCCTCTCGCCTTTGTGTTGATTATGTCAATCCTTGCACTGTTCATCCAGCTGGGAACATTCTTTGCAAATGCGCAATGGCTGTTGTTTGGCTTGGGGATGGTTGTTCTTGGCGCGGCACTTGTTGTGGCGTTGGAGGCTGTTTTGGCAATGCGCAGGGAATATACACAAACAGCTGTTGACCCGGCAGAATAATATTTGCGGAAATAGTGATATGTCTGCAAAATTCAACAAGGAAAAACTGGCGGCGCTGTTCAGCGCCGTCTCCGAAGGGCTTGGCGAATTTTACGCAGCCCCCTACAGGCGCACATTTGCAAAAGCCAAACGCGAGGAGGATGATCTCTTCATGATGCTGGTTTTTTCAGAAAGTTTAGGCATTCCCAATCCTGCCACCTATTATACTTTGGAGCTGATGCCTGAGCTTTATGATCGTTATCATGACTGGCATTTGCGCATGGGCATGGAGCATTCGCCGTTAGATGGTTTTCGATGCTGCTGAATATGTTGAAAAATCGCAAAGTGTTGTTTTTTGGCGGTAAGGGCGGCGTTGGAAAAACAACACTTGCCAGTGCCACGGCCGCAGGGCTTGCAGAAAAGGGGCGGCGTGTTCTGGTGGTTTCAACCGATCCGGCGCATAATCTCGGCCATTTATGGGAGCGCGAGATTGGTGCGGGTTCTGTCGCACTCATGGCCGGCCTTGATGGTATGGAGCTTGATCCGGCAAGCACGGTGAATGAGCATCTCAAACTGGTTGAGAATTCACTGCGCAAAATGATGCCGGAGCGGCTGCATAAAGAAATCAGACGCCATCTGGATCAGGCGCGTGAGGCGCCGGGCATGGTTGAGGCGGCCTTGCTGGAGCGCATTGCTGTTACTCTGGAAACGGGGCTTGCGCATTATGACACCATCATTTTTGATACCGCACCAACAGGGCACACAACCAGATTGCTGGAACTGCCGGAATTAATGGCGGCATGGACGGATGGTTTGCTTAAGAACCGCGAGCGTTCAGGCAATTTCAACCGTGCGCTCAGCCAGTTCAGAGCCGTTGATGCTGATAATGATATTGGCAATAATATTTTGCATGATGCCCCTGACCGCAACCATGAAATGCGCGCGGTTTTAATGCGGCGTCAGGATCGTTTTCGTAAATTGCGTGAAATTTTGACTGATAGCGAGCAAACAGCTTTTATCATTGTGCTCACGGCGGAGCGGTTGCCGGTGCTGGAAACTATTGAGCTTTGCAAGCGGCTGCGTGATTTGCGGGTGTCTGTTGGCGGGTTGATTGTCAACCGGCGTTCACCGCGTGGTGAAAGCGCATTGTTTGATCAGCGTGCCGATCATGAAGACCGCCATCTGGAAATGCTTGTCAATGCGCTTCAGCCGGCTGTGCCGCAGATAAAACAAATACCGCTTTCCGCCAATGAAATCATCGGTATGGATGAGTTGCTCGATTTTTCTGCAGCTTATCTCTAACTTGCTGGATAATGTATTGCTTGCATTTTATCTGCACAGAAAAGCTGGCTATGGACTGTGATATTTTAATCATATGTTATGCCCTCTGGAGTGAAGCGGGCTAAAATAGAGGCCATCGGGCCACTGAAAGCACTTACTATTTTGCATTACATATATGCGAAAATCGTTTTGCGCTTTTGGCCTGCGAAACAGAAATTGCTCTTCCATGAGAGATTCGTGTGATTCATGATAAATTGGGTGCTGTTTGCTGCAAATATCCCTGCATTTTTATCTGCTGACAGGGTTTACAACAAAAAATATCCTTTAAGAATCAAGGAAAACAGGGTTTTTTTAAAAATAATTGCTGATGATCTTAAGAAAACACGTTTTGGTGCTGGACAGCAGAAAATTTAATGCTATAAACCGCTCAATTCTGACGAACAGCCAACATCGTCACTGCGGTTTCTAAAAGCTGCGAGAATGCCCGGATAGCTCAGTTGGTAGAGCAGCGGATTGAAAATCCGCGTGTCGGTGGTTCGAATCCGCCTCCGGGCACCACTTTGTCTCTTTATTGTGCATCAGAATGGGATCTAATCATATCCATGCTATGATTAGGGAAACGAGAGCGATGGCAGCGAGATAATTTATTGCAAGGCGATCATATCTCGTTGCAATGCACCGCCAATTTTTGAACCTGCAAAAGAAGCGTTCAATGACGTTTCTGAGCCTATATGCACTACGATCCAGATGATAGGTTTTTTTCGTGCTAACGAAGAAGGAATAGCTGCTTTGATGCGGGCATTGTTGAGCCAGTCTCGCAGGCTATTGGCGTTATATGCTTTGTCAGCCAAAAAGCGCTTGGTGGGGTAAGCGACTTCCAATAATGGAAATGCCATTTTGATATCAGCGATGTTTCCTGGTGTCAGACTGAAAGCGATCGGTCTGCCGCAATCATCGGCCAAGCAATGGATTTTGCTTGTTCTTCCTCCGCGCGAAGTGCCAATCGCTTGCGTCCACGCCCCCCCCCTTTTTGAGCCTTGTGTCGAACAATGCGCGTTGACGCGTATATATCTACAGAAAGCTCCTGCGGAACCGGACCTGGCCGCCATCTTTTCGAAAATACGATGCCAGCTACGCCGTTGTGCCCAACGGTGGTATCGGTTGCAGATCGTTTTCGCCAGGCCATATTTGGCCGGAACATCCCGCCGCCGGCAACCGACCTTGAGAACATTCAAGATACCAGAAATCACACGCCGATCATCGACACGGCGAGCTCCTGGTTGGTTCTTAGGCAGATGTGGTTTGGTGGCATTCCATGCAGCATCTGAAAGACAGAAAAGATCGCTCATCATGAGCCTCCCTGCTGTCAAACCAAAAAACAAACAGAAACACTCAATAAAGACAATTATTTGATCAAGTCCCCATCACAGGAAACTGACATCGAATGACACTACATCACACTAGGCAAACCAATGCAAAACAGATTTGTTGAAAGCTTCAACGGTAGTTTACGTACCGAATGCCTGAATGAGACTTTGTTCTCATCGCTCACTCAAGTACGCACCGAGATCAAAGCATGGGAGAACGATTATAACAAAACAGACCACAGTATTCATTGGGCAATTCTACGCCGAATAAGTTCGTCATAAACGCCATAAAAGCGGTTCTAGGCTCAGGACCTATTAAATTGGTTGCATGACGAGTGGTGAGTTGATTCAATGGCGACATCAGGAGGCGTTGCCATGAGTGATTTGTTTTGGTGTCGCCGGCGCAGATGCGGCGGATTGAGCCATATTTTCCACTGTCGC